>JANXVW010000070.1 GCA_025351455.1 Betaproteobacteria bacterium | reverse complement strand
GCTGCATCGCGCGAAAGAATGCCGCGCTGGAATTCCGTACGGCCCGGCGCTTTCTTGATTGCGGAAGTGCAGACGACCTTCTGGGTCGGCAGCGGGATGGTCCCGGTCTGTCCCTGCAGGTGCAGCAACGCATCACGCACAAACTGATAGAACGTAACCATGACGGCGACTGGATTGCCGGGCAGTCCAAAGAAATGCGCATCGCCTATCTTGCCGTAGGCAAGCGGCCGGCCGGGCTTCATGGCAATTTTCCAGAACAGCACTTCGCCAAGGCTATCGAGCACCTGCTTGACGTAGTCTGCTTCCCCGACGGAAACACCGCCGCTGGTAATCACCACGTCGGCAGCCTGCGCGGCATCCTTGAACGCCTGTTCGACATCCTGCGGCGTATCGCGGATCACGCCCATGTCCAGCACTTCGCACCCCAGCCGCATGAGCAGGCCATGGATCGTATAACGGTTGCTGTCATATATTTGGCCTGGGCCCAGCGGCGTGCCGACCGCAACGAGCTCATCGCCGGTCGAGAAAAACGCCACGCGCAATTTGCGATAAACCGCGACTTCGCCGATGCCCAGTGAAGCCATCATGCCAATTTCGGCTGGTCGTATCGGCTGCCCGCGTTTGAGCGCCGCTTCGCCCGCGCGCAGATCTTCTCCCGCGCTGCGCGTGTTCGTGCCTTTCTTTGGCAGCGGCATGACGCTGACCTGACCAGCAGAAACCTTTGCCCGCTCCTGCTGTACCACGCTATCCGCGCCGCAGGGGATGACGGCTCCGGTCATGATGCGCACTGCCTGGCCGGGTGCCAGCGTCCCTTGCCAGGGTTTGCCGGCCAATGCGGACCCGACTATTTCCAGCGTGGTTTCTGCATCGGATTTCAAGTCTGCGAAGCGCACTGCATAGCCATCCATCGCAGAGTTGTCATGCTGCGGCACATTGAGCGGCGAGATTACATCCTCAGCCAGCACGCGCCCGAGCGTCGCGCGGATGCTCAGCCGTTCAACCGTCTTCACCGGCGAAAGAAAAGCACGGATGTGTTCGCGCGCTTTTTCCACCGGCATGGAATTCGGGTCGTAGT
This sequence comes from Betaproteobacteria bacterium, assembly GCA_025351455.1. Lineage (GTDB taxonomy): Bacteria > Pseudomonadota > Gammaproteobacteria > Burkholderiales > JACQAP01 > JACQAP01. The sequence goes on along the minus strand of JANXVW010000070.1, from coordinate 28,254 downwards.
CGGACGTGGCGGTCAGATCGTGGAGGGTCTTGGCGGATGACATGGTGCTTGTGGTAAAAAACGGGATCGATGACTTGTATCGCTTTCCACCACTATACCAAATGTCGCGCAGTACAAAGACGGTACAAGAATCGATGCGTGGTATATGCCCGTCACACTCAGAAGCGGGCCACCGACGCAGCGGCGATTCCATGAGTCGTTATATACATTGGTATACAATGACACTCCAATACATTCTTTAGAGGCTGCGATATGTTGCGAATTTGCGTTGGCATTTTGGCGTTGCTCTTTTCCGTTCCAACAGTGCAAGCGCGCGAGACCATAACGATTGCCGCTGCTGCCGATCTTGTGTATTGCGTTCCGGAACTCAATACAGCGTTCGAAAAGCAGCATCCTGACGTCGAGCTAACGGTGACGAATGGATCGTCGGGCATGTTTTATACCCAGATCCGGCAAGGGGCGCCAATCGACGTGTACATGTCCGCCGATATGAATTACCCACGGAAATTAGCGGAGGAAGGGAGCGCCGATCGCAACAGTCTCACGCTCTACGCCATCGGACGCATCGTGCTTTGGACGATGGACCCTGATGTGAATATTAACGTCGGCATGGCGGTGTTGCGTGATGCGAAAGTTCAGCACATCGCGCTAGCCAATCCGGAACACGCGCCCTACGGCCGCGCCGGCAAAGCCGCAATCGAGAAAGCCGGATTCTGGAAAGAGATCGAACCGAAAGTGGTGTACGGCGAGAACATCGTGCAGGCGAAGCAATACGCCGAGACAGGAAACGCGGAAATCGGCGTTCTCGCGCTCTCTCTGGTTCGCGCCCCGAATATGGTGGGCAAAGGACGCTATTGGCTTATTCCGGAAGACATGTACCCGCCGCTAGAGCAGGGCGCTGCGTTGACCACTTTAGGAAAAGACAAGGTGGGTGCGCGCCAATATATCGATTTCTTGCGCACGCCGGAAGCACGGAAGATATTCGAGAAATACGGGTTCATACTTCCTGCGGCTAAGAGCAATTGAGCGTCCTTTGCCCAAACCCGTCAGGAACAGCGGTACAGTCTTCGGCAGCGGACTTGCGGTCGGGACGTTAGGCGGGCTTATTGGCCTAGGCGGTGCGGAGTTTCGGCTCCCTCTCCTCATTGGTGTCTTCGGCTTCTCAGCCCTGCCCGCCATCATCATCAACAAGGCGACTGGCCTTATCGTGGTAGCTGCGTCGTTGCCGCTGAGGGCGGGAACTATTCCGCTGGCGAGCGTATTCCAACGGTGGGACGTGATCGTAACGCTATAGGCGGGCAGCCTGGTCGGCGCGTGGTTTGGTGCTGGATGGGCAACTCGCATCGAGTCGCGAAGCCTGTGCCGCGTATTAGCGGTATTGCTATTAGCCATCGCCGCCTTGCTCCTGTGGGGTCATGAGCCAAGCGCGATCAAAGAGCCGCCGTTATTCAATGGGGCACCACTTGCCCTCGTCGGCACGCTCCTGGGTTTCGGAATCGGAGTTGTGGCGTAAATGATGGGTGTTGCTGGAGGTGAGTTGCTCATTCCAACAATCGTCCTGTTGTTCGGTGCAGACATCAAACTTGCAGGCAGCCTCTCGCTTGCTGTAAGCCTTCCCACGATGATTGTCGGATTTACTCGATACAGCAAAGACAAAAGTTTCGCGGTTATTCACACCGAGCGTCGCTTTCTGGCAATCCTGGCCGCAGGATCGGTCGTGGGTGCTTTTATCGGCGGGCGCTTGCTCGGCATTATCCCCACGGCGATGCTACTACCGATGCTCGCAACGATCCTCGTGATATCGGCGATAAAGATTTGGCAAGCACGAGGAAATCCTCGGCATTGATATACGCACGACTTTCCCGGAGTGGAGAAGGGCTTTTTCTTCCCTCTCCCTCCGAAAGAGGGAAAGAGGGTGAGGGAAGAATGTCATGAACTACGAAAAGACCAATAGGAAACTTCTGGGAGGCGGTCGGCGGAGATGAGAAGGTAGAGGTCGGCGGGCGTTTTAGCAGGTGCAATCAGGCGCGATCGGCGCCGGCGATTCCCATGGTCACCGTTCAATTTCAATTGGAGACGGGCTATTTGGCTTTCAGGCCCTTTCTGAGGAGATCGGCCGTTAACTCGTTCAACGGTATGCCGCGTTCCTGTGCAAGCGAGTGCAGTTGCTTTACGAGATCGCCTTCCAGCTTGATCGCAAACGCCACCAAGCCGAGCGCCTGGTCGCGCGTGCGCTGCTCGCGCCGGTCCACTACGGCCGATGCACCTTGTCCGAAGCGGCTGGGGGTAGCGGACTGGCTCATCTGGCGATCTATTTTCTTGCCTTTGCTTTTTGCGAGTTCGGCTCTTTTCAAGGGATCAGGTCACTGTAGATGCTTCGGGTTTCGGCCAGCACGACTACCCGCCGATGTAAGACATTTCCACTTTGCGCAGTTTCGCCGTATCCGCCGTGCGTATTTCCGAATAACGATCGCTGCGCACACGCCAGACTTTGGCAATGGCTGCCGCGAGTTCGTCGTCGTTGGCACCGCTGCGAATCAGATCGCGCAAGTCGGTTCCCTCGGTGGCGAACAGGCAGGTGTAGAGCGAGCCCTCTGCGGAGAGCCGGGCACGCGTACAGTCTTTGCAGAATGCCTGCGTTACCGACGAAATGAAGCCGACTTCGCCCGAGCCGTCCTTGTAGCGCCAGCGCTCGGCGACTTCGCCGACGTAGTTCGGGTCGGCGGGTTCGATCGGCAGCTCGGCGTTGATGCGCGAGACCAATTCGCGCGAGGGGACAACATGTCCCATTTTCCATCCGTTCGTGTTGCCTACGTCCATAAATTCGATGAAGCGCAGGATGTGGCCGCTGCCTTTGAAGAAACGCGCCATATCGACGACGCTCTGATCGTTCATGCCGCGCTTGACGACCATATTGATCTTGATCGGTTTCAGGCCGACGCGGTCTGCTTCCTCGATGCCTTCGAGGACCTTGGCCACCGGGAAATCGACGTCGTTCATCGCCCGGAATACCGCATCGTCAAGGGAATCCAGGCTGACCGTCACGCGGTTCAGTCCCGCGTCCCTGAGGGCTTGCGCCTTTTGTTTGAGGAGCGACCCATTCGTGGTCAGCGTCAGGTCCAGACCGGGTTCCTGCGCCAGCATGCCAATGAGCTTCTCGAGCTGGCGGCGCACCAGCGGTTCGCCACCGGTGATGCGCACTTTTTCGATGCCATGCCCGTGGAAAACTTTCACCAGCCGGTGGATCTCGTCGAAACTCAATAGCTGGGAACGCTCGAGGAACTGGAAGTCGCGCCCGTACACCTCTTTCGGCATGCAATAGGTGCAACGGAAGTTGCAACGGTCGGTAACCGATATCCTCAAGTCGCGCAGGGGGCGCCCGCGCGTATCCGCGAGCGTCGGCGTGGCCGGATCGGCGGTCTTCCATGCGATCGCAGTATTAAGTGGTTTCGTCATCCTGGTTTCGAGCAGCAATCATCCGATTGGCGTGCTGCTGCCACGCCACTAAAGCATTATATTCCATTGTAACTAACGCCGGGAAGCTGATGCACGAGTTCCGCAGCGAATTGCCGGGACCGGCTGCAATTGCCGGGCAAACCGGCGATAATTGCTGTCATGAAACCGAACGATTCCAGGATCGCGACCGTCGAGGTGCTGTATTTCGCCCGCCTGAGAGAAGTCTTTGGCTGTGAGCGCGAGCAAGTCGAATTGCCCGGCGATGTGCATGACGTCGCCGGCCTGACGGCGTGGCTGCGCAATCGTGGAGACGCGTGGGAGCGGGAACTGGCCCCCGGCAAACCGGTACGCGTTGCCGTGAATCAGGACATGGCCGCGGCTGATACGCCGGTGGGCAATGGTGACGAAGTGGCTTTCTTTCCGCCGGTGACAGGAGGCTGACGTGGCGGTACGCGTGCAGACCGGGGATTTCGATGCCGGCGCGGAAATGGCTGGCATGCGGCGCGGCAATCCGAAGATCGGCGCCATCGCGAGCTTCGTCGGTGTGGTGCGTGACCTGAACGAGGGGGCCGACGTCGCCCAAATGACGCTTGAACACTATCCTGGCATGACCGAAAAAGCGCTGGAGGAAATAGTCGCGGAGGCGAGGACGCGCTGGGATATTTATGATGTGCTCATCGTGCATCGTGTCGGCACGCTCCAGCCCACCGACCAGATCGTGCTGGTGGTCGTGGCGAGCGGGCATCGCGGAGAAGCCTTCCAGGCGTGCGAATTTCTGATGGATTACCTGAAAGCCCGCGCGCCGTTCTGGAAAAAGGAAAAAACGCCGGAGGGCGCGCGTTGGGTAGACGCGCGTAAGACAGACGACGCGGCCGCCGATCGCTGGCGCTGATAGGCTCCTTACATGGCGAAACCTTCTCCACCTCGAAAGCACGCCAGGCAGGATCTCAGGCCACAGATCCGCATCATGTTCCGCAAGGCGATTGCGATGGGACCGGGTAAAGCCGACCTGTTGCGGGCAATCGATGAGACCGGTTCGATTTCCGCCGCGGCGCGGCAGATGGAAATGTCCTATCGCCGGGCCTGGCTGTTGGTGGACACCATGAACCAGGCGTTCAAGTCACCTGTGGTGGTAACGCTGACCGGAGGCAAGGCCGGCGGCGGGGCGATAGTGACCGAGTTCGGCAAGGAAGTGTTGCAGCGCTACAGCGACATGGAAGCGAAGGCCAGCGCGAGCGTCGCCAAAGAGTTGCGCAATTTCGCAGACCTGATGGGCGGCGGCTGAGAAATGGTCGCCCGACGCGCGGAACCGGCCTTCCGGCCTGGCTTGGCATCCTGAAATATCCGGTAGACACAGGGCTCGGAAATTCCTTGACGTTTCGTTATGTCTACAAGAATATAGCGAAAGGGAGGTTTGCTGTTGGGCGAAAAGAACGAGCGCTCGACGTGCAGACCTTCTTTCGAGCCTTAAGCGGCGCCTGAATCCAGGCTGCCGCTTTTTTTTGGGTGCCGGGCTCGTGGAATCCGCATTTCCTTGACGCAGACGGGGGTGAGGCGTTACGCTTCGCGGGCGTCGTTATATAGAGATATATACGACGATTTTCGTTTCAAGTCATTGCCTGAAATGCCGACATCGCAGGAAGTCCTGATCCCTTTGTTCCTCACCCTCAAGGTCGCCGGCTGGGCGACCTTGCTCGCGTCCTTGTTCGGCGTTGCGATTGCATTTGCCGTTGCTCGTCCGCGTTTTCCCGGCAGGGAAATCCTGGACGCCGTGATGACGCTGCCGATGGTCATGCCGCCGACGGTGCTCGGCTATTACCTGCTGGTATTGGTGGGCCGGCGCGGCATCATCGGCGAATGGCTCTATGACAGGCTGGGCATCTCTCTGATATTTACGTGGCAGGGCGCGGTGATCGCAGCGGCAGTTGTCGCTTTTCCGCTGGTCTACAAGGCTGCACGCGCTGCCTTCGAGGGAGTCGAGCGCCAGTACGAACAGGCTGCGCGCGTGCTGGGCAAACCCGAATTCGAAGTTTTTCTCCGGGTCACGCTACCCCTGGCGTGGCGCGGAATCCTGGCGGGTTCAATGCTCGCCTTTGCCCGCGCGCTGGGCGAATTCGGCGCTACGCTCATGGTCGCCGGCAGCCTTCCCGGACGCACCCAGACGCTTTCAATTGCCGTCTATGAAGCGGTCCAGGCGGGAAAAGACGATGTGGCGAATTTCCTGGTCATCGTGACTTCGATCGTATGCATATCGATCCTGCTTGCTTCGGGCCGGTTGCTGAAACCACGCTACGCGAGCTGACGCCATGCGTATCGAGATCAATATTCGCAAGACGCTGCGTTCGAATGGACGCGATTTCACGCTGGATGTGAAGTTCACCTGCGACGACGACCTTGGTGTGGTATTTGGTCCCTCGGGTGCAGGCAAAAGCCTGACGTTGCGCGCCATCGCCGGCCTGGAGAAACCCGATTACGGGCGGATCGTGGTAGGCGGCGAGGTATTGTTCGACTCGATGGCCGGCATTGACGTGCGCGCCAATGCGCGGGCCGTCGGCTACCTGTTCCAGGATTACGCGTTGTTTCCACACCTGAACGTCGAAGAAAACATCGGGTTCGGCGTGAAGCGGTGGTGGGAGCGTACGCTGCCGATGGACGCGGCGCGTCGTGTCTCGGAACTTCTGGATTTGTTCGAACTACGCGGATTGAACAAGGCGTATCCGGCGCAATTGTCAGGTGGCCAGCGCCAGCGCGTGGCGCTGGCACGGGCATTGATACGACGGCCGTCCCTGTTGCTGTTGGACGAGCCATTTGCCGCGCTTGATCCGCTGCTGCGTGGACGCATGCGCGCCGAGCTGGTTGCCACGCGCGCGATGTTCAAGGTGCCGATGCTGGCCATCACGCACGATCCGGAAGACGTGGCGGTGCTCGCGGAGACGGTGGTCGTATTGAATGAGGGCAGGGTGGAGAAAGTAGTGGATGTAAAGACGGCCCCCTACAGGGATGCAGAGGGCCGTGTCAGTGAACAAGCGATCCGTGAGTTGTTGACGGGTACGGACAAGGCAGGCCCGCCGGCGCTCCCGCGCCAGACCATCCGTGCAGTGAAATAAAAAATTTATTTGCCGTTATATTTATATAGACATTACGAAGGGGACAGGGCTGTGAGAACCACAAAAAAAGCAAAACCCAATCGGACCGTGCGCGAGCAAGTTGCAGTGGCAATGGCTGTTGGAATGATGACGCTGTGCAGTGCGTCCTACGCGGATGATCCGATCAAGAGGCTGCTGGATCTGCAGTTGAAAAAAGGCATCATCACCCAGGAAGAGTACGACGAATTCATGTCTGCGACGGGAGCTGATTCGACTGCCCCTGTTGAGACGCAGAAGAAAGCCGAACCTGCGGCTGCGACCAGGCCGGAAAATGGACCAGGCCAGCCGACCGCCGTTGTCGCACCCGTTCCGGTCGTGACCGAAAATAAGGCCGAACCCACGAAGCAGGCCGGCTCGTCCGTCAACCCAACAAGCAAAGGTCCGATATCGACCAGCGGCGAAGGCGGCGTAGCCGTGCTCACGACCGACAATTTCAAGGTCGAAGTATTCGGCACAATCGATTTGTCTGTCGGCTATACGAGCCACTCTCTTGTGCAGAGCGGGGAAATGCCGACTTCCATCGGGCCGTACATTTCCGGCGGCGTGAGGTATCCGCGGACGACTCCCACGGGACCTGGCGGCGCGCAAGTTCCTTATCCGGCTTCCAACATGTCCAGCCAGACCGGCATCTTCAATAGTGCGCTCTCGACTTCCTCGTGGGGCATACGGGCAACCCGGGATATCGGCGCAGACGGACTCAAGGCATTTGTCGTGCTCGACTCGGCATTCAATCCGGCGACCGGCCAGTTGACCGACCAATCGCACAACGAGGCCCTCAATTCGAGATATCCCACCACCGCCTATGCGACCAGTTCTCTGAATGGCCAGCTGTTTGCGAAGGAAGCGGTCGGCGGATTCTCGGGCGACAAGTGGGGACGCATCTCGGTGGGACGCAATACGAACCAGATCAACGATGTCCTGAACGGCTATGCACCCTTGCAGAAAGCCGGCCTGTTCTCGATCTACGGCAATGGCGTCTACGGCGCTGGCGGGGGTATTTCCGAGAATGGACGGGTCGACAACAGCGTCAAGTACTCGCACAAACTGGGGGATATCAATTTCGGGCTGTTGTACGGTTTTGGCGCCAACGGCGGGCTGAAGCATGGCAACGAGGGTTATTCCACGAACCTCGGTTACGAGAACAAGCGCTTCGGCGTGCAGCTCGTCTACCAGCAATTCAAGGATGTGCTTAAGACGTCGACCGACAATACGTTATCCAATTTCATCGACCTGACCGCCTACGACCAGACCGCCGTGCTGTTATCGGCCAAGTATAAATTGACGGACGAATTGCATGTCCAAGCCGGCGGGCAACAGGCGAGATTGCGCACGGCGAGCCCCGATCCGAACATTCCATTCATCGGAAATCTGTACGGCGAAGATGTGGCGGCCGGCAAATCCACGGCGTACGTCGGCCACGTCCAGAAGATCAACATTGCACACCTGGGCTTCGACTACGATTTCACGCCCAAGCTCAATGCGGGCCTCGCTTACATGTGGATCGGCCTGCCAAGGTTCGATTCCGGTCCGACATTGACCACGCATTACCTGGGCGGGTACATCGATGCGTGGGGCGGTTTGCTGACCTACCAGTGGTTCAAGGGCGTGTCGCTCTATACCGGCGCAATCTTCTCGCACTACAGGGGAGACGCGTTCGAGTCGAACAGCACGACGATCTTCATACACGACATATTCACGGCTTCCACCGGTTTTCGCCTCAGGTTCTAGCATGCGCATGCCACTGTCCACACAGAAGCAATGGAGCGCCAACGCAATGTACCGGCCACTCATGAAAATAACGATTGCGCTGCTTGCCTTGCAGTTCGGGGCGGGCGCGATGGCTGCCGATCTGATCGTCTCGGCGGCATCGAGCCTGATCAATGCCTTTACCGACATCGGACACGAATTCGAGCGCGCGCATCCGGATACGAAAGTCGTCTTCAATTTCGCCGGTTCCGGGCAACTCCTGCAGCAGATAGCGAAAGGCGCGCCGGTGGCTGTCTTCGCATCGGCGGACCAGGAAACCATGGATAAGGCGCAAGCGGATGGCTTGCTGGAGGCGGGAACGCGTGCAAACTTCGTGCGCAACTCGCTGGTCGTGGTCGTTCCAAACGATTCGACGCTCATGCTGGCTTCGCTGAATGACCTGGCGAAAAGTGAGATCCGCCATATCGCGATCGGCAATCCCGAAAGCGTACCGGTTGGCCGGTATAGCAAGGCAGTGCTCAGCGCTGCCGGCCATTGGAATGCGCTGCAGCCAAAAATGGTCAATACGCAGAATGTGCGACAGAGCCTCGACTATGCTTCCCGGGGCGAAGTCGAAGCAGCCTTCGTCTATCGGACTGACGCTGCGGTGCTTCCGGACAAGGTCAGGGTCGCCTTCCAGGTGCCTACGCAGAAGCCGGTTCTCTATCCCATCGCAGCGATCAGGGCCTCCAGCGATAAAACGGTCGCGCGAGATTTCATTGCTTTCGTCCAATCGGATGCCGGCACGAAACTCCTGCAGAAATACGGGTTCGTCAAACCCTGACGGCAAATGCAATCAAGGCAAGCAACGTGATCATTGCGACTGGCTGAGCCGGCACAAAGCCGCGCATCAGCTGTCCGGCGCCTGCTTTGCCGGCATCGCCCAAGCGGTGCCGGAAGCGTCGCGGCGTTCGGCCCAGCCGCCGCCAAGCGCGCGGATCAGGGTCACGCTTGCCAGCATCTGCTGCTGGCGGACCTGAAGGCGCCCTCGTTCGACTTGCAGGCGGGTGCGTTGGGCATCGACCAGTTCGAGTACGTTCACCAGTCCGGATTTGTAGCGCGCCGTGGCAAGCTTTTCGGCTCGCTCCGCCGAGTTGACCGCGCGCAGCTGGCTTTCGTGCTGCAGGTCAAGAATGCGCAAGGCTGAGAGCGCAGTCTCCACTTCCTTGAATGCAACCAGCAGCCGCTCGCGATAGTTGGCGAGATTCTCCGCGTATACGGCTCGTGCGCGATCGACATTCGAGCGCAGCCGGCCGCCGTCAAAAATCGGCTGTGCAAGTGATGCGCCGAGCATCCAGATCTGGCTGTCCCGGTTCAGCAGGTCGGACAGCTCCGCGCTTTCGAATCCGAGGGCACCGGTCAGCTTGATCGAAGGAAACAGCGCGGCTTGTGCCACGCCGATATCGGCATTGCGCGCCGACAGAAGGCGTTCGGCTTCCGCGACGTCCGGGCGCCGCTCGAGTAAATCAGCCGGCATGCCGACGGGAATGATCGGCGGTTGAGGTGCGAATGGCTCAACGTTGAGGTCGAAGGGACCGGGCATGGCGCCGATCAGCACGGCAAGGGCATATTGCAGATCATTGCGGCGGCGAAGCGCGGCCTGGGCTTCCGCTTGTGTCGCGGCAAGCTCGGTTTCGACGCGGGCGAGATCGAGCTCGCTGGCCAGGCCGCCGCGTTTGCGCGAGCCGACCAGGTCGCGCGCGCGCTCGCGCAATTCGATGCCGCGAGTGAGCAGGACAAGTTCCTCGTCCGCGGCGCGCAATTGGAAATAGGTCTGCGCCAGATCGCTCTGCAAGGTCAGCAGGACGCCGTAGTAAGCTGCGACGCTCGCCTCCATGCGCCGGCTGGCGGATTCTTCCAGACGGGAGACCTTGCCCCAGAGATCGATTTCGTAAGACGCGTACAACGGTAACCTGAAACGATTGCTGGTGTATTCGTGATTGCCCGCGACTTTCTCCGGCTGATCCGGTCGATTGCCCGAGACCCGATAACGCGAAGCGTCGGGCGAAAATTCGAGCGTCGGATACCGACCGGCTTCATTGAAGCCGAGCACCGCGCGGGCCTGGTCCACTCTCGCGGCAGCGGCCTGGATGCGAGGGCTCGAGGCTCGAGCTTGCTCCTCGAGCCGGTTGAGTACCGGATCGCCATAAATTTCCCACCATTTGCCGCGAATGGCTTCGTCGCTCGGCACAGCGTCTTTCCAGGGGCCGGCCTCGATATACGCGTTTGGCAGCGTTGTTTTCGGCCGAACGTAATCAGTGCCGACGTGCATGCAGCCGGTCAACAGGAGGGCGCTTGCAAGTTTTAGCGGAAGGCGCAAGTTCATCGCAGTCCACTCAGCTCCTGGGTTTTTCGGTCGGGGCGGCAGATGGCTTGGGTGCTTCTTTTTTTTCGGCATGCGCCTGCATTTCCGTCGCACGGACTTTGGTGCCTTCGAGCAGGCTGTCGCGGGGATTGTTGATGACGCGATCGCTGTCAGCGAGCCCGGCGAGGATTTCGACTTCCTTGCCGAAATCGCGTCCGAGCTTCACCGGCTTGATATGGATGACACCGCCGGTATCCACGGTGGCAACGCGGGTTCCGTCGCCGCCGATCATCAGGGCATTGATCGGGACTTGCAGGTTCGGCTCGGCATTGACGAGATTGATCCTGGCCTGGGCATACATGCCCGGCAACAACGGCCCGCCGATATTAGGAACGTGCATTTCCACCACCATCGTGCGCGTCGCGGAATCGAACGCCCCCGCGCTGCGCATGACCTTGGCAGGGAAGATGCGCTCGCCGAGTTCGGGTACGACCAGGTCGACAGTCATGCCCGGCTTGATCATGCGCATGCTGCTTTGGGGAACCGCGGCATGCACGCGGATGGTATCCGTCTGCGCCAGCTTGAACAGCCATCCGGACGCGGATGCGCTACCGGCCTGGATCAGCGATCCGACATCGACATTGCGTGCAACGATTGTTCCGGAGAACGGGGCGAGGACACGCTGGAAGGATTTCATTTGTTCGAGGCGGCGCAGATTGGCTTCCGCAGCCGCGTAGTCGGCTTTGCGCGCTTCGTGCACGCCATGCTTCTCGTCGACTTCCTGCGGTGAGACAGCTTCATCTTTGAGCAACGCTGCGTAGCGGTCTGACGTTACGCGGGCTAACTCGCGATTGGCTTTGACTTGCGCCAGGGCTGCGTGCGCCTGATCGAGTTCACGGTCCACCTCGGGCGCCTCGATTTCCGCGAGGACCTGGCCCGCCCTGACCTGATCGCCGATATCGACGAGCCAGCGCTTGAGATAACCGTTGGTGCGCGCGTAAATTGTGGTTTCCTGCATAGCGTAGAGACTCGCAGGCAGAACGATGTCGGCTTTCTGGCTGCCACGCTTGACGGCGACGTACATGACGACCGGAAGATCGTCCCGCCCGGCTTCTGCCTGCGCGATCTTCAATGCATTCCATTTCGGCCACAAACCGATGGCGAAAAGTCCCGCCAGAACCAGCGCAAGTCCGACTACCAGAACTGCGCCGGAGGCGCGGCCGCGCATGGACGCACCGCCGATCTGGCCTGCAACACCGATGTTGCGGTGTGCATAAACGAATCGTGAGGGCGGGATCATTTCATTCTTCCTCTTCCGGTATGCCGCTGATTTGCATCGCACAATATTTCATTATGAAATATTGATTGCATCATGAAATATATGATTTATAACGGTTTTTGTTGTCGAGGCTGTGCCTGAACTTGTAACATCAAAGCAACATAGTTGCAACAATCACAGACCGGGGAGAGCACGTTGTGGATCGTCAGGCTGGCGCTTAGCCGGCCCTATACATTTGTAGTCCTGGCGATGCTGATCGTCCTGCTCGGCGTCGTTTCCATCCTGCGCATGCCGAAGGACATTTTCCCTGAGATCTCCGAGCCGATCGTCACGCTGATCTGGCAATACGGCGGCATTCCGGCCGACGCGTTCGAAAAGCAGATCACGATCTTCTCGGAGCAGCAACTCGCTACCACCGTCAACAACATCAAACGGATCGAGTCGCACACAATCAACGGCAAGAACGTTATCCGCATCTACTTCCAGCCCTCGGTGCGGATCGACCAGGCGGTCAGCCAGATCACCGCGACGTCGCAGACGATCATCCGGCGCATGCCGCCGGGGCAGCAGCCACCGCAAATCGTGCAATACGATGCATCCAGCGTGCCGATCCTGCAGATCGCGCTGGGCAGCGACACGCTGAGCGAACAGCAACTGTACGACCAGGGATTGTGGCTGGTCCGCAACGAAGTGGTGCCCGTGCCCGGGGCGACCGTGCCCCTGCCTTACGGCGGACGGCCACGACTGGTCATGATCGATGCCGACCCGGTTCGCATGCATGGGAAAGGCATCACGGTCAAGGACATCAATGACGCGCTCAACAGGCAGAACGTAAACCTGCCGACTGGCTCGACCCAGATCGGTTCGCGCGACTACATCCTGAGCATCAACAACAGTCCCGAGAAAATCTCCGAGCTCGGCGCATTGCCGATCAAGAGTGCCGGTGGCGCGATGGTTTACATCAGCGATGTCGCCGACGTGCGGGACGGCTACAACGAGCAGACCAGCCTGGTCCGCCACGATGGCCGCAAATCCGCACTGATTACCGTGCTCAAGAGCGGCGGTGCGTCGACGCTGGACATCATCCGTGACGTGCGTCAGCGCCTGGCCAACGTGGCGCTGCCCGATGGCCTGGCGCTGTCCTTCCTGTTTGACCAATCGGTGTTCGTCGTCAATGCCATGCGTGCGGTCGTGGTCGAAGGCCTCATGGCCGCGGCGCTGACCGGCTTGCTGATTTTGCTGTTCCTGGGAAGCTGGCGCTCGACAGTCGTGGTCGTGGCGTCGATCCCGCTGGCCATCCTGTTCTCGATCATCATGCTTTCGGTCATGGGGTACTCGCTCAACCTGATGACGCTGGGCGGGCTGGCCCTGGCCGTCGGGATTCTGGTCGACGATGCCACGGTTACGATCGAGAACATCCATCGCCACATGGCGATGGGCAAGGGCATCAAGCAGTCGATCCTGGACGGGTCGCAGCAGATTGTGGTCCCGGCGCTGGTGTCGATGCTGTGCATATGCATCGTGTTCCTGCCTGTGTTGTTGCTGACCGGCGCCGCGAAATATCTGTTCACGCCGATGGCGCTGGCCGTCGTATTTTCCATCATGGCCTCATACGGCCTGTCGCGCACGCTCGTGCCGGTGATGTCGCGCTATCTGCTGCTGGAGGATGAACACGCCGACAGCCGTAGCGCGATGGCGAGGCTGCATACTTTCGTGGAAACCAATTTTGAACGCCTGCGCGATCGCTACCTTTCCGCGCTGCGCTGGGCACTCGGCGCCCGGGTCACCGTGTTCGCACTGTTCATCGTACTGGTGATCGGCTCAGCCGGCGCGGTGCTGTTCATCGGCTGGGAATTTTTCCCCGTGGTCGATGCAGGGCAGATCCGGTTGCATGTCAACGCCCCGGCCGGCACGCGAATCGAGGATACGGGAGTGCTGTTCTCGAAGGTGGAAGACGAGATCCGCCGCACGATCGTGGCCAATGACCTGGATGTGGTCATCGACAACATCGGCATCCCGCCGTCGACGAATCTGGCCTACAGCGATAACGTCACTTTGTCCTCGGGCGACGGCGAGATCCTGGTTTCGCTCAAATCCGATCACGAGGTTCCCACGAAGGAATACCTGCGCAGGCTGCGCGTGAGCCTTCCGCAGAAATTTCCGGACTGCACGTTCTACTTCCAACCCGGCGACATGATGAACCAGATCCTGAACTTCGGGCTGCCGGCGCCGATCGACGTCAAGATCATCGGCGGTGATTACAAGAACTTCCACTTGGCCAGGGAGATCGCGGCACGCATGAAGCGCATCCCCGGTGCCGTGGACGTGCACGTCCACCAGATCATGAATCAGCCGGCGTTGCGCGTGGAAGTGGATCGCACGCGCGCCGCGCAATTCGGCGTTTCGCAGCGCGAGATCGCCGAGAACTTCCTGATCGCTTCCTCGTCCAGCGTCGTCGTGACGCCGAATTACTGGAATGATCCGAAAACCGGCCGGCCGTATCAGGTCGTCGTGGTTCAGCCGCATGAGACAGCGCTGAATTCGGTCGAAGCGGTACTGAACATACCGTTGCCGGGCAAAGGCCAGTCGCCCACCCAGACGTTGGGCAACGTGGCCACGGTCAAGCACGTGGAATTGCCCGCGATCATCAATCACGTCAATACGGAACTGACATTTGACGTATATGCGAATGTGCAGGGCAGGGATCTCGGCGCGGTCGCTTCCGACGTGCGTAAAGTGGTCGACGAATTCATTCCGAAGGCGCGCGAACAGAAGAACAATACGCGTATTGAGATTACCGGCCAGGCCGAAAGCATGTACGACGCATTTACCCGTATGGGAATCGGTCTGATCGCAGCCGTGCTGCTGGTGTATTTCATCATGGTCATCAACTTCCAGTCCTGGACCGATCCGTTCATTATCATCACGGCGCTGCCCGGCGCTTTCTGCGGAATCATCTGGATGCTGTTCCTGACCGGGACCAGCTTCAGCGTGCCTTCCCTGATGGGCGCCATCATGAGCGTCGGCGTTGCCACGGCGAACAGTATCCTGATGGTGTCATTCGCCAATGAATGCTTGCATAACGGCATGGGGCCGATCGAAGCCGCGCTGGAAGCGGGTTCGACCCGTTTGCGGCCTGTGCTGATGACGGCAGCCGCCATGGTGATCGGCATGGCACCGATGGCAAGCGGCCTGGGCGAAGGCGGCGAGCAGAACGCTCCGCTGGGCCGAGCGGTGATCGGCGGGTTGTTGCTCGCGACGCTTGCCACGTTGTTCTTCGTGCCGGTCGTGTTCAGCCTGTTACGTCGTCATGGCGTGCCGAAGCCGAGGTTCGCTGATGATCATGCAGTTCTGGCAGCAGATGCGGGGCGGCCTTAGTATTCGCGCACCTGATCTGCCATCAGTCGATTGTTCCGCGCGTTCGCCTGATCTGAATTTTCGGTTTATCATTTGCCGCTTCGTATAACAGGCGGAGCGGCAAATGGGGACTACTGGATTCCTGGCGGTCGGTGTTGGTGCTGCCCTCGGCGCATGGCTGCGCTGGTTTTTCGGGGTGACCCTAAATGCCGTCAATCCCAATCTGCCTTATGGCACGCTGGCAGCCAACCTACTCGGAGGTTACCTGGTTGGTGTCGCTGTCGAGTATTTTTCCCAGCAAGGCGGACTTCCGATCGAGGTGCGCCTGTTCGTGATCACCGGGTTTCTCGGCGGCCTGACGACTTTCTCCTCCTTTTCTGCGGAAGCCGTCGGCCTGTTGATGGAGAATCGCTTTGCCTGGGCGATTCTGCTGATCTCGAGCCATTTGCTCGGCTCGATCATCATGACCGTGCTTGGAATATTCACGGTGCGCAGCATTACCGCCTGAGTGTTCAGGCGTGGGCTTCGTTGAGAATCTTGCGCCCGGCGTCTGTTACTTCAGAAGCGGTAAGTCCGGCGGGGCCAATACCCGCTGCAACCAACTGGTCCGCTGCCAGGCCGTGCAGATGCACACCGGCCAGCAACGCGAGGTCGGGGTTGCCGCCCTGGGCGGTCAGGGAAGCAATGATTCCGGTCAGCACGTCCCCCATTCCGGCGGTGGCCATTCCCGGATTGCCGCTGGTATTCAGATACCAGTCGCCGTTTTTAAGCGCGCAGACACTCCCGTTGCCTTTCAGCACCAGGGCGGCATTGAAGCGGGAGCACAGCGCGCGTGCTGCCGCGATCCGGTCATGCTGAATCTGGTCCGTGGTGGTGGCAAGCAGGCGTGCCGCCTCGGCCGGATGCGGCGTCAGGATTGATGCGCCGGTCCGCGCAGCGAGGCGCTTCTGCAATTTCGGCTGGGCCGCTATCAGGTTCAACGCATCTGCATCGAGTACTAGTGCGGCGTGCTGGTCCAGTGCCGCGACAAGCGCATTCTGCGCCGCGGGAGAATCACCGAGACCCGGCCCGACGGCGACACAGTCCAGTCCTTCGATCTTGAGCAGGTCCTGCGCCGGGCGGATCATCAATTCCGGTTGATTGACGTCCACCTCAGGCGAGTCGGCAATCAAACCGACGTACACGCGTCCGGCCCCGAGTTTGAGCGCGGCGCGACCCGCCAGTAACGCGGCGCCGACCATGCCGGGCGCACCGCCGATAATCCCGACGTTGCCGAAGGTACCCTTGTGGCTGTTGCGCCTGCGCGGTGGCAATACGTTCGCGATCAGCGCCGATTCAATGCGCCAGCCGCGCGGTTCGGCAAGGTCGGGCAGGTCGATGCTGAGCGATTCAAGATGGACTTCGCCGGCGCAGTCCGGACCGTCGAGCGTGAACAGGCCGGCTTTCAGGCCGATGAAGGTGAGGGTGTGGCGTGCCCGGACTGCGCAGCCCAGCACGCGTCCGTTGTCGGCATGCAGGCCGCTGGGGATATCGATGGCTAGAATCGGAATGCCGGAAACATTGCTCCAGTTCACCAGGTCTGCATGCTTGCCCTCCAGCGGCCGCTCCAGGCCGATGCCGAACAGTCCATCCACGATCAGGTGCCAGTCAACTTTGGCAGGCGTCGATTCATGCAGATTGCCGCCGGCTGCACGCCAGTCCTGCAGCGCCGCCCTGGCCTCGTACGACAGTTTCGTTTCCGAGCCGGTGAATACGACAGTGACGTCGTACCACCATTGCTTGAGTTGGCGTGCCGCAACGAAAGCATCGCCGCCATTGTTGCCGGGGCCGGCGAGCAACAGGACGCGCTTGCCGCGATCGCCGAGCAACACGCGCGCGAATTCGGCTACGGCAATCCCGGCGCGCGCCATCAACGGGGGGGGAGAGGGTTGCGATAAGACGGTCTGCTCAATATCGCGGATTTCCCTGGCGAGAAAAACCGGGGTAAGTGCTTTGGGCATAAAGGCAGTGTAAACCAGGCTGGGCGGGAACAGACGATTCTGCGCTGCGCCAGGATCGCTGACACAATGCCCGCTATGCCAGACGTCTATTTGATTGCGTCGGGCCGGGCCGTCCTTGGCATAAGTTCAGGAAGAGTCCCGTGCGGAGCGCATATGAAGAAGGCGGATCCGGCCGGTGCGGACGGCGTCAGGTATAATTTTGCTTTGAACCCTCCCTGCCCGTGGAAATGCCTGAAGTCCTGACGCTGCGCGGCCGCAACGCCCTGTCGGAATTCCGCCTCAAGAAGCTCAGCCAGGCCCTCAAGAGAACCGCCCCCGCCGTTACCGCCATCACAGCGGAATACTGGCATTTCGCCGCACTGAAAGTCCCGCTCCAGCCGCCACAACGCAAAGTCCTCGAACGCATCCTCGCCTACGGCCCGGCGCCGGCGGAAGTCTCGGAGACCGGCCGGCTGGTCCTCGTCGTGCCGCGCCTGGGCACGATCTCACCCTGGGCTTCCAAGGCCACCGATATCGCGCATTCCTGCGGACTGGAATCCGTGGAACGAATAGAGCGCGGCGTGGCGTATTACATCAGTACCAGGAAGGGCGGCCCGCTCGACCTCGCGCAGCAAGCCGCGCTGTTGCCGCTGATCCACGACCGCATGACCGAGACGGTGCTGGAGTCTCTCGCAGCCGCCGCGCAGTTATTCCAGCACTTTGTCCCCCAGCCGCTGACGACGATCGATTTGCTCTCCGGCGGCCACGAAGCCCTGGAGAGGGCCAATCGCGAAATGGGGCTGGCGCTGTCGGACGACGAGATCGACTATCTGCTGGAAAATTTCCGGCGCATGGCGCGCAATCCGACCGACGTCGAACTGATGATGTTCGCGCAGGCAAATTCCGAACATTGCCGGCACAAGATTTTCAATGCGGACTGGGTCGTCGACGGAAAGAAGAAAACAAAGTCGCTGTTCGGCATGATCCGCCACACGCATGCCATGCATCCCGCCGGGACTGTCGTGGCGTATGCGGACAATGCCTCGATCATTGAAGGCGCGCAGATCGACCGGTTTTATCCGGATGAATCCGGGACCTACCGTTATTCCAGCGAACGGACGCACACCCTGATGAAAGTGGAAACGCACAATCATCCGACGGCGATTTCGCCCTTCGCCGGCGCATCGACCGGTTCCGGCGGAGAGATCCGGGATGAAGGGGCGACCGGCCGCGGTTCGAAGCCGAAAGCCGGCCTGAACGGCTTCTCGGTTTCCCATTTGCGCATACCCGGTTTCGAGCAGCCCTGGGAGAAGAACGCCATCGGCAAGCCGCAGCGCATTGCGTCCGCACTGCAAATCATGCTGGAGGGCCCGATCGGCGGCGCATCGTTCAACAATGAATTCGGCCGTCCGAACCTGTGCGGTTATTTCCGCACCTTCGAACAAACGGTCGAAGGGGAAGTGCGCGGCTATCACAAGCCAATCATGCTCGCCGGCGGCGTCGGTTCGATTCCCGCCGAGCAATCGTTCAAATCGGATGTGCCGGCGGGCGCGTTACTGGTGCAGATCGGCGGTCCCGGCATGTTGATCGGCCTGGGCGGTGGCGCCGCATCGAGCATGAATACCGGCTCGAACATCGCGGATCTCGATTTCGATTCCGTGCAGCGCGGCAATGCGGAAATCCAGCGCCGCGCGCAGGAAGTCATCGACCGCTGCTGTGCCTTGGGTAAGGCGAATCCGATCCTGTCCATTCACGACGTCGGCGCAGGCGGGCTTTCCAACGCGTTGCCGGAACTGGTTCATGGCGCGGGTCGCGGCGGGCATATCAATTTGCGGGACATCCCCTCGGAAGAACCGGGCATGACGCCGGCGCAGGTGTGGTGCAATGAATCGCAGGAGCGTTATGTCATGGCAATCGCGCAGGAACATTTCGCTATTTTCCAGGCGATGTGTGAACGCGAGCGCTGCCCCTTTGCGGTGGTCGGCAGCGCGTCCGACGATGGTTGGCTGAAAGTCGACGACCCGAAGTTCGGCAATCATCCGGTCGACATGCAGCTCGAAGTCGTGCTCGGCAAGCCGCCGAAAATGACCCGTGACGTGAAGCGGCGCACGCGTGTCCCGCCGGCCCTCGATTTGTCCGCAATCAAGCTCGAGGAGGCGGTGCTGCGCGTGTTGCGTTTCCCCGCCGTGGCGAACAAGACCTTCCTGATCTCGATCGGCGATCGCACTGTGGGGGGGCTGTGCTCGCGCGATCCATTCGTCGGTCCCTGGCAAGCCCCGGTTGCCGACGTCGCCGTGACCTTGATGGGATTTTCGACGTATCGCGGGGAAGCCTTTGCAATGGGCGAGCGAACGCCTCTTGCCGTTTTCAATGGACCCGCTTCCGGGCGCATGGCCGTCGGCGAAGCGCTTACGAATATCGCGGCGGCGCCAATCGATAATATCGGTGACGTCAAACTGTCGGCCAACTGGATGGCAGCGGCGGGCCATCCGGGCGAAGACGCGATCCTGTTCGACACGGTCGAAGCAGTGGCGATGGAATTGTGTCCACGGCTCGGCATCAGCATCCCGGTCGGCAAGGATTCGATGTCGATGCGCACGGCCTGGCAGGACGGAAAAAAGAACAAGGAAGTGATCGCGCCGTTGTCGTTGATCGTATCCGCCTTCGCGCCTTGCGCGGATGCCCGGCATACGCTGACGCCGCAACTGCGCCCGCTCGACCGCGACAGCGTGCTGGTGCTGATCGACCTCGGCGCGGGACGCAACCGCCTGGGCGGGTCGGTGCTGGCGCAGGTCTACGGCCAGGTGGGCGGGGATGCGCCGGACGTGGATTCGGCGGACAAGTTGAAGGCGTACTTCGAAGCGATTCAGAAGCTCAATAAGCAAGGCGTGATCCTGGCCTATCACGACCGCTCCGATGGCGGCTTGCTGGTGACGGTCGCGGAAATGATGTTCGCCTCCCATATTGGCGTGACAATCGATGTCGAAGGGGAAGCCCAGGCGGCCCTGTTCAACGAAGAACTCGGCGCCGTCCTCCAAGTCAGGTCGGACCAGTTCGACGTGGTGAAGAATGTATTCGAGGCGACTGGCCTGTCTGCGGAGTTCCGCCGCCTTGGCGTGCTCAATCGCAGCGGACGGCTCGTGGTGCGCACGAAGGGCAGGGAGATCTATAGTGAATCCGGCGTGACGCTGCAGCGCGCGTGGTCGGAGACTACCTATCACTTGCAGCGCCTGCGCGACAATCCCGAATGCGCGCAGCAGGAATTCGATCGCATCCTGGATGTTGCCGACCCCGGATTGCACGCCAGGCTGACCTTCGATCCGGCGCAAGACATCGCGGCGCCCTTCATCGCCAAAGGCGTGCGACCGAAGATCGCAATCCTGCGCGAACAAGGGGTAAACGGGCAGATCGAAATGGCCGCGGCCTTTGATCGTGCCGGGTTCGAATCCGTCGATGTGCACATGACGGACATCATCACCGGCCGGATTGCATTGGCGGGCTTCAAGGGTGTAGTGGCTTGCGGCGGATTTTCCTATGGCGATGTGCTTGGCGCCGGGGAGGGCTGGGCGAAGTCGATCCTGTTTAACGCCCGTGCCCGCGAGCAGTTCGGTTTGTTTTTCCAGCGTGGCGATGCATTTGCGCTTGGCGTATGCAACGGCTGCCAGATGATGAGTAACCTGCACGAACTCATTCCGGGTACGGAGCACTGGCCGCATTTCGTGCGCAATCGTTCCGAGCAGTTCGAAGCCCGCGTGGCGATGGTTGAAGTGCCCCGGAGCCCGTCGTTGTTCTTCGAGGGCATGGCGGGCAGCCGCATGCCGATCGCGGTTGCGCATGGCGAAGGTTTCGCGGAGTTTGGTGATGCCGCCCAGTTATCCGCAGCCCGCAAGCTCGTGGCGCTGCGCTTCGTCGACAACCGCGGGCAGGCTACCGAGGGCTATCCGCTGAATCCGAACGGCTCGCCGGAGGGCATCAGCGGACTGACGACGGCGGACGGCCGCTTCACGATCATCATGCCGCACCCCGAGCGCGTATTCCGCAGCATCCAGAACTCATGGCGTCCGGATGCCTGGAAGGAAGACGGGGCATGGATGAGGATGTTCCGCAATGCGCGGCGCTGGGTAGGCTGAAGACTGGAAGCACGGGAGTAAAAAAAGGGCACCGAAGGCGCCCTTTTTTTCGCTGCAGTGGGGTTATTTGGTATCGATTTTCTGCACCTTGGCCTTGGCGCGCAGTTCCGCGATGTAATCGTCGCGCACTTTGGTTGCAAGCCCCTGCTGGATCTGTGCTTTCACCAGGTCGAACTCAGGGAAGGGGACCGTCTTCACGTCCTCCAGTTCGATGATGTGGTAGCCGTAGGTCGTCTTCACCGGTTCCTTGGTCCGTTCGCCTTTTTTCAGGGCCTTGAGCGCTTCGCCGAAGGGCTGCACATAGGATTCGGCTTCGGCAAAGTCCAGTTCGCCGCCCTCGTCCTTGGTGCCGGTGTCCTGTGATTTTTCCTTGGCGATTGCAGCAAAGTCGCCACCGGCATCGAGGTCGGCAATGATCTGCCTGGCGTCCGCTTCTTCCTTGACCAGGATATGGCGCGACTTGTATTGCTTGCCTGCGTCGCCTCCGCGTTCAGCTTTGACGCGCTCGTATTCCTTGTGCACGTCGGCTTCGGTCGGGTTCAGCTTCTTGCTTAGATCCTCGATCAGCACGGCCAGGATGATCTGCTGCTTGGCCAGGTCGAGCTGGGTCTGGTAATCGGGGGTCTTGTCGAGTTTGCGCTTCACGGCTTCCTGATACAGGATTTCCCGCGTGATCAGGATTTCGCGCAGGTTATCGCGGAATTCCGGGGTGTCCTGAAGAGGCTGTTGGCCCGGCTGCCCCTGTTGCTGCTGCGCCTGAGCCAGTTGCGACTTGGCGACGAAATCCAGGCGCGATTTCGGTATGCCGATTCCATTCACGGTGGCGACATTTTTCTGTTTGGCGTCGGTTTTGGCGTCGGGCTTGCTCTCCACCTTGGCGGGCTTGCTGTCGGCTGCGTCTTTTGGCTTGGTGTCTGCGGCGTATCCGGCGCCGGCTGCGGCAAGGCAGCCTGCCAGCAGCGCGAGCAGGAAATGGTGTTTGACCGATTGCATCTGCAGTTCCTTTGGTGACGGTGAGTTGAACTTTCGGGTTGGGTGTTCGTGCTTGTTATTTACTTCAGCGTTCAACCCTTGGCTGAAGTGCCCAATTCTTCCGGTGCGTAGGCGCGGATGGCCAGCGCGTGGATCTGTTTCGGCATCAGGTCGGAGAGCGCATCGTATACCAGCCGATGCCGGGCTACCGCCGTTTTACCGGCGAATTCGCGCGCTACGATGACCAGCTGAAAATGACCGCCGCCGTCCCTTGCACCCGCATGGCCGGCATGTTCGCTGCTATCGTCGAACACCTCGAGAGATTCCGGCGAAAAGCGGGACAGGCGCTGGCGAATCAATTCTTCCAGGTTCATTACTTCGGAAATACCTTGCGAAAAGGTTTCACCGTGACCTTGGCGAAAACGCCCTGGGTTACGTAGGGGTCGGCGTTGATCCAGGCCCTGGCTTCTTCCAGCGAATTGAATTCGGCGACGATCAGGCTGCCGGTCATGCCGGCGGGGCCGGGGTCGATGCTGTCGATCGCGGGAAAGGCGCCAGCGAGGATGAGCTTGCCCGCTGCAATGAGAGCATCCACGCGCTTGAGATGTTCCGGCCGTGCGGCGGTGCGCCTCGCTTGGCTGTTCGGAATGTCCTCGCCGACGATTGCGTACAACACTATTTTTTCTCCTCGTGTTCGATATGGCGGCTCAGCAGCAGGCCTTGCGCCACGATGAATACCAGCATCAACCCGGTCCCCCCGAATAATTTGAAATTGACCCAGGTTTCAGTCGGGAAATGAAAGGCGATATACAGGTTGGCTGCGCCCATCACCAGGAAGAACGCGGCCCAGCTCAGGTTCAGATTCCGCCAGACGGGCATGGGCAAGTTGATCTGCTTCTCCATCATGGCGCGGATCACGTTCTTGCGGAATAACAAGTCCGAGCCGAGCAGGATGGCGCTGAATAACCAGTATAGCACCGTGGGTTTCCACTTGATGAAGGTCTCATCGTGCAGCAACAGGGTGGCACCGCCGAACACCACGATGATCGACAGGCTGACCCAGAGCATGGTGTCGACTTTGCGATGGCGCAGCCATGACCAGGCGACCTGGCACAGGGTCGCGCCCATGGCCACGGCCGTGGCCGTGTAGATGCCCCAGAACTTGAAGGCCACAAAAAACAGGAATACCGGAAAGAGATCGAACAGGAACTTCATGATCGCCAAGGGAAAATAACCCGCCGCATTATGACCTCAAGGGCGGGTCGGTGTCCAATCGGCATCGGGTAAGATGCGGCCTTGTTTCGAGTGCCAATCCACGGAAGGAGTTCGCAATGGCGCAAGTAAAGCTGGTGAATTATGACGAGGCGTCCGCGGAGGTGCGCGCGGTGTTCGACGACATCATGAAAACGCGCAATACGGACTACATCAATAACATCTGGCGCGCACTCGCCTCGAATCCGCCGGTGCTCAAGCGTTTTTGGGGGCAGATGAAGGAAATCATGGTGAAGCCGTCCCGGCTGGACCCGCTCACCAAGGAACTGATCTACCTCGCGGTGAGCATCAACAATAACTGCGACTATTGCATCAATTCGCACACCTTTGCCGCGCGCAAGCACGGCCTCGACGACGAAATGCTGGCAGAACTGGCCGAGGTCGTCGCGATCGCCAATGCCGGCAATCGGTTGACCATCGCGTTGCAGGTGGAACCCGACGAGCGCTTCAAGCCGGCGCATGCCGACAAGGCGTGGTCCGCGAACAAAAAGCCGGCGAAAAAGCCGGCACCAAAAAACAAACCGAAATAAAAGCCCCGGGAAAACCGAAATGGAATTCGAACAGGTCATCCGTGATCGTTACAGCTGCCGGCGTTATCGACCCGAGCAGGTGGATGCGCAAACCATCCGGCGCATCCTGGACGTTTCGCGGCAGACGCCGTCGTGGTGCAATACGCAACCGTGGCACTTGTTGATCGTCAGCGGTAAGGCGATTGAAGAATTTCGCGACCAGTTCTACAAGCACGCCGCGAGCGGGGCGACGCCGAAGCCGGACTTCGCTTTTCCGCTGCGCTACGAAGGCATCTATCGGGAGAGGCGCAAGGTCTGCGGCGTGCAGCTTTACCAATCGCTTGGAATCGGACGGGAAGACCGGACTGCCGCGGCCGAACAGTCGCTGGAAAATTTCCGCTTCTTCGGCGCGCCGCACGTTGCATTGCTCACCACCGAGGAAGATCTCGGTGTCTACGGCGCCATAGATTGCGGCCTCTATGTCTCGAACTTCATGCTGGCGGCGCAGAACTTCGGCGTGGCTTCGATCGCGCAGGCTGCGCTGGCGTCGCACCCGGAATTCATCCGCGAGCACTTTGGCCTGCCGCCGACAAGAAAATTCATTTGCGGCATTTCCTTCGGCTACGCGGATCCCGCACATCCCATCAACGCCTACCGTACTGCGCGCGCGAGCGAAGCCGAGTCCACGACCTGGGTTGAGTGAAAGGCGTCAGGCCGATAGCGCGCAGGCCGCGGCCCAGTCCGCCGGCGAACCGACGCGAATTCCCGCGGCTTGGAGCCGGCGGTTCAACCTGAGCAGCGCCTTGTCACGGGTCAGCAGCCAGTCCGCCGCTGCGTCCTGCGCGAGTACCAGGAATTTCTGATCGTCCGGATCACGGCAACGGGGTAGCGCGGTGGCGTGAGGGGACTGCACTGGGTCGTGCATGATGGCGCAGCGGCCGACGGCGGTTAGATGCTTGGACTGCTGCGTTTCATCCAGGCCGAATTCGGGATACGCCAGAACGGCGTTCAGTTCCCCGAGGCACGAAGCATTGATCACGATCTGAACTTGTCCATCGCGATGCGCCGCCTTGAGTGGTGCGACAGCCGGATCGTCGAACAGCAGCCAGTCGATCCACACGTTGGTGTCGAGCGCCAGCCGCATGGCGGTCTCAGAATCGTTCGTAGCCGTGCATGTAACGCCATTGGCCCTGCGGCAAATCGCCGAGCGCCAAGCGACCGATGCGCACGCGCTTGAGGCCGGTGACTTTAAGGCCGACCAGCTCGCACATGCGCCGGATCTGGCGCTTCTTGCCTTCGCGCAAAACGAAGCGCAATTGGTCGGTGTTCTGCCATGTCACGTTGGCCGGCTTGAGCGGGACATCGTCCAGACTCAGTCCATGATTCAGAAGCTTCATTCCCTTTTCATCGAGGCTGCCTTCCACCCGCACGAGATACTCCTTCTCGATGGTGGAGTCCTCGCCGATCAGCAATTTGGCGATGCGTCCATCCTGGGTAAATACCAGCAGCCCGGTCGAGTCGATGTCCAGTCGGCCTGCGGGCGCGAGTCCTTTGAGATGTTCGCGCTCGAAGCGTATTGACGGATTGTCCCCGGCGAAGCGGTTGTCCGGCACGATCAACGTGCTGGCCGGGCGATATCCCGGCTCGGGCTGGCCTGAAACATAGCCGACGGGTTTGTGCAGCAGGATGGTGACGCGGGAAATGTTTTCCGCTTTTTTATCGAGTGTAATGGTTTGCGAAGGATCGATGCGGGTTCCGAGCTCCTCGACGCGCACGCCATCCACATATACCCAGCCACGCTCGATGTATTCGTCCGCTTCGCGGCGGGAGCACAGGCCGCGCTCGGACATCAGTTTGGAAACGCGGATTTTTTGCTCTTCCGGAGCGGGCGAAGGCTTCGGTGCGGGCGCGGCGGGCGAAGGGCGCGCCGGCGATGGTTTCTTGGCGCGCGGGGCACTCCCGTAGGGGCTGGGTTTTGGCGCGGCGTTGGGAGGGACGGGGCGCGCCGGCGATGGTTCCTTGGCAGGCGGGGCGCTTCCGTAAGGGCTGGGTTTCGGAGCGGGCGCTGGACTCTTTGCCGGCGCCGGCGGCGGTGCGGGGTTTTTCACCGGTGCCAGGCTCTTCGCGGATGCGGGCCCGCGAGCGCGCTGCGCAAGCCTGGCGCGGGTGGAACGCGCTACCTCCGGCCGACCTGCGGGCTTGCCGGCCGGTTTGCGCAGCGTGCCTCGTCCGGTCAAGCTGCCGCGACCAGTTCGCGCAGCACGTAGGGCAGGATGCCGCCGTGCCGGTAGTAATCGACTTCGATCGGCGTGTCGATGCGCAACAAAACTTTCACGTTGCGCTGCGAACCGTCCGCACGCTTGATCACCAGCGTCACGTCCTGCTGAGGCCGGATCTCGCCGTCGAGGCCTGTGATGTCGTAAGTTTCATCGCCCTTGATGCCCAGCGAATCGACCGTGTCAGCGCCTTTGAATTGCAGGGGCAGAACACCCATGCCGACGAGGTTGGAGCGGTGGATGCGCTCGAAACTCTTGGCGATGACGGCCTTCACGCCGAGGAGTTGCGTGCCCTTTGCCGCCCAGTCGCGCGAAGATCCGGTGCCGTATTCCTCGCCGCCGAAAACGATGGTCGGCGTGGCCTGGGCAATGTATTTCATTGCCGCGTCGTAGATCGACAACTGTTCGCCGGAGGGCTGCAGTACGGTGACACCGCCTTCGATGCGACTGCCGTCGGCCTTCGGCGGCACCATGAGGTTCTTGATGCGTACGTTGGCAAAGGTGCCGCGCATCATCACGTCATGGTTGCCGCGGCGCGCGCCATAGCTGTTGAAGTCGGCTTTCGATACGCCGTTGGCGATGAGGTATTTTCCGGCGGGGGAGGTATCCTTGATTGAGCCGGCCGGACTGATGTGGTCGGTGGTGACCGAGTCGCCGAAAATCCCCAGTGCGCGAGCGCCTGCAATTTTGCTGATTTTGCCCGGCTGCATGCCGAAGCCTGCGAAGAACGGCGGTTCGGCGATATAAGTCGATTTCGGCCAGTCGTACACTTGTCCCGACGCCGACGATATCGCATTCCACAGCGGTTGGTCTTTGGTGAGATCTCCGTACAGGCGGCGGAATGTCTTGGCGTCGGTGGCGTAACGCATCAAATCGTAAACTTCCTTCGTAGTCGGCCAGATATCGCCGAGGTAGACCGGTTTGCCGTTCTTGCCTTTCCCGACAGGCTCGGTCATCAGGTCCTTGAGCACGGTGCCGGCAATTGCATAGGCGACAACCAGCGGCGGCGACGCCAGGAAATTAGCCTTGATGTTGGCGTGAATGCGCGCTTCGAAATTGCGGTTGCCTGACAGCACGGCGCAGGCGATCAGGTCGTTCTTCACGACCGCTTCCTCGAGCTGCGGATCGAGCGGGCCCGCGTTGCCGATACAAGTAGTGCAGCCGTACCCGGCAAGATAGAAGCCCAGCTTTTCCAGGTAAGGCAACAGCCCGCCCTTGGTCAGATACTCCGTCACCACCCGCGAGCCAGGGGCCAGCGAAGTCTTGATGTGCGGCCTCACGCTCAGGCCTTTTTCAACGGCTTTTTTCGCGAGCAAACCGGCGGCAATCAATACGCCGGGATTGGATGTGTTGGTACACGACGTAATTGCGGCGATCAATACATCGCCATGTCCCAGATCGACCAAATCCGCTGACTCGGTGCCGCCGTGCACGCGGCCCGGCGTGGGGCGGTTGTCCATCATTTCGATTTCGGTGGACATGCTGGTGTTTTTCTTGCTGACGAGGCCGTGTTCATTGCCCCGCGCCTTGGGTGCCGATTCCTGTGCCTGCTCGCCGCCGCCGCGAATTGATGCGGGTACTTGTGCGTACCGCGTGACGAAGCGTGAATGCAAGTCCGCTGCGGATTTGTTGTAACCGTTTTCGGAAGTCGGCTTGGAGAACAGTTCAGCGAAATTAGCTTTGACATTACCGATTTCGATACGGTCTTGCGGACGCTTAGGACCCGCTAATGAAGGTGCTACTGTCGCTAAATCTAACGACACTTCATTGCTGTAGTCGATGTCACCTTGTTTCGGAATGCCAAACATTTTTTGTG
The DNA here is from genome assembly GCA_025351455.1 of Betaproteobacteria bacterium. Lineage (GTDB taxonomy): Bacteria > Pseudomonadota > Gammaproteobacteria > Burkholderiales > JACQAP01 > JACQAP01. The sequence goes on along the minus strand of JANXVW010000070.1, from coordinate 11 downwards.
CTTTGAAATAG
>JANXVW010000061.1 GCA_025351455.1 Betaproteobacteria bacterium | reverse complement strand
CATCATTCTGTGGGCGGAACGCCGCAAACACGAAGTCACGGTGAGCAGCGTCGATGAAATGACCTGGCCCGACGCCCTGAAAATAGGTCTGGCGCAATGTCTGGCGCTGATCCCGGGCACTTCCCGCGCGGGCGCCACCATCATCGGCGGCTTGTTCTTCGGCCTGTCACGCCGCGCCGCCACCGAGTTCTCTTTTTTCCTGGCAATTCCGGTTCTATTCGCGGCATCGGCCTACGAGCTGTTCAAACACCGCAGCATGTTGTCGGCCGATGACCTGGGCATTCTTGCAGTGGGACTCGTCGCAGCCTTCGTATCCGCCTTTGCATGCGTACGCTGGCTTTTGCGTTACATCAGCCGCCACGATTTCACGGTCTTCGCGTGGTATCGGATCGCCTTCGGGATCATTGTTCTCGTGACCGCTTACACGGGCGCGGTGAACTGGACGACTGCCTGATCGCAACAAGGCGGAGTCACTGCGGACTATCGGTCAGCTTTGCACCCAGGGCAACCCGGCAAACTTCCAGCCCCCGACCGATGCGCGATGGCCTTGCGCATTTTTGTCTCCTTCGAATCCTTCGAGGACGTTGTAGCTATGGGCATACCCGATCTGGCTGGCTGCGGCGGCTGCGGCGTGCGAGCGCGCACCGCTTCGGCAGAGGAACATGACTATGGCGTCCTTACCGGCATGCGTCTTCAACTGTTCCAGAAAGCCGGGATTAGGTTGCGCGCCCGGATAAGTCTGCCATTCGATCGGAATGCTGCCAGTTGCCTTGCCGACAAAGTCCCACTCCGCGCGGGTCCGTACATCGATCAATTTGGCATCGGGGACACCTTGCAAGAGTTCATACGCCTCTGCTGGCAATAATGCACCAGCGTAGGGCAAATTCATCTCTGCCGCTCGACGAGCAGCTTTGTTCAGAATTTCTGATGTATCTTTCATTATCTTTCCTTTTACAGAGACTTGGCCGATCGATCTTAGGCGCAAGAACGTTTCCGCGAGACCGTACGTGAAGACTAGCAGATTCGATTTCGGAAGAAGATTCCTCTTGCCAGGAACATTCACATGCACTAATTTCGGGCATCAATCGAAGCTTGGCCTTAAATTAGTGCGCAGCTATGCCGGCTATATGGCCTAAGCGTTTGTGAATTCTCGACTAATTGGTTTTTTCTGCTGGGCATGGTTCCTGCTGAAATTGTGGCTCGCTGAAAATCCTTCGCATTCATTTCCCAACTCAGGAGAGTAAAAATGGCGGTAGCAGACGTATTTAAATTGATGAAAGAAAGCGATGTGAAGTTCGTTGACCTGCGGTTTACCGACACCCGCGGCAAGGAACAGCACGTTACCGTCCCCGCTCACGCGTTCGGTCAGGACAAGTTCGACGATGGTCATGCGTTCGACGGTTCGTCCATCGCGGGATGGAAGGGCATCCAGGCTTCGGACATGTTGTTGATGCCGGACCCCGATTCCATTCGCCTCGACCCGTTCTCCGATGAAGTGACGATGAACATTCAGTGCGACGTCGTCGAACCTGCCGATGGCAAAGGTTATGACCGCGATCCGCGCTCCATTGCCAAGCGCGCTGAGGCTTACCTGAAGTCGAGCGGTCTCGGCGACGTTGCCTATTTTGGTCCGGAGCCCGAGTTCTTCATATTCGACAGCGTCACCTGGAACGTCGACATGTCCGGATGCGGCGTAAAAATTTCGTCCGAAGAAGCGCCGTGGTCCTCCAGCAAGGAATTCGAAGGCGGCAATATGGGCCACCGCCCGCCGGTCAAGGGCGGCTATTTCCCGGTCCCCCCGGTCGATTCGCTGCAAGACATCCGCAACGCGATGTGCCTCGCACTCGAGCAACAAGGCGTGGAAGTCGAAGTCCACCACCACGAAGTCGCGGCACCCGGCCAGTGTGAAATCGGCACCAAGTTCAATTCCCTCGTCAAGCGCGCCGACTGGCTGCAGATCCTCAAATATACGGTCTGGAATGTTGCACATTCTTACGGCAAAACCGCGACCTTCATGCCCAAGCCCATCGTCGGCGACAACGGCTCCGGCATGCATGTGCACCAATCCGTCTGGAAGGGTGGGCAGAACCTGTTCGCCGGCAATGGTTACGCCGGCCTGTCCGATTTCGCGC
>JANXVW010000054.1 GCA_025351455.1 Betaproteobacteria bacterium | reverse complement strand
GATTTCAGCGACCTCGGACAATCTACTGATCTATGCGACGTCCAACCGACGTCATCTGATGCCAGAGTTCATGCAGGAAAATCTGGAAACCAAGTACCTCGGCGAGGAGATCCATCCCGGGGAGACGGTGGAGGAGAAGATCTCGCTATCCGAACGCTTCGGCCTGTGGGTATCCTTTTATCCGTTCGACCAGGATGAATACCTGACGATCGTCGATTACTGGCTTGGCGAACTGGGGGTTGCGGAGAAAGAGCGGGGCGCGAAAGCGCGCAATGAAGCCTTGCAGTGGGCACTGACGCGCGGTTCGCGCAGCGGCCGGGTTGCCTGGCATTTCGCGCGCGACTGGGCGGGCCGGCACAAGATTGCATCCGGTTCCTCGCGCAAGAAATCCTGACTGGCGTATTGCCATGACGCAGCGCTTGGTGGATGTCGCAGCCGCGGTTATCGAGCGGCCCGATGGAAGTTTCCTGCTGGCACAACGTCCGCCCGGTAAGGTTTATGCGGGATACTGGGAATTTCCCGGCGGCAAGGTCGAACCGGGCGAACCGGTCGCACATGCGCTCGATCGCGAACTGCGCGAAGAACTCGGCATCGAAGTCGAACTCTCCTATCCCTGGATCACTCGAGTCTTTACCTACCCTCACGCTACCGTAAGGTTGCATTTCTACCGCGTGGTGTGCTGGCGTAACGATCCCCACCCCCACGAAGGGCAGGCGTTTGTCTGGCAGCGCAGTGGTCATCTGACTGTTTCCCCCATGCTTCCGGCCAACGCGCCCATCCTCAAGGCATTGTCCCTGCCGGTCAGTCTGGGAATTACTCGCGCGTGGGAATCAGGCGTCGAACCGGCCATTCGGCAATTTCGACTCGCAGTCGCGCGAGGATTGCGGCTGGTTCAGGTCAGGGAAAATAATCTGGACGCGACCGCACGAAGATCATTTGCCACGCGAATCGTCCGTGAACTGCGCGATGCGGGGGGCTTGGCAATGATCAACGGCGACGTTCAACTTGCAGCGAGTCTTGGAGCAGGTATGCACTTGCCGTCACGCGAATTGATGACCGCATCGTCACGCCCGGATGTCGAATGGTGTAGCGCCTCTTGCCACGATGTCGCGGAACTCGAAAAGGCACGCGACCTGGGACTCGACTTCGTGTTGTTGGGACCAGTCCATGCAACCCCCAGCCATGCGGGCGCGACTGAACTGGGTTGGAAGATTTTCGCAGACTTGATTCGGGACTATTCGCTGCCCATATTCGCGCTTGGCGGAATGCGCTTGGCTGACCTCGATGATGCGCGCCGCTGCGGTGCGCATGGCGTCGCCATGATTCGGGGTGCCTGGGAGCAGAAACCGATCTAGGGCTCTTCGTGTTCCGGTTGCCCGGAATCGCCGACGTCCCGCTCGACCTGCGGAATCCGGTAAGCGCCGGTAGCCCATTGACCGAGGTCGATGAGTTTGCAGCGTTCCGAGCAGAACGGCCTGTACGGGTTGTCGATGCTCCACACTATGGCGGCGTTGCACTGAGGACAATGCACCTTGCGCTGTTTGTCGTGTTCGACCGGCATCACAGGTTGCAGAACGTGAGTTCGATACTTACATCGTCAACGCTGGTGCGTCGCTGCGTGCCGATTGCCGTCGTGAAACGGACATTGAGTGCATATTTGTTGGCGCTGATCTCCGGCACGCAGTCGTAGTTACTGTCGAGCCGAATGCGCAGCATCTGGGCGAGCCTTCCTGCCATGGTCTGCTGGTAGACACCCTGGTGCGCAACCTGGCTCGTGGTCTTGCCGTTCTCCCTGAGCAGCTTGAGGATGATTTGCACCCCGTTGCGGATTGGCAGGAAAGGCGCCAGCCATTCGTCCAGATCGCGCCGGCGTAATTCGGCGCTTTTATTGAGCCAGAAATGATAGGAAGGCAGGTCAAATTCGCAAACGCCTCCCGGAATCGCGGAACGTTGCTTGATCCCCATCAACCATTCATTTTCCCGCAGTTCCTGGCCTGTCTTGCCGGACGAAAGGAACAGGTCGGATACCGCTTTCTCGATATCCGCGAGGACGGTAATCAGCGCTTCCTGGGAAATGGCCGGATTGTTGCGAAGGGCGTCGAGGCGCTGCTTCTGGCGCTCGAGCTCCTGCATCAAATCCGATTTGAGATCGGCGCGGCCGCCGACATCGAGTATCTCAAACAAAGACGTCAACGCGACATGGTGTTCTTCGGGGTCGTTTTTCAGGGCGAAGTACTGCGCACGCTGGTACAAATCCTCCAGGCGCAGCAGGGTGCGGATCCTCTCGTTGAGCGGGAACTCGTAGCTGATCACAATGTGGGGGGCGGCCGGCGGAGTTGGGTCAAGTATTGCCGAAAAATCCCGAAAAATAAAGCTGCGGACGACTTCCGGCGCATCAAGTTGAAGATGCTCAGCCATTTGTCGCAAGCCCCAGGTAGCGCAGATGCAGCGGGTTTACCTGCGCCGACAGCATTTCGAGACCATCGTCATTATGAATAACGTCGTCTGCTTCGCTCAGGCGCTGCCGCCGCGATGCCTGTGCGGCGATGATCGCCAGTACCTCGCTCCTTGACAGGCCGCTTCGTCCCATCACCCTGCTGATCTGGATCTCCGGTGCGCAATCCACCACCAGTATCCGATCCATCCTGCCCCTGGCGCCCGATTCGATCAACAGCGGCACGACGACGATAACATAGGGTGCGGTCGACGCCACGATCTGACGCGTGCTTTCCTGCCTGACCAGCGGATGCAGTATCGCCTCCAGGTCTTTGCGGGCCGTCGCGTTGGTGAATACCAGATTTCGCATGCGTGTCCTGTCGAGACTTCCATCCGCAGCGATAAATTGCGCTCCGAACTTGCGCGCGATTTCGGCGACAGCCGGCTGCGCCGGGGCAGTCAATCTGCGGGAGATCTCGTCCGCATCGACGAGGCCGGCACCTTGTGCTGCAAACAAGTTGGCCACCGTCGTCTTGCCCGAACCGATTCCACCAGTCAGGCCAACCGCGAACGCCATGGTCAGAACAACGCCATGTTCAGAACAGTTGCAGGTAAGTCCGGTTGATCGTCTCGCCCCAGAACAAGGCTATCAGTCCCGCGGCGGCAAGGTAGGGGCCGAAAGGAATGGGGGTGTTGCGCCCGTGCCGGGTGAAGACGATCAGTGCAATGCCGACGATCGCGCCCACGAGCGACGACAGCAGGATAACGATAGGCAACATCTTCCACCCCAGCCACGCCCCGATGGCGGCCAGGAGCTTGAAATCTCCGTAGCCCATGCCCTCTTTTCCGGTGGTGAGCTTGAACAGCCAGTAGACGGACCATAGCGAAAGGTAGCCGGCCATGGCGCCGATCACGGCTGACGTGAGCGGGGTAAACCCATTGTTCAGATTGACCAGGAGGCCGAGCCACAACAACAGCAGCGTGATGTCGTCCGGGAGCAACTGCGTGTCGATGTCGATGGCCGTCAACGCGACAAGAGACCAGGCAAAGACCAGGGCTCCCGCCATTGCCAGCGTGAAACCGAACCGCCACCCGATATAAGCGGCAAGCACGCCGCTAATCGCTTCGATGATTGGATAGCGGATACTGATCGGCGCCTTGCACGAAGAACAGCGTCCGCGCAAAAAAACATAGCTGATGATCGGTATGTTCTCGTAGGCGCGGATCTTGTGGCTGCAATTCGGGCAAGTCGAAGCCGGCGTCATCAGGTTGTATCGTGCCGTGTCCGAGTTGCGCAACTTTTTCGCCACGTCGGGCAGGTTTTTCTGATCGAGCAAATCAGCCGCCTGGCCATCCCAGTCCCGCTCCAGCATTTTCGGCAACCGGTGAATGACGACGTTGAGGAAGCTGCCGACGATCAGCCCTATTAGCGCGCACACGGCAGCTAGCATTGCGACTTGATTCTGCAGTACGTGGAGCAATGACATAAGGGATATGTGCGCTAAAGGGAAATTCCCGCCGATAAAAAAGCGCCCGAGTTCATCGGGCGCGTGGTTTTTCCGAAGGAGGGGGTTATACCGCCTGGCCCATCTTGAAGATCGGCAAGTACATCGCAATGACCATCCCGCCGATCAATACGCCCAGGACGACCATAATCATCGGCTCCATCAGGCTGGAAAGGGCTTCCACCGCATCGTCGACTTCCTGTTCGAAGAAGTCGGCAACCTTGCTGAGCATACCGTCCAGCGATCCCGATTCTTCGCCGATCGACACCATCTGAATGACCATGTTCGGGAATACATTCGTATTGGTCATCGCGACAGTCAGACTGATACCTGCGCTGACTTCCTGTTGAATTTTCTTGGTGGCTTCGTAATAGACGTAGTTGCCGGCCGCGCCCGCGACGGATTCCAGGGCCTCCACAAGCGGCACACCAGCTGCGAACATGGTCGAAAGTGTGCGCGTCCAGCGGGCAATGGTGGCTTTGCGAATCAGGGGGCCAAACACCGGTATCCTGAGGAACCAACGATCCAGCAAATTCTGCATCTTTACCGAGCGCTTCCACGTGTAGAAGAAGAACCACACGCCAAAACCGACGCCGCCGAAAATCGCCCACCACCACTGCACGAAGACTTCCGATATTGCCATTACGAACAGGGTCGGCGCGGGCAGGTTGGCGCCGAAGCTGGAGAACAAGTCTTTAAAAGCCGGAATCACGAAAATCATGATGATGGCGGTAATGATGAATGCCACGACGATGATCGATATCGGATAGAACAGCGCAGCCTTGATCTTGCTCTTGATCGCGAGGATCTTTTCTTTGTAAGTCGCCAGGCGGTCGAGCAGGCTGTCCAAAATACCTGCCTGTTCGCCGGCGCCTACAAGATTGCAAAACAGCGCATCGAAATAGAGCGGGTATTTGCGAAATGCGGTGGTGAGGCTATTACCGGTTTCAACTTCATTCTTGATGTCCATGAGCAGCTTGGCCACGGCCGGATTCGAATGGCCCTTGCCGACGATGTCGAATGACTGCAATAGGGGTACGCCCGCCTTCATCATGGTTGCGAGCTGCCGGGTGAACAGGGTGATGTCTTTTTGCGTAACTTTGCCGCCAAAGCCGCCCCGTTGCCGTTTGACTTTGAGAACTGCAATTCCTTGCCGGCGCAGCTGGGATAGCACAACGGCTTCGCCGCCAGCGCGCATGTCGCCTTTGACGAGTTTGCCGCCCTTGTCCTTGCCTTCCCAGAGAAAGGTGTATTCCTTGACTCTGTCCCTTGCTGCCGCCGCGGTCGCCATAGCGTTCCCCCTTCAACGTCGCTGTCCTGCTCGTTTAGTGGCGAGCTGGCGCCACTACTCTGAATATCCGAGAATAATGCACCGGCCGATCGTTAATGTAAAGATGGAAGTATTTGCTAAATAGCTCTGATTTTTAGTCCTTATCCGGTGGAAGCAGGCGTACGGACCTGATCACTCGATCCTGCGTCTGCAGGACCTCCAGGGGGTAGCCGGCCAGTTTCAGACTGGTCCCCGATTCGGGGATATCCTGAAAGTGCTCCAGAATCAGTCCGTTCAGCGTTTTCGGACCGTCCAGGGGAAATTTGTAGCCCAATTTGCGGTTCATGTCCCGCAGCAGGGTTCCGCCCTCGACAATAATGCTGCCGTCTTCCATGCGCCTGAAGCGGGCAGTCTGCAACGGTGACTGGGTGGTGAATTCGCCGATGATTTCTTCGAGAATGTCCTCCAGCGTCAGCAGGCCCTTGAGCTCGCCGTATTCGTCTACCACGAGGCCCATTCGATCCTGCTGCTCCTGGAAATTTTGCAATTGGGTCAGCAACGGCGTGCCCATCGGAATGAAATACGGCTCGCGCAGCACATCGGCAAGGGTCTGCGCGTCGATGTGCTCGCCTTCCGAGAGATTCAGCACCTTGCGCACGTGGACAATGCCGATGACATCGTCGAGGCGTCCA
>JANXVW010000285.1 GCA_025351455.1 Betaproteobacteria bacterium | reverse complement strand
ACTTCTGGTATTACTTCGGTTCGCTGGCGCTGTTGATCCTGGTGATGCAGATTGTCACCGGCATTCTGCTCACGATGCACTACAAGCCGGACGCGGCCCAGGCTTTCGCCTCCGTCGAATACATCATGCGCGACGTGCCGTGGGGCTGGCTCATCCGCTACATGCATTCCACTGGCGCATCGATGTTCTTCATCGTCATCTACCTGCACATGTTCCGCGGCCTGATTTACGGTTCCTACCGCAAACCGCGCGAACTTTTGTGGTTGTTCGGAATGTTGATTTATCTGTGCCTGATGGCGGAAGCCTTCTTCGGCTATTTGCTGCCTTGGGGTCAAATGTCTTACTGGGGTGCACAGGTCATCGTGAACCTGTTCGGCGCGATTCCTTTCGTCGGACCGGATCTTTCGCTCTGGATTCGTGGCGACTATGTTGTTTCCGACGCCACGCTGAACCGGTTCTTCGCTTTCCATGTGATCGCTGTTCCGCTGGTATTGCTCGGGCTGGTTGCCGCGCATCTGCTGGCGCTGCACGAAGTCGGCTCCAACAATCCGGACGGCATTGAGATCAAGAAGAAAAAGGATCCGAAGACCGGCATCCCGCTCGACGGTATCGCCTTTCATCCCTATTACATTGTCAAGGATCTCGTCGGCGTGGTGGTTTTCCTGATGGTGTTCAGCGCAATCGTGTTCTTCGCGCCGGAGATGGGCGGCTACTTCCTGGAACACAACAATTTCATTCCCGCCGATCCGCTGAAAACGCCGTTGCATATCGCGCCGGTCTGGTATTTCACGCCTTTCTACTCGATCCTGCGCGCGGTGCCGCCGCTGTTCGATTCGCAGTTCCCCGGCGTGATGGCAATGGGGCTGTCGACCATGATTTTCTTTCTGCTGCCCTGGCTGGATCGCGGCGCGGTGAAATCGATCCGCTATCGTGGCTCGATCTACAAGAGCGCACTTGCCTTGTTCGTCGTCGCTTTCCTGATCCTGGGCTATCTCGGCACCGAACCTACGAATGTCTGGGGCCAGTTCGGCTCCTGGCTCGGCGGCGCCGAACGTGCGACCGTGGTGGCGCGCATCTTCACGATCATCTACTTCCTGTTTTTCCTGCTGATGCCCTGGTACACGAAGATCGACAAGACCAAGCCGGAGCCGGAGAGGGTGACATCGTGAAAAGACTGTTTTTTGCATTGCTGCTCGCGCCGCTGTCGGTGTTCGCATCCGGCGATGAGCTCCATCTCGACCATGCCAACATCGATCCGCATGATGCGATTTCGATCCAGCGCGGCGCCCGCACCTTCGTCAACTATTGCCTGACCTGTCATTCGGCGAGTTCGATGCGCTACAACCGTCTGACGGATCTGGGACTGACCGAACAGCAGATCAAGGAAAACCTGCTGTTTGCCTCGGAAAAAGTCGGCGACCCGATGACGATCAGCGCCAGCCGCAAGGACCAGAAGCAGTGGTTCGGCGCCGAGCCGCCCGACTTGTCGGTCGTGGCGCGTTCGCGCGGGACGGACTGGCTCTACACTTACCTGCGCACGTTCTATCGCGATGAGAAGCGGCCGAGCGGCTGGAACAACCTTGCATTTCCGAATGTCGGCATGCCCCATGTGCTTTGGCAGCTGCAAGGCATTCAGGTCCTGAAGACCGAAAGCGAAGAACACGAAGGCCACAAATCCGAACACAAGAAGCTCGTGCTGGGCCATCCCGGCAGCCTGTCCGCGATCGAGTACGACAAGCTTACGCGGGATCTGGTGAATTACCTGTCCTACATGGCTGAACCGGAAAAGGCCAGGCGCTCGCAAATCGGTGTCGTGGTGTTGTTCTTCCTGCTGCTTCTTCTGGTGCCGGTCTGGCTGCTGAAGAAGGAGTACTGGAAAAACGTGCACTGACCAACCCTTGGTAACAAGACAATGATGACCCTTTATTCGGGCACTACCTGCCCATTCAGCCAGCGCTGCCGGATCGTCCTCTTTGAAAAGGGGATGGATTTCCAGATCATCGATGTCGATCTGTTCAACAAACCCGAAGACCTGGCGGTGATGAATCCGTACAACCGCACGCCGGTTCTGGTCGAACGCGACCTGATTCTCTACGAATCCAACATCATCAACGAATACATCGACGATCGTTTCCCGCATCCGCAACTGATGCCGGCCGATCCGGTGATGCGTGCACGTGCCCGCCTGTTCCTGTTTCGCTTCGAAAACGAACTGTTCTCGAATATCGATGCCATCGACAGCGGCACGCAAAAGCAGGCGGACAAGGCCCGCCTCGCCGTTCGCGACAACCTCACGCAAATCGCGCCGGTGTTCGTGAAGCAGAAATACATGCTCGGCGAGGAATTCTCGATGCTCGACGTGGCCATTGCGCCGCTGCTGTGGCGCCTGGATTTCTACGGCATCCAATTGCCGAAGCAGGCCGCGCCGCTGATGAAATACGCCGAAAGGTTGTTCAGCCGCCCGGCTTTCATCGAGGCGCTGACCGCGTCCGAGAAGGTAATGCGCAAGTGAAAGAGAAGGAGGCATCCACTACGCCCTACCTGATCCGCGCGATTTTCGAGTGGTGCTGCGACAACGGCCTGACCCCGTACATTGCGGTGAAAGTGGACGAGACGACACGAGTGCCCATGGAATACGTCAAGAACGGCGAGATCGTTCTGAACGTAAGTCCGGATGCCACGCGCAACCTCAAGATCGGCAACGACCTGTTGCAATTCTCCGCCCGATTCGCTGGCGTATCGCGCGAAATATCCGTGCCGATCAATACCATCGGTGGGATTTTTGCCAAGGAAACGGGCCAGGGCCTGTCATTCCAGACATCGTCGCCGGGGTCTGCGCAAGTGGTTACGCCGATCGTGCCCCCGAACGACGATCGACCCCCCCCGCCGTCGGGCGGCCGGCCGCGCCTCCAAGTCATCAAGTAATCATTCCGCGGCCGCGCGGCGGCGGCCTATAATTTCGCGGCATGCCGGCATAGCTCAGTTGGTAGAGCAGTTGATTTGTAATCAAAAGGTCGCGGGTTCGATTCCTGCTGTCGGCACCAAGCCTTTTCCCTCCTCATTTTCAGGCGCGCTGCATGCGGGCGCGATAATTAAATGCTAAAGACTACCTTCCTGATTGCGTTGACCATGATCGCCACCGGCGCATTTGCGCAAACGCCAAACACGCCGCCGCCGTCGCTCGAGGTGGCGCAGCAGCGCGCCCGGTTTGCCCGGGACCAGATGAACAGCGTGGAAGAAAAAGTGAAGGCGGCGGAGAAAAAGGACAAGGTCGCGCAAAAACGCCTCGAAGACGCCAAGGCCGACGCAGACAAAACCACGAAACAACTGCAGGACGCGCAGGCGGACCTGGCCAAGGCGCGCGAGCGCCACGACCAGGCTTACCAGGAACTCAAGCGCTCCCACGATGCCATGCAGGAGTCGAACAAGCCGCAGTAGTCTCGCGTACTGGGTGCGACCCGGTTTCTTCCCCGGTTTTCACTGCAGTGTGCGGCGGTGCATGTTGAGTGCGTGCGCTATAGCGGACACATGCCGTTGTTCTCCGAGAATACCTTCTGGATTTGCTCCCATTCAGCCGCTCGACAGAAAGCGGCAAATGGTCGTGCACGGACGCGTAATTCCACAATCGGGGTGACCATCAAGGCGCGCTGCACTGCGGCAGCGGCGCGGGCCTTTGCGGTATACTTCGCGCGCTTCCCGCGGTCGGCAGGCTTCGCCGATCTTCTGCTGGCTATCCTGATGGCTTTTGCTCGGCCTGTGCTGCATGCGGGACAGCGGCGTGCCGGTGAACAGACGGGTCCGACAAGTCAGTCAAAGGTCAGCAATGAAAATTCACGAATACCAAGCGAAAGAAATCCTCAGGAAATACGGTGTCATCACGCCTCGCAGCGTACCTTGTTTCAGCGTCGAGGAAGCGGTGGACGCGACGGAAAAACTTGGCGGCAAGGTCTGGGTGGTGAAGGCCCAGATCCATGCCGGCGGGCGCGGCAAAGGGGGCGGGGTCAAGGTTGCCAAATCCGTCGATGAAGTCCGCGAGTGGGCGTCCAGAATCCTGGGCATGCAGTTGAAAACCCATCAGACCGGTCCCGAAGGCCAGAAAGTCCGCCGCCTCCTGATCGAAGAAGGCGCGGACATCCGCAAGGAGTTGTACATCGGCCTTGTGGTAGACCGCGGCACGCAGGAGGTCTGCGTGATGGCCTCCTCCGAAGGGGGCATGGACATCGAAGAGGTGGCCGCGCATACGCCGGAAAAAATCCACAAGGTATTCGTTGATCCGCAGGCCGGATTGGCCGATGCCCAGGCCGACGACCTGGCGCGCAAGATCGGCTTTCCCGAGGCAAGCGTCCCACAAGCGCGTGCGATGTTGAAAAGCCTGTACAAGGCGTTCTGGGATACCGACGCATCGCTGGTGGAGATCAATCCGCTGATCCTGACCGGCAAGGGCGACGTGATTGCGCTCGATGCCAAGATGACTTTCGACGACAACGCGCTCTACCGGCACGAAGACATCGTCGCCATGCGCGATCTCGACGAAGAGGATCCGGCCGAGATCGAAGCGTCAAAGCACGGCCTGTCGTATATTTCCCTCGACGGCAACATCGGCTGCCTGGTCAACGGCGCGGGCCTCGCCATGGCGACCATGGACACGATCAAGCTGTTCGGCGGCGAGCCGGCCAATTTTCTCGACGTGGGCGGCGGCGCGACTGCAGAAAAAGTCACCGAGGCGTTCAAACTGATGCTGCGCAATCCCGGATTGCGTGCGATTCTGGTGAATATTTTCGGCGGCATCATGAAGTGCGACGTAATCGCCGCTGGCGTGGTCGAGGCGGCCAAGCAGGTGAAGCTTGCGGTTCCCCTGGTGGTACGCATGAAAGGCACCAACGAAGATCTCGGCAAGAAAATCCTCGCCGAATCCGGGCTGCCGATCATCTCGGCCGACAACATGACGGAGGCCGGCCAAAGAGTGGTCGCCGCAGCAAAGGGAGCGCGCTGATGTCCATTCTCGTCAACAAGAACACCAGGGTCATTACCCAGGGCATCACCGGCAAGACCGGGCAGTTCCATACCCACACCTGCCGTGAATACGCCAACGGGAAGAATTGTTTTGTCGCCGGCGTTCATCCGACCAAGGCTGGGCAGAATTTCGAGGGCATTCCGATTTTCGGTTCGGTGCGTGAAGCCAAGGAGCAGACCGGCGCCAACGCATCGGTCGTGTATGTTCCGCCGCCCGGTGCGGCTGCCGCGATCTGGGAAGCCGTCGAAGCCGACCTCGACCTGGTGATCTGCATCACTGAAGGCATCCCGGTACGCGACATGATTGAAGTGCGCGATCGCATGCGCAAGCAGAAGCGCAAGACGCTCTTGCTCGGTCCGAATTGCCCCGGTGCGATCACGCCCGATGAAATCAAGATCGGCATCATGCCCGGGCACATCCATCGCAAAGGCCCGATCGGCGTGGTGTCGCGTTCCGGCACGCTGACTTACGAAGCGGTCGGCCAGTTGACCGAAATCGGTCTCGGACAATCCTCCGCCGTCGGCATCGGCGGCGATCCGGTGAACGGCCTCAAGCACATCGACATCCTGCGGCTGTTCAACGACGATCCGGTGACCGAAGCCGTCGTCATGATCGGCGAGATTGGCGGCTCCGACGAGGAAGAAGCGGCGATGTGGGCGAGGAAAAACATGAAGAAGCCGGTGGTCGGATTCATCGCCGGGGTCACCGCACCCCCGGGCAAGCGCATGGGCCATGCCGGTGCGATCATTTCCGGGGGCAAAGGCACGGCTGCGGAAAAGCTCTCGGTCATGGAAGAATGCGGCATCAAGGTGACCCGGAATCCGGCGGAGATGGGAAAACTTCTGAAGTCGGTTCTGCGCTAGCGCGCCACCGGCCCCGCGGGTGCGCCCGGCACTGCCACCAACTATGTCGTCGCGCGGTTTGCGCCGCAGATGATGGACTTCGCCTTCGACAACCCGTTCTGGCTGGGCCTGCTCGAGATCATCGGCGTCAACATTGTCCTGAGCGGCGACAACGCGGTGGTCATCGCACTCGCGGCGCGCTCGCTGCCGCGTCACCAGCAGCGTGCCGCCATCGTGATCGGCAGCGGCGCTGCCATCGTCCTGCGCATCCTTCTCACGACCGTGGCCGCAAAGGTGCTGGCGCTGCCCTACCTGAAACTCGCCGGCGCGATCCTGCTGCTGTGGATCGGCATTCAATTGTTGCTGCCGGGAGACGAAGAAGACGGATCCGCCGAGCAGGCGGCCGGCCATCTCATGGGGGCGGTGCGCACCATCCTGATCGCCGACCTGGTGATGAGCCTCGACAATGTGCTTGCCGTCGCCGCCGCTGCGCACGGCAACCTCGTCTTGCTGATCCTCGGTCTGGGGATCAGCATCCCATTGATCGTATTCGGCAGCACCGCGATCCTCAAGCTGATGGACCGCTTCCCGGTGGTGATCACGCTCGGAGCCGGATTGCTCGGCTACGTCGCAGGCGACATGCTCCTGGCGGAGCCGGTGCTGGATCCCTACGACCCGCCACCCATCGTGGAAGTCATGATTCCCTGGATCGGCGCATTGCTCGTGGTCGGCATCGGGACCTGGATGGCGTCGCGCATCAACGCAAGACGCCAGCGCGCGAATGCAACGGGAGGGAAACGGTCCTAGCGCAAATGCGACGGCCGGGTTGAACGGTCAGGTGGATTGTTTGCGAATTTCCTGCTGGGTGCGCGCAATGTGCTTTGCCAGGCATTCGGCGCAGTAACAGTCCGCGCCCGCATCCGGGAGCGGCATGATCGGTGCAAATTCCCGGCTGCACCAGCACGGCGTGGCCCGTCCCATGCCGCACTCGAAAGCGGCACCGCAATCGGGGCATCGTTTCTGCAATTGGCCGGCTGAAGTCATTGTGTGTCTGCCAGTGCGCTCCACAGAGTCAGCGCGCCTACCATCATGAAAAGCGCAGCCGCCACGAGGCGTACCGCTTTCATCGGAATCTTCAGCGCCAGTTTTTCGCCCATCCATACCGCCGGCACGTCCGCCAGCATCATGCCGATCGTCGTGCCGATCACGACGATAACCAGCGAATCGAAACGCGCAGCGAGCGCGACGGTGGCGAATTGGGTCTTGTCCCCCATTTCGGCCAGGAAAAATGCCACGAAGGCGGTGACGAAAGCGCCACCCTGTCGCAAACGCGGCGATCCGTCGAGGGAATCCGGATGCAGCGCCCACAATCCAAAGCCGATGAAGGACAGGCCAACGATCAAACCCAGCGTCGCGGTTGCGATCCATCCGGCGAGCAGCGTGCCGACCCATGCCGCCAGCGCATGATTGACCAGGGTGGCCAGCAAAATGCCGCCGATGATCGGCCACGGTTTGCGCAGCCGCGCGGCTAGAACGAACGAAAGTAGTTGAGTTTTGTCGCCTATTTCCGAGACTGCGACCAGGAAAATGGACGTCAGCAGCGCTTCCAATTGTTCGCTTTCAGTTGCGCGTCGAAAGGCGGCGGTTGGCCGTGGTCAGCCGGTCGATGAGGATGCGCAGGAAAGCCTGGTTGAACTGCTTCTGGCAACCGTCGCTCGCCTTTTGCAGCGCAAGTGCCTTGATCTCGATGACCGTCATCGCGGCGATCGAGGAAATCGTCGTGGACCGCTTGGCTTTGGTGTCCTCGAAGTAAAGGATTTCACCGAAGCAGTTGCCGGCTTCAAGGGTCTCGAGCAAGTTGCTGTCCTTGGTTACCCTGGCCTGGCCGGCGGCGATGACATAGAAATTCTCGCCGACGTCGCCTTCGCGAATGACGATCTTGTCCGGCTGGATGCGGCGGAAGTTGGCGATGCGCACCGTCTCCCAGATCTCCACGTCGCGAAAGCCGCGGAAAAATCCAAGGGCCTTGATGGTGTTGAACTTCTCCGTATCCGATATCGACTCCGGCGGCAATTCCAGGTGGCGGTAAGTTTGCGTCAGTTCGCGGCTGAATTCGCCCCAGGTCTGGTAGCGGTCCTTGGGATTCTTGCTCAAAGCCCGCATCACCACCTGGTCGAGTTGCTGCGGAATGTCGGTGCGGCGCGTCGAAGGCGGCGAGGGTTCGATGTTCATGATCTGGTAGAGCAGGCTGGCCTTGTTGGCGGCGATGAAGGGCAGCTTTCCCGTCAGCAACTGATACATCACCACGCCCAGCGAGTAGATGTCGGTCTGGTGGGACAGCTCCTTGTCCTGCACCTGCTCCGGGGACATGTAGGCCGGCGAGCCCACGCCTTGCAGGTGGGTGTGATCGCCGCCCGCATGCAACGCAACGCCGAAATCGCTGACCTTGATGTCGCCTTTCGCGCCGATCAGGATGTTGGCCGGCTTGATATCGCGGTGGATGATGCCGTGGCGATGCGCGAACTCCAGCGCGAGGCTGCATTTGAAGGCGATTTCCACGACGCGGTCCACGGGCAGCAGATTGGCGACATGGCAGAAATGCTCGAGCGTCGGGCCGTCCACGTACTCCATGACGATGTAGCTGTAATCGTCGGACGCGTCGGCATCGTAGATCGCCATGATGTGCGGGTGGATCAGCTTGCCCACCAGCGACGCCTCGTTCAGGAACACCTTGTGGAAACGCCGCCGCAAGTCCGTATCGACGCCGTCGGCCGCGATCACCAGTTTGATCGCGACATCGCGATTGGCGAACGGGTCGCGGCCGAGATAGACGCGGCTGGTACCGCCGCGGCCAAGCTCGCGGGTCACCGGATATTTGCCGACCTTGGAAGGAAGCGTTTCGTCCATTGTTCCCGGTCCGCCTCGCGTCAACGCGGGGCGGGTACTTTCATTCCGCGTTGCACCGCCGGCCGCGCACTGATCACGTCGAACCAGCGCTTGACGTTGGGAAAGTCGGCAAGGTCGACTTTATGCCATTCGTAACGCGCGACCCAGGGGTACGTTGCCATGTCCGCCACGGAATATTCCGCGGCAAGCCAGTCGCGGCTGGCGAGATGCGCGTTCAGGACAGCGTAGAGACGGCGTGTTTCCTTGCCATAGCGTTCAATCGCGTAAGGTACAGGTTCGGGTGCCGCGCGTAGAAAATGGTGCACCTGGCCGAACATCGGGCCCACACCGCCCATCTGAAACATCAGCCACTGGATCGCCTCGAAGCGCTCGGTTTTCTTCTGTGGCAGGAATTGCCCGGTCTTGTCCGCCAGGTACAACAGGATCGCGCCGGACTCGAACAGAGGATAGGGTTTGCCCTGCGGACCTTCGCTGTCCACAATCGCCGGAATCTTGCTGTTCGGGCTGATGGCGACGAAGTCCGCCCCGAACTGGTCGCCCTTCCCGATATCGATCGGATGCACGTTATAGGCTAGTGCAAGCTCTTCGAGCATGATGGAAACCTTGCGGCCGTTCGGCGTGCTCCAGGTGTATAAATCGATCAACGACATCTCTCCCGATGAATGTTTACCGCGACAACCCGGAATTCTAATCGAACGCTGTTGTCACGCCGGTATAATCCGTCGACGTTTCGTGGCGGAGAAACCGTCGTGCTGAAATGGCTTTTGACGTTGTTGATAGCGCTGCTGGTGATGGGTGCGCTGACGCCGTGGCTGCGACGACTGGGATTGCGCCGCCTGCCCGGCGACATCACCATCGAGCGCAACGGCCGGCAATACGCTTTCCCGATCGGTTCGACTATCATGCTGTCGCTGCTGGCCAGCCTGATTTTCTGGATGCTCCGATAGAAAACGGACAGGCGCCGCCTGTCCGTTTTTGCTTCGCCGGCACACACAGCCTATTTCTTGGCGTGTTGCGCCTTCATGTAGTCGTGGATTTCCTTTTCACTGACCGTGCCGTCCTTGTCCGCGTCGATCGCATCGAAGTTCTTCGCCACCCGCGGCATGGCTTTCGCCTCGTCCTTCGTCAGCGTGCCGTCGCTGTCCTTGTCGGCGGCCTTGAACTTCTCGACCGCGCGATCATGCATTTTCTGGCCGACCCGCTTCATCGATGCGCGGATCTCGTCCAACGAGACCGTGCCATCCTTGTCCGCGTCGATGGCATCGAAATTCTTCGCCACGCGTGGCATTGATTTGGCCTCCGCCTTGGTCAGCGTGCCGTCATTGTCCGTATCGGCTTTCTTGAACGCCGCTTCCAGCCTGGCGCCGGGTTGGTCGGCAGCGAAGCCATGCGAGGCCAACAGGGCAGCGCAGCCGATCAGGGCGCCGAGCGAAAATTTCTTGATCATGTGCTTCTCCTGGGAAGGTTGCCAGCTTCTCATAACGGATTTGTAGCGTCAGCGTTGACGCCATTTTGCCAGTGTGGCTGACACGGCCTCGAGCCGCGCCGATTCGATTGCGGCAGATATTCGTCCTGGATCGTCGCCAATGCCCTGCGCTATTGCGCCCGCGTCGACCGCCCGCGCCGCGGCCGCCGCCGCCCGCAGCAAGTCCGCCTGCGGATAGGGGCGGGTTTCGAGCCCGCTGCGCCCGCGATAGTCGCAGCTGCAGGCGGCCAGCAATTCCTCGAAACGCGCTGGCTTGCGATAGATATCCGCCGCCGCCAGAAGTTTGAAGACGGTTGCCGGCCGCAGCTCCTCGGCGCGGTGCACGTCGCCGTGATAACGCGCCGCCAGCACCGCGAGATCGCGGCACTCGCCCGGCACGCGCAGGCGCTCGCACAGGTTCTCCACCAGTTCGACGCTTTTATGTTCGTGGCCGTGATGCTTCGGCCACTGCTCGTGCGGCGTGGCCGCCTTGCCCAGATCATGCGTCAGCGCGGCAAATCGCACGGTGAGCGGATAGTTCAGCGCCGCCGCGCAATCCACGACCAGCAGGATATGCAGGCCGGTATCCACTTCGGGGTGGTGCTGCGCCGGCTGCGGCACGCCGAACAGCGCGTCCACCTCCGGCAGGATGCGCTGCAGTGCTCCGCACGTGCGCAGCGCCAGGAACATGCGCGAGGGCTTGTCTTCCATGAGCCCGCGAGCCAGTTCCTGCCAGACGCGCTCGGGAACGAGATGATCGGTCTCGCCATTGCGCACCATTTCGCGCATGAGGTCGATCGTCTCGGGCGCAATGGCGAAACCGAAGCGCGCGGCAAAGCGCGAGACGCGCAGTACGCGCACCGGATCCTCGACGAATGCATCGCCGACATGACGCAGGATGCCCGCCTTCAGATCGTCCACGCCGTGGTGCGGATCGATGATATTGCCCTCGTCGTCGCGCGCGATGGCATTGATGGTCAGGTCGCGCCGGGTCAGATCCTGCTCGAGCGTGACGTCGGGGGAGGCGTGGATTTCGAAACCCTTGTAGCCACGCGCCGTTTTTCTCTCAGTACGCGCAAGTGCGTATTCTTCGTGCGTTTGCGGGTGCAGGAACACAGGGAAATCCTTGCCAACGGGACGATAGCCCAGCTGTTCCATCTGCTCCGGGGTG
>JANXVW010000040.1 GCA_025351455.1 Betaproteobacteria bacterium | reverse complement strand
TGATGCAGCAGTATTTGCGCATCAAGGCCGAGCATCCGGACAAACTGCTGTTCTTTCGCATGGGCGATTTCTACGAGCTGTTCTTCGACGACGCCGTGCGCGCCGCAAAACTGATGGATATCACGCTCACCCAGCGCGGCGCGTCTGCCGGCGAGCCGATCAAGATGGCGGGCGTGCCTTTTCATTCAGTCGAGCAATACCTGGCCAAGCTGATGAAGCTCGGCGAATCGGTGGCGATCTGCGAGCAGATCGGCGATCCCGCGACATCGAAAGGCCCGGTCGAGCGCCAGGTCACCCGCGTGGTCACGCCGGGCACGCTCACCGATGCGGCCCTGCTCGACGACCGGCGCGAAAATCTGTTGCTGGCAATCAATCTGCAGGGTCAGGTGCTGGGCATCGCATGGCTTTCCCTCGCGAGCGGGCGCTTCGTCGTGCTGGAAACCCGCAAGGAAAATCTCGCCTCCGAACTGCAGCGCCTGCAACCCGCCGAAATCCTGGTTGCGGACGACTGCAATGATTCCAGCCTGGAAACTTCGGGCGCCGTCATCAAACGCCTGAGCGCATGGCAGTTCGATCGCGACGCGGCCAATCGCGTGCTGGTCCGGCACTTCGATACACGCGACCTCTCCGGCTTTGGCGCGGACGAACTCGGGCCCGCACTCGGCGCAGCCGGGGCATTGTTCGAATACGCGCGTGCGACCCAGGCCGCCTCGATTGCGCACGTGCGTTCGCTCGCCGTGGAACGCGATTCCGAATACGTGCGCATGGATGCTGCCACGCGACGCAACCTGGAGATATCCGAAACCCTGCGTGGCGATCCTGAACCCACCTTGCTATCCCTGCTCGACACCTGCGCGACCGCGATGGGTTCGCGCTGGTTGCGGCATGCATTGCATCATCCGCTACGCGACCGCGCGGTGGTCTCGACCCGGCTGGATGCCGTGACTCATCTGCGCGGCGAAAGCGTGGAAGATCCCTATCGGAAACTTCACGACGCGCTGCGGCCGGTTAGCGATGTCGAGCGAATCACGGCGCGCATCGCCCTGCGCAATGCCCGCCCGCGCGACTTGTCCGCGTTGCGCGAAACCCTTGCCGCGCTGCCGGCGCTCAATTTGCTGCTCGAACCGCTTTCCAGCCCGCGACTGGTAGCGCTGTCGCTGGATCTGGCCCCCTTGCCGGAACTCTCCGACCTTCTTTCGCGCGCCCTCCTGCCGGACCCCGCGGCCCTCGTCCGCGAGGGCGGCGTCATTAACGATGGCTTCGATGCGGAGCTTGACGAACTGCGCGGGATCCAGAACAACTGCGGGGAATTTTTGATTGCGCTGGAAGTGCGCGAACGCAGCCGGACCGGCATCGCCAACCTGAAAGTCGAATACAACCGCGTGCACGGTTTCTACATCGAAGTAACGCACGCCCAGACGGAAAAAGTTCCGGAAGACTATCGCCGCCGCCAGACGCTGAAAAACGCCGAGCGCTACATCACTCCGGAACTGAAAACCTTCGAGGACAAGGCGTTGTCCGCGCAGGATCGCGCGCTCGCACGGGAAAAGTACTTGTACGAAAAACTGCTCGACGACCTCGCGCCGGGCCTGCCGACCCTGCAGCGCCTGGCGGCAGCCCTCGCCGAACTCGACGCGCTCGTCACGCTTGCCGAGCGCGCCGCAGCGCTGGGCTATTCCGCCCCGCAATTCACCGATGAGGAAAAGATCGAGATTGAGGCGGGACGCCATTGCGTGGTGGAAAAACAGATCGACGAATTCATCGCCAACGACACCCGGTTGGACGATGGACGCCGGCTGCTGCTGATCACCGGCCCGAACATGGGGGGGAAATCCACTTACATGCGCCAGACCGCGCTGATCGTGCTGCTGGCCCATGTCGGTTCATTTGTGCCGGCAAAACGCGCCGTCATCGGTCCGGTGGACCAGATCTTCACGCGCATCGGCGCTTCCGACGATCTCGCCGGCGGCCGCTCCACATTCATGGTGGAAATGACCGAGGCCGCCAACATCCTGCACAACGCGACGAATACTTCGCTGGTCTTGATGGACGAAGTCGGCCGCGGCACGTCGACTTTCGACGGCATGGCACTGGCGGTCGCTATCGCCCGGCATCTCGTCGAAGTCAGCCGCAGCTATTCGCTGTTCGCCACCCACTACTTTGAACTCACTCGCCTGGCGGAAGAATATCGCGAAGTGGCCAACGTGCATCTCGACGCCGTCGAGCACAAGGACAAGATCGTCTTCCTGCATGCCGTCGAGGATGGACCGGCCTCGCAAAGCTACGGCATTCAAGTCGCGCAACTCGCCGGGGTGCCAGCGACTGTCGTCCGGGCGGCAAAGAAACACCTGGCGAAGCTCGAAGAGGAAGCGGCTGGCCGCAATCCGCAAGGAGACTTGTTTTCGACGGGAGCAAAAAAAGAGGCGGAACCTGAAACGCATCCGGCGCTCGAAATGCTGCGCCAATCCGACCCGGATTCACTGACCCCGAAGGATGCGCTTGAATTGCTTTACCGGTTGCGGAAAATCGCCGACGGACAGGACTGAGCGTTACTGGGCGGCCGTCGGGGCTTGCGCCGCAATCTGGTTCTCACGTTCCCGCGCAATGGCACTGGCAAGCTGGTAGACCGCCATCGCGTAATTCTTGCTGCGGTTATAGCGGGTGATGACGTAGAAATTGTTGAAGGCGAGCCAGTAATCCGGCCCCTGTTCGAGCTCCAGCGCGAACAGGCCCGCCACGAGGTCCGCGGGCAGCGGATCGGTGGGTTCGACGCCCTTCGGCAGCATCTGCGCGAGCGTAAGGTGCGGCTTGAATCCCTTCTCGACGATGTCCTTGTAATCGGTGCCGCTGATGCGCGCCGGTACGACGACTGGTTGGCCGGCTACCCAGCCAAAGTAATGCAGGTAATTCGCCACGCTGCCGATGATGTCGGGAACGCTTTTCCACAGGTTGATTTTTCCGTCGCTGTCGAAATCCACTGCATAGCGGCGGTAACTGGTCGGCATGAATTGCGGCATGCCGATCGCCCCGGCGAAGGAGCCCTTCACTGTCATCGGATCCATGCCGTTCTCGGCCGTCAGCAGCAGAAACTGCTCGAACTCGCCACGGAAGTAAGTTGCACGCTCGGGCATTCCGAATGCGAGCGTGTACAGGGCGTCGACCACGCGATAGGAGCCCGTGCGCTTGCCGTAGATCGTTTCGACGCCGATGATGGCGACGATGACCTCTTCCGGCACGCCATAGATTTCCCGGGCGCGCGTCAGTTGCTCCGCGTTTGCGTTCCAGAAATCGACGCCGCCGCTGGTGCGTGTAGGGGTGACGAACAGGTTCCTGAACTCGTACCAGGGCTTCGCGGTCGCGGGGGCGTTGATCGCCTTGACCACGCCGTCGTTGCTCTTCAGTTGGGAGAACATCTGGCGCAAGGCCACCTCGTCCATCTGGTGCTGTTGCACCATCTGCGCGATGAATTTCTCGACTTCGGGCTTGAGTTTTATTTTCACTGGCGCCTGGGCCAGCGTCGAAAAGGTTCCGCCGACAAACAACAGCCATGCTGCGAGCAGCGCACGCGAAAGCGTCATGGCCCGGCAAATACCTTGTCGATGGTCACGCGCACACCGCTGCGGCCGGGTTTGATTGTGCCGCTGCTGCCCTCGAGGTCGCCGGCCAGGGGCTTCGCGCCGCCGGACTTGGAGACGCGCGCGCCGACGACGATTTCGCTGAATTGGGAAAGTTTCATTTCAGGCATCATCGCCATTGAATCATCGAACGTGAACTGGTAGGGCAGATCGGCGACTTTTATTTTCACGATGGCCAGCGGCATGCGCGGCCCGGCAGCGGCTCGCGCAAAAATGAACACCGTGTCATCCGGGCCGGCCTTGCCCTTCAGCGACGCGTCGAGGCTCACGGTGCCGGTCACGCGTTCCTTGCCTGCGGCTGCGGATGCGGATGCCGATGCGGCCGGCTTGCCGGTCAGGCGCGCCTTGGCTTCATCCACGCCTTTCTGCAGCGCCTGCGCCAGGCTGCTGTCGATGCCGGGTTGTTTGATCACGGCCTCCCAACGGCCGATCGCGGCCTTGTAGTCCTTTCGCTCGAAGGCGGCACTGCCTGAAAGCGCGAGCACCTTGGTATTGCGCGGCTCGAGCTGGATCGCGCGATCCAGCAAGCGCGTCGGCTCGCCTATCAGCGAGCGACCGGCGGTCAATGCCAGGGATTCGGCATAGTCCGCCAGCAGATTAGCATCCTGCGGCTTCAGGTCCACGGCTTTCCTGTAGGCCTCGTTGGCTTCGCCATAACGCTCCATCGCGCGGTAGGCGCGTCCGAGCATTTTCCAGCCTTCCGCATCGCCGGGGTTCTGCTGCATGCGCACAGCCAGTTTGGCAGTCATTTCCTTGAACTGATCCGCGGTGATCGATGACATGTCCGCCGCCGGATGGGGCAACACCTTCAGCCCCTGAAGGTTGCCAAGGTGCAGGTACAACAGGATGGCGGCCAGGGGAATGAAAACGACGAGGACAATCGGGACCGTCTTGCCGGAGGCGACTGGTGGCGGCGGCTCGACTGGCGCCGTGGCTTCATCTAGGACTCGCCGTTCCAGTTCACTCCTGGCCTGCTCATAGCGGTCCGCGCCCAGCGTTCCGGCCGCGAGGTCCCTGTCGAGCTCGGCAAACTGATCGCGATGGATGTCCAGATTGGACAACTCGCGCCCGAAAGCCGGCGAATTCGAGCGTCTGAGCAGGGGCCACAAGACTATCGCTACTGCGATGACGAGCAACAGCAAGGCGATGCTGGCGAATGCGATCATGGCTTGTCGTTTCCGCCGCGCAACAGGGCCTGCGCACGCGCATGGTCCCCGGGAGTCAGCGCGGCATCGGCCAACCTGCGCCGCCGGCCGCGCATATACGCGCCGAGGCCCAGCAAGCCGACCAGCAGCAATACGAAAGGCCCCGTCCAGAGCAACAGTGTGGTCATCTTTAACGGCGGATCGTAGAGCACGAAATCGCCGTAGCGCGCGACCATGTAACTGCGGATCTCGGCGTCGGTCCTGCCCGCCTGCATCTGGGCACGTACCTGGTTCTTCAGGTCGATCGCCAGGTCGGCATGCGAATCCGCCAGGGACTGATTCTGGCAGACCAGGCAGCGCAACTCCGAGGTCAGTTTGACGACGCGCTTTTCCAGCACGGGATCGGCGGCTTCGGGAAGGGCTTCGCGCGCCACGCACTGCAATGAAACCGCGAGCAATAGCATTGCGAGCAAGGGCTTCATCCGCGCAACTGCCTGACCAGCGGCAGGATCTTCTCCTGCAGTATCTGTACCGTCACCGGGCCGATGCGCTTGTAGCGGATCACTCCCTTGCCGTCGATCACGTAGGTTTCCGGAACGCCGTACACGCCGTAGTCGATGCCGACGCGCCCGTCAGGATCCTGTACCGACAAGGTGTAAGGATTGCCATGTTTGCCCAGCCAGGCCAGCGCGTCCTCGCGCTTGTCCTTGTAGTTGAGGCCATAGATCGGCAGCACATTCTGCCTGGAGAACTCGACCAGGATGGGGTGCTCATCCAGGCAGGCGACGCACCATGAAGCCCAGACGTTCAGGATCCAGACCCTGCCTTTGAGGTCGTCGGTGCCGAGCATCTGTGCCGGGTCCTGCAACTGCGGCAGCCGGAAGGCGGGTGCCGCCTTGTCGATCAGCGGCGACGGGACTTCGCGCGGATTCAGGCCGAGCCCGACAGCCAGGAACACAGCCAGCACCAGGAAGATGCCGAGCGGGAGGAAGCGTTTCATAGGCCCGTGACTGCGTGACTATCGTGACTGTCGTGACTGTCGTAAGAGTGGCAGGAAGGGATTTGCATGTCGCAGGAATGTAAGGTAGGTACGTCAGTCACGATAGTCACGCAGTCACGATAGTCACGGCCACTTCGCGCTCTGCCTTCCGCGCCAGGCGATAGCGTTTATCCGACATGGCCAGGATGCCGCCGAGCGCCATGATGAATGCACCGCCCCAGATCCAGTCGATGAAGGGTTTGTGATAAATGCGTACGACCCAGGCACCGCCGTCGACCGGCTCGCCGAGCGAAACATACAGATCGCGCGTCAGCCCGGCATCGATGGCCGCTTCGGTCATCGGCATCTGCTGCACCTGGTAGAAACGTTTCTCCGGATACATCGTGCGAACCTGTTTGCCGCCTTTGCTGATCGAGATGGCGCCGCGCTTTGCGTCGTAATTGGGCCCTGCCACATCGGTTATGCCGTCAAGACGGAATGTATAGCCGCCCACCTCGACGGTGTCGCCCTGCTGCATGCGCACATCCTTCTCGACTTCGTAACCCTTCACCAGAGTCACGCCGGTAATGAAAACGGCGACACCCAGATGCGCGAGCAGCATGCCGTAGTAGCCGCGCGGAAGCGCGCCCAATTGGGAGACGAAACCGCGTCCGTTGCCCGCGCGCAGCAACGCCACGCGCAGCTTGAGGTTCACGAATCCGGCAATGGCCACCCACAAGGCCAGCAACAAACCGAAGGCGATCATCGGCGTCCATTTTCCGAGCGTGAACGGCAGCAGCAGCGCCGTGACCAGTGCGATGACGAATGCCCATTTCAGCCGCGCGGCCAGTTCCGGCAGTTGCGCCTGCTTCCATTTCGCAAGCGGGCCGACGCCCATCAGGAAAATCGCCGGCGTCATCAACGGCACGAACACGGCTTCAAAATAAGGCGGGCCGACAGAAAGCTTGCCCAGCCCGAGCGCATCCAGGAACAACGGATACAAGGTGCCCAGCAGGACCGAAGCCGCAGCCACCAGCAACAACACGTTGTTGGCCAGCAACGCGGATTCACGCGATACCAGTTCGAATGCTCCGCCCAGGCCTACGCGCGGCGCGCGCCAGGCAAACAGGATCAGCGACCCGCCGATGACGATGACCAGGAAGAAGAGGATGAAAATGCCGCGCGCGGGGTCGGTGGCGAAGGCGTGCACGGACGTCAGCACACCTGAGCGCACCAGGAAAGTACCCAGCAGAGACAACGAAAAGGCGATGATCGCCAGCAAAACGGTCCACACCCGAAAGCCGCCGCGCTTTTCCGTGACGGCCAGCGAATGCATCAGGGCCGTGCCGACCAGCCAGGGCATGAATGACGCATTCTCGACCGGATCCCAGAACCACCAGCCGCCCCATCCGAGTTCGTAGTACGCCCAGCCGCTGCCGAGCGCGATGCCGATGGTCAGGAACACCCAGGCCATCGTCGTCCACGGGCGCGACCAGCGCGCCCAGGTGGCGTCGAGTTTTCCGCCCAGCAAGGCGGCAATGGCAAAGGAGAACGCAACGGAGAACCCGACATAGCCCATGTAAAGCATGGGCGGATGAATCACCATGCCCGGATCCTGCAGCAGCGGATTCAGGTCATTGCCGTCCGGCGCCGCAGGCAGCAAACGCTGGAACGGATTGGACGTGAACAGCATGAACAGCAGGAAGCCGATGGAGATCAGCGCCATCACGCCGAGAATCCGCGACACCATTTCCAGCGGCAGGTGGCGGCTGAACACGCTCACCGCCAGCATCCACACCGTCAGCATCAGCACCCACAACAGCAGCGAGCCTTCATGGCTGCCCCAGGTGGCGGCAAGGCGATAGAACCAGGGCAGGCTGGAATTCGAGTTGGTGGCGACGTTCACCACCGAGAAATCATTGGCGACAAAGGCGTAGGCCAGGCAGCCAAAAGCGAAGGCCACGAAAACGAACTGCCCCTGGGCCGCGGGCCGCGCAACGCTCATCCAGCCCGTATTTCCGCGTGCCGCGCCGACCAGCGGCAGAATCGCCTGCGTGAGCGCGATGCACAGGGCTACGATCAGCGCGAAGTGTCCGAGTTCGGGAATCATTTTAGATGCCGTGAATACCGTGAATGTCGTGAGTGTCGTGAATAGGTGCAAGACCTGACTCGTCAGAGCCGAACCCCGCGATATCCGAATGCGTATGGCCGCGCCGCGGTGCCTTTACGGCATTCACGATATTCACGGCATTCACGGATTTCACGGTTTCACCAATGTCTTCCGCGATTCCTTCATCGCTTTGTTCGCCCGCTCTACCGCATCTGCCGCTTCGGGCGGCATGTAGTTCTCATCGTGCTTGGCCAGCACCTCGGTGGCGGAGAATACGCCGTCCGCGCCAAGTTTGCCCTGGGCGACGACCCCTTTGCCTTCCTTGAACAAGTCGGGAAGGATGCCGGTAAAAGTGACGGGCACGCTCCTGGCGGTATCGGTCACGATGAACCGCACGGTCAGGCCGTCGGGCTGGCGCTTGACGCTGCCTTTTTCGACCAGGCCGCCGATGCGGAAATTACGGCCCTGCGGCGCTTCGTGCGCGGCCACCTGGGTCGGCGTGAAAAAAAACACCAGATTGCTGTTGAAGGCGCTCAGCACCAGCGTGACGGCGATGCCCAGTATCGCCAGGCCGGCAACGATCAGCGCGATGCGCTTGTGGCGGGGTTTCATAGGCTTTCAGTCGGATTGCGCATGCGAACTACGACTCACCTGCTCGCGCAGAGTTCTGCCGCGACGGACCAATGTCACCACTTCGGCGGCGATGACCACCGCCGTCACAACGTAAGCACCCCACACATACAGGCCGTAACTGCCCATCGCCAGGAATTCCGACACACTGCCCCACTGCATTTCAGGACCCTCCCAATTCTTTGACCCAGGCGGCGTTGCGCTCGCGCTCGAGGATTTCGCAGCGCACTCGCATCAGCGCAGCGGCGATCGAGTACGCCCAGAAGGCGAAGACCATGACCAGCATGCCGGTCAACATGATGCTCACCATGCTTGGCGCCCGGGTGAGGCTGACCGACGACCCCTGATGCAGCGTATTCCACCACTTGACCGAAAAATAAATGATCGGAACGTTGATCGCGCCCACCATCGCCAGCACGGCGGACGCCTTGTCCGCGCGGCGCGGATCGTCGATCGCGGCAGCCAGCGACATATAACCCAGATAGAGAAAAAACAGGATCAGTTCCGAAGTCAGGCGCGCATCCCATACCCACCAGGCGCCCCAGGTCGGGCGGCCCCAGAAAGCGCCGGTCCATAGCGCGATGAAGGTCATCAGGGCGCCGGTCGGCGCAAGCGCATGCGCCATCATCGACGACAGCCGGGTATTGAATGCCAGGCCGATGCCGGCCCAGAACGCCATGACCATATAGATAAGCATGGACATCCACGCGGCCGGCACGTGGATGAAAATGATGCGATAGGCGTCGCCCTGCTGAAAATCGGTGGGCGCCGCAAACAGCGCAATGTACAAACCAGGCAGCGCCAGCACGACGGCGACGCCCATGAACCACGGCGCCATCCTTCCGGCCAGCGGATAGAAGGTCTGTGGGGAGGAATACTTAAACCAGTTCATGTCGCGAATCTATTCCAATGAAATTTTCAGTGCCATTGCCGTTGCCAAAGGCGCGAACACCAGCGTAGCCAGCGACATCGCGCCCAACAGCGACAAATGTCCCGTCACGCCCATTCCTGTTGCGGACGCCGTCACGGCGCCCGCGCCGAACACCAGCACCGGCACATAGAGCGGCAAAACCAGCAACGCGGTCAGCGCCCCGCCGCCGCGTACGCCGAGTGTCAACGCCGCGCCTACGGCCCCGATCAAAGAAAGCGCCGGTGTGCCGATCAGCAGCGACGCCATCAATGTCGCCAGCGCGTGGGCCGGCAAATCAAACTGCAGCCCCAGCAGAGGCGCCACCAGCACCAGCGGCAGCCCGGTCGTCAGCCAATGCGCCAGGACTTTCGACAACACCAGCAAGGTCAGCGGCTGCGGTGTCAGCACAACCTGCTCCAGCGTGCCATCCGCGTAATCCGCCCCGAACATGCGTGCCAGCGACAGCATCGCCGCGAGCAGCGCGGC
>JANXVW010000028.1 GCA_025351455.1 Betaproteobacteria bacterium | reverse complement strand
CGCGCCGGCAGCATTGTCGAAACGGTATTCCGCAAATCCCCTGGCCACTTCCGCTTCGGTTTTCTGCAACAGGCTGACGATCCAGCGGTCGGCCTGGGAGAAATCCAAATCTCCCTCATCCCCGGCTCCCTCATCCCTGGCCCTTCTCCCGAAGGGAGAAGGGTAAGAAAGCCCCTCTCCCTCCGGGAGAGGGGTTGGGGTGAGGGAAATCCCGCAATCCTTGCCTTCGCAGTTCATTAGCACGAAGCGACTGGCGTTCCACAGCTTGTTGCAAAAATTGCGGTAACCCTCGCAACGGCTCAGGTCAAAATTCAGCGTACGTGCGAACGTGGCCAGCGACGCGAAGGTGAACCGCACGGCGTCGGCGCCGTAGCCCAGGATGCCCTGCGGGTAGTTCTTGCGGATCGCCTTCTCGATTTTCTGCTTGTGCTCCACACGCAGCAGTCCGACGGTGGATTTGGCAACCAGGCTCTCAAGCGAAATGCCGTCGATGAGATCGAGCGGATCGATGGTATTGCCTTTCGATTTCGACATCTTCTGGCCTTCCGCGTCGCGCACGATGGCGTTGATGTAGACGTCGCGGAAAGGCACCTTGCCGGTGAAATGCAGGGTCATCATGATCATGCGCGCGACCCAGAAAAAAATGATGTCGAAGCCGGTGACCAGCACGGAGGAGGGCAAAAACTTCTCCAGGGGGATCGTCTTCTGCGGCCAGCCAAGCGAAGTGAACGGTACCAGCGCGGAGGAAAACCAGGTATCGAGCACGTCCGCGTCCCGACGAAGCGAGGCGTGAGGCGCAAGGCGTGAGGCGTACTTGTCTCTAATCTCTGCCTCGCTCCGACCGACGTAAACGTTTCCGGCATCGTCGTACCACGCGGGGATCTGGTGGCCCCACCATAACTGCCGGGAAATGCACCAGTCCTGGATGTTCTCCAGCCAATGGTTGTAGGTGGTCGTCCAGTGTTCCGGATAGAACTTCACTTCGCCCCTGGCAACCGCATCCAGGCCACGCTTCGCGAGGCCGTCCATTTTCACGAACCACTGGTCGGTGAGCATCGGCTCGACGATCACGCCGGTGCGGCCGGAGCGCGGCACCTTCAGCTTGTGCGGTTTTTCCGAGACGACGAGTCCCTGCGCCTGCAAATCGGCGAGCACGCGCTTGCGGGCTTCAAATCTCTCCAGCCCGCGATAGGCCGCCGGTGCCTGATCGTTGATGCGGGCGTCGAGTGTCAAGATGTTGATCAACGGAAGGGCGTGACGATTGCCCACGGCGTAGTCGTTGAAATCGTGCGCGGGAGTGATTTTCACGCATCCGGTACCGAACGCGGGATCGACATAGCTGTCGGCAATGACCGGAATCGTTCTGCCGGTTAGCGGCAACCGCAGCTGCCTGCCCACCATTGCTTTGTAGCGCTCGTCATCGGGGTGAACGGCGACTGCAACGTCGCCGAGCATGGTTTCCGGCCGCGTGGTGGCAACGACCAGGCTGCCTACACCTTGAGCGAAGGGATAACGAATTTCCCAGATCTTGCCGTCTTCTTCCTCGCTGTCGACTTCCAGGTCGGAGACTGCGGTACCCAGCACCGGATCCCAGTTCACCAGCCGCTTGCCGCGGTAGATCAGCCCTTCCTCGTGCATGCGCACGAAAACTTCGACGACGGCGTGCGACATCTTCGCGTCCATCGTGAAGTAGCCGTCCTTCTGGCCTTCGGTGTCGGCGAACGTCCAGTTGCCCGACGCGCCAAGGCGGCGCATCTGCCGCGTAATGGTCGAACCCGAGTGCTGTTTCCACTCCCAGACGCGTTCCAGAAATTGCTCACGCCCCAGGTCGTGGCGCGTCTTGCCCTCGAGTTCGAGTTGGCGTTCAACCACGATCTGCGTGGCGATGCCCGCATGGTCAGTGCCGATCACCCAGTTGGTCGCAAAGCCCCTCATGCGGTGGTAGCGGACCAATGCATCCATGAGCGTCTGCTGGAATGCATGCCCCATATGCAGCGTGCCGGTGACGTTTGGCGGTGGCAGTTGAATGCAGTACGCCGGGTTCTTGTCTTCGCCGCGCACCTCGAAATAGCCGCGGGATTCCCAAGTCGGGTACCAGCGTTGCTCGATGTCCTTCGGCTCGAAGCTCTTTGCGAGTTCCATTTTTCAGCGGGGAAAAAAATACAAGCGCGAAATTATAGCCGACCGCCGCCGCCGGGCTAGGTGGGATTGGGCATTTTGTCCTTGATCGCGCTGCTTATCGCGCCCGGCAGCGCGCGTTTGAGTTCCCCAACCAGTTGGTCGAGCATGCGCGCTTTTTCCGTGTCGTCGCGGTCGATTTGGGCGAGCAGCCTTATGTGCTCGACGTCGAGCGCGATTTCCATCCGTTGCAATATCAGTGCGCGGCTGATCGTGCTGAAATGCGATGCTGTGGATGGGGCGCCGGCCGGCAGGCCCGGTCCGGTTACCACATCCATCAGGACTGGAATGCCATCGCCGATCAGAACATCTTCATCGGTCGGCGCATGGGTCAGTACCGGAATTGCTTCGGCTGCGGGTGCTTTTGGCCGGTGCCGGTTCAGGAGCTGGTCGATTTTCCCGAGGACGTCGTCCTGCTGCCCGGTGTCGAGGAACGGTTCGTTGTCGCGCGGAATATCGTCGGCCATTACGACGCCGCCACCCCGAGTTGATGGGTGCGGATCTCGTAACCGCGGTCGCGATAGAAGCGGAAACGCGCGCGCGCGGCCTCACGGTCCACGTCCCCGGTGCCGACGATTTCCACGAGGCGCTGGAAGCGGCTGAAGAACGCGGGCGTCTCGTCGCACAGGTTGACCAGGACCTGGTCGTGGACCAGCGGGTCGGCGACATGGTCGACGATGACCGGCGTGACCGGCGCGAGCCGGTCGCCGCTACGACAATGCGGTACGAATCCGATCGGCGGCACACTCCAGATCAGCCTGCTCAGTCGCTCGGTTCCCGCCGAATCCGGCGTAAGCAACATGACCCGCATGCCGCGCGACAATGCCTTCGCGGTCAGCGTGCAGGCCGTCTGCAGCTTGTTGTCAGCGTTGGTGTAGAACAGCACTTCGGTCATCTGTCCATCCCTCGAAGCAAAATCGATATCTCACCGCAAAGACGCAAAGGGCGGGAAGAAAATCGGATACGAGTAAGAGCGCGCAAAATTACGGGCAGCGGCGTCAAAGTACTCGCCCATTGCGGCTATTCTCTCGAGCATCGTCCTCTGTTGCCGTACCTTCGCGTCCTTTGCGTCTTTGCGGTGAAAAGTAATTTGTAGGTTTATCGCGGGATTACCAGCCGGCGCGCGTCATGAGGAATTGGGTGAGCAGCGGAACCGGGCGGCCTGTGGAGCCTTTTTCACGGCCGGATTTCCACGCGGTACCGGCGATGTCCAGGTGCGCCCATTTAAACTTCCTGGCGAAACGAGCGAGGAAGCACGCGGCGGTGATGCTGCCGCCGGGGCGGCCGCCGATGTTCGCCATGTCGGCGAAGTTGCTCTTGAGTTGCTCCTGATAATCTTCCCAGGCCGGCATGTGCCAAACGCGATCCCATGAAGTCTGTCCTGCTGCGATCACTTCGTTCGCGAGCTGGTCGTCGTTTGCAAATAATCCTGATGCGACGTGGCCGAGCGCAATGACGCACGCTCCGGTCAGGGTTGCAATGTCGATTACTGCGGCTGGTTCGAAGCGTTCCGAGTAGGTCAGCGCATCGCACAGGATCAGCCGGCCTTCGGCATCGGTGTTCAGGATTTCGATGGTCTGGCCCGACATGCTGGTTACGATGTCGCCGGGACGCGTTGCATTGCCGCCCGGCATGTTCTCGGTCGCGGGAATTACGCCGATCACGTTCAGCGGAAGCTTCATTGCGGCGACCGCGCTCAGCGTACCGAGCACACTGCCCGCACCCGACATGTCGTATTTCATTTCGTCCATCTCGGCGGCCGGCTTCAGTGAAATGCCGCCGGTGTCGAAAGTCACGCCCTTTCCGACAAGGACCACCGGCTTCTGCTTCTTCGGCCCACCGTAATATTCGATCGTGATGAGCTTGGGCGGCTGGCGGCTACCGTCGGACACGGACAGCAGGGATCCCATGCCCAGCTTTTCCATGTCCTTGCGTTCGAGCACCGTTACTTTGAGTTTGTGGGCCTTGCCCAGCACGCGTGCCTGTTCGGCCAGATAGGCCGGCGTGCAGATATTCGGCGGCAGATTGCCCAGGTCGCGCGCGAAATTAACGCCCTCGCCGATCGCGATCCCGCGTTCGAGCGCTGCGCCAAGAACTTTTGATTCCCGAAGCAGGCCGAAGACGATGCGCTTCAGGTTCTTGCGTTGCCCGCGCGATTTACTCATGAGGCGGTCGAATCGGTAGCTATTTTCAAGGGATGTCATTGCCGCCTGCATCGTCACCCACTTTGCTTCGCGATCCTTGACGGCGATGTCCGCAACATAGAACGCGGCCTCGCTGATGCCGACATCGGCCATGGCGCGCACGGCGCCGCGCACGCCGTCGCGAAGCTCCTTCGCGGCCGTTTCGTTCTGCGCACCAAATCCGACCAGCAGCACGCGCTTGCTCATTACCCCGGCCAGGTCATAAAGCATCAGGGTGGAGCCGGGCTTCGCGTCGAAATCTCCACGCTTGAGAATCCCCGAAATCCTGCCCTTGCTGGCGCGATCGAGCGCCAATGCCGCCGGCGAGAGCTTTGCCGATGCGAACACAGCGACGGCGACACAATCGGTTTTCAATTTTTCCGGTGCTGCGGCTTTTATGCTAAATTCCACTGCGGACTCCTCAATAATGCTGTTTTTCATTCAATTACTTAGGATTATCCCTTCCACGTCGAGCAAAAGTCAAAGTAGCACATGATTTTCCAACGCTCCCTGCTGCGGGAGTTCACCGCTACCGGCATCGCCACCTTCTTCGTTTTGCTGGCGATTACGATCACGACTCAGCTCATCCGGTTCCTCGGCTACGCCGCGCGCGGCAACATCTCGTCGGATGCGGTCCTGACCTTCCTCGGCTTCGCCAGTCTGAGATACCTGCCGCACCTGCTCTCCATTACGCTGTTCATCTCGATCCTGATGACACTGACGCGCAGCTACCGCGATTCGGAGATGGTGGTGTGGTTCACGTCCGGGCAGGGGCTCAATTCCTGGATACGACCGGTATTGCTCTACGCGGCGCCGGTGACCTTGGTCATAGCGGTCCTGAGCATGTTCCTGTCGCCATGGGCTGTGGCGAAGGCGGAAGATTACCGACGCCAGCTCGATAGCCAGGATGACATCGCCGCCATCTCCCCCGGTGTATTCAAGGAATCACGCAATGGCGAACGCGTCTATTTCGTCGAGAAACTGGCCGCGAACCTGTCGACCGTTGCCAACATCTTTGTGCATTCCGACGAAAATGGCGAAATCGGCACCACGGTGGCCAAGCGCGGCTATCAGGAAACGGCGCCCAACGGCGACCGCTTTCTGGTGATGCTCAACGGCAGGCGCTATATCGGCCCGCCAGGCTCGGCGGAATACCGCATCATCGAGTTCGACAAGTACTCAGTGCGCGTCGAGGCCAACGAGGTCAAGGACACGCTGCCCACGGTCAAAGCCCAGCCCACGTTGACGCTGATCGCGGACAAGGCCCCGGAGGCGCGGGCGGAACTGATCTGGCGCGCGGGGTTGCCCATCAGTGCGCTAATACTGAGCCTGCTTGCGATCCCGATGAGTTTTGTCAATCCGCGCGCGGGCCGTTCGCTCAATCTCATGCTTGCCGCCCTGCTGTACATGGTCTACACGAACCTGTTGTCGATTTTCCAGGCGTGGGTCACGCAACAGAAGATTGGCGTGTTCCTCGGCATGTGGTCCGTGCATTTGGTGATGTTGACGATCGTGGCGATGATGTTCTATCTGCGGCTCTCGGCGCGGCCGTTGCGCAGGCGCATCCGATGAAGACGATCCGCCGTTATGTTGCCATACAGATTTTCTGGAGCACCGCGCTGATATTCGTGGCCTTGCTGCTGCTGTTCGCGTTCTTCGATTTCATCCAGGAGCTCGGCGATCTCGGTCGCGGCAGCTACCGGCTGTCGCTCGCCGCACTCTATGTATTCCTTAGCCTTCCCGGCCGGGCCTATGAGATCCTGCCGGTCGCTGCGCTGATCGGCACCTTGTTCGCCCTGGCGCAGATGGTCGCCCATTCCGAATACACGGTCATGCGCGTCTCCGGCGTATCGATCAAGAGCATGGCGATCGCGCTGATACAGATCGGCGTGGCGCTCTCGATCCTGACTTTCGTCATCGGGGAGTTCGTTGCGCCCGCCAGCGAGCAGGCCGCACAAAAGCTCCGGCTCAAGGCCACGTCGAGTACTGTAGTCGCACAGGCGTTCCGCTCGGGACTCTGGGTCAAAGACGACACCAATTTCGTCAATGTCGAGCGGATCATGCCGGAAACGGTCATTCACGAAGTGAAAATCTACGAGTTCGATTCCGACTACCGGTTGCGCGCCATCAGCCGCGCAAAATCGGGTGAGTTCCAGCGTGAGAATTTATGGCGCCTCAAAGACGTGGTGCAGACCCGGTTCGAGGAGAACCGCACCACCGTCAGCCGCATTCCCGAGGCGTATTGGCGCTCGGTGCTCAATCCTTCGATCCTCAATGTCTTGATGGTCGTGCCGGAACAGATGTCGCTGATGGAGCTCATTTCCTATATCGAGCACCTCAGCGAAAACCGCCAGGAGACTTCCCGCTACGAGATCGTGCTCTGGCAAAAGATCATCTATCCCTTCGCGGTATTGGTCATGATGGTGCTGGCCTTGCCGTTCGCCTATTTCCAGGTGCGCGAAGGCGGCGTCAGCGGCAAGATCTTTACCGGCATCATGCTGGGACTGGGATTCCACCTGGCCAACCGCCTGTTCGGCCATCTCGGGTTGCTCAATGCCTGGCCGCCGCTGTTCAGCGCGATTTTTCCCACGCTGGCATTCCTCGCCGCGGCTGTGGCGATGATGTGGCGGGTTGAAAGAAGGTGATCGGTGAACAGGGAACGGTGAACGGATAAAACCGCGTAAGGCTCTCGGCTTACACCGTTCACCCATTACTGATCACCGTTTACCGTCGACAGGTTCCTGTCGACTCGCACGATGCGGGTGCCCGCCAGCCGGTCGTGCAGGAATTGTCTCTCCCTGTCGAAAGGTGCCCACAGCAGGCTGATGCCTGACAACACGCCCGGTACTGCGAAAAGATAGCGGCGGAACGCCCTGCTCATGCCCAGCGCTTCCCCGGCCTGCGTCACGACCCGGATGCGCCAGGTTTTCATCGGCAGTGTCTGCCCGGTGCGCGTCCAGCAGAAAACGAAATAAGCGCCGCACACCGACAGCAGGTAAATCTGAAAGAGGACGCGCGCGAATCCGCTTTGCGCATCGCGCGCAAGGCCCAGAAACAGGTACGAGGTTACGAACAGCACTGCGAACAGGAGAATGCCTTCGTACGCCAGGCTCATCAGCCGCAGGCGTAAAGAGGCAAGCGCCAAGGGGTGTGCAGCATCGGTCGTGATTTCCAGTGCGGGCGCGCCGGTTCGAAGGGGCGGCGGGCTTTGCACCGCTTACTTGCCCGGGCTGGCTGCGGACGGGTGAGCGTCGCGTAGTTTCTGCCGCTGCTCTTCCGGCAACTCCTGGTACTCACGCCAGCGTTGATGCAACTGGTCGTGCTTTTCCGGAGGGAGCTGCTTCATGCGCTTGTAGCGCTCGATGGCCTGCGCCCGTTGTTCGGGCGTCAGTGCGGCCCACTCATGGATGCGCTGCTGGACCCGCTGCTGCCGCTCCGGCGGCAGGCCGGGATAACGGGCCGCCAGGCCGATCCAGTGCTTGCGCCGTTCCGCATCCAGCTTGTCCCACTCCGGTTGCAGCGGGGCGAGGATGGATTTCTGTTCGGGCGTCAGCTTCGCCCAGGCACCGCCTTGCGGTTCCGCATGGGCCGCGGTCACGCCAAAAAACAGGGAGAGCGCCAGTATTACTGTTGCGACTGAGCGTAATTCGCGTGCTTTAACCAAGTTTCGAAACCCGGATCGGTATAGGCATGGATCGGCAGTTCGCCAGCCAGCAGGCCGGTGTCCAGTTCTTCTTCATGATGACTCGACATCTGCCAATAGATCAACCCGGTAAGGCTGGCGAGGACGATGGCCGCCGGCAGCACCAGCCGCGTGGTCAGTCCGCGGCCCAAACCCCAGCCGCTCAGGACGTTACCAGTCCCCGGATGCGTCCACAACGGCTTGCCGGGCCGATATGCGGCTGCGGCCGCCATCCTGGCGGACTGAAGCTTTTGAACGATCGGCGCCGGCAATTCGGCCAGGTCCTGGTCGAGTCGCGCAACAATCCTTCCGGCAACCTCATTCTCGTTCACGGTTCGATCCCTTTTTCCTTCAGAAATGCCGCCAACGCATGCGTGGCCCGGGAGCAGTGCGTCTTTACGCTGCCTTCCGAGCATCCCATCGCCTGCGCGGTCTCTGCCACATCCAGTTCCTCCCAGTAACGCAACAGAAAGGCCTCGCGTTGACGGGGCGGCAGCCGTTCGAGCCCCTGTCCGATCACGCCGGCTATCTGCGAACGTTCCAGCCGATCGGCCGGACCGTCT
>JANXVW010000009.1 GCA_025351455.1 Betaproteobacteria bacterium | reverse complement strand
GCGATCAACAGGACCGCTGCGCCGATAATCAGTACGGCCTGTCCCGCGACCAATTTCTGTCCGCCGCGCCAGAGGGGTTGCCACAGGAGGAAAAAACCGAAGTGGGAGAGCAGTAGCGCCCTCGCCAATGGATCGGCCAGTTCGAGAACGAGCGCGCCGTGCAAGGCAAGCAGCGCTAGAGACAGCCAATGCTGCTGGCCAATCCCGCCAATGAAACGTCCGACCGCAGTCCCGGAGTTGATTTCCATCGCCATTTCGTGACAACCTCAGCCCTAGTCGCGCTACTGGATCTTTGATTCTGGAATCATGAGCAACACAGCCGCATCCACCCAGGTTCCTTTTCGGCTAAACGCGCGACGCATTGGCGCGATTGCCCGTTACACAGTTCTCGAAGCCTGGCGTAACCGCCTGGTTGTACTCGTGGTCGTTGCAGTGGCATTGCTGACGCTGCTGAGTCTGTTTGCCCGCGAACTCGCAGTCACCGAGAGCGGGCGACTGCAGACCGCAATCCTGGCTGCAACTCTGCGGGTCGCCAGCGTCTTCCTGATCGGCCTTTACATTCTCAATGGCCTGACCCGCGAATTCAACGACAAGGTACTGGAACTCATACTGTCGCTGGATCTGCCGCGCCCAAGCTACCTGATCGGAAAATTCTGCGGGTTCGCAATCGTGGCTTTGGCCGTCGCGGTGATCGCCGCCATCCCCATCGCGGTGCTTGCGCCTGCCGAATCCGCATTCGCGTGGGGGTGCTCACTGGCACTGGAGCTGCTGATCATTACTGCGCTTAGCGTATTCTGCATCACCACCTTCACGCAACTGCTGCCCGCCGCAGCCTTCGTCACCGCATTTTACCTGCTTGCCCGTTCCATTTCCGCGATTCAGCTGATGAGCGGCGCCAATCTGCTCGGCGTCGACGAGTTCGGACAGAAGACCAGCCGCCTGCTCGCCGACGCCCTGGCAATCGCCCTGCCCCGCCTTGACATGTTCACGCAGACGGCATGGCTGGTGGATAGCGTCACGGCTTATCCCGCAATCCTGAGCGTGCTACTGCAAACGACGGTGTACGTGGTTCTACTGCTGGTTGCAGCAATGTTCGATCTCTACCGCAAGAATTTCTGAACCGAAGTGGCGGAACGCCCTATTTCGACCGTCCCCGGCGTTGTCCTGGGTCTGCTTGCCGCGGCCTTGGCCGCTCAGATTGTCCTGAAAACGGCGGAACCGCGACCCACCGCTACCGCATTGGATCTTCCGGATCCCCCTCCTCGTGCAGCCTTGCGACTGGCCGCCATGGGAGAACCGATCGCGGCCGCGAATCTGTTGTCGTTATATCTGCAAGCCTTCGATACCCAACCGGGGATCAGCATCCCGTTCAAGGACCTCGACTACGTCAAGGTGGAATCCTGGCTGACGAGCATTCTTGAACTCGATCCGCCGGGACAATACCCGCTGATGATGGCATCGCAAGTCTATGGCCAGGTGCTACCGGACCTGAAAAAACAGCGCCAAATGGGTGAATTTGTCTATCGCCAATTCCTGATCGATCCCAACCGGCGCTGGCGCTGGCTGGCGCATGCGGCAATCATGGCCAAGCATCGGCTCAACGATCCTGCGTTGGCACTGCGTTACACCCGCGCGCTGAGCGAACATGCGACCGCCTCTTCGGTGCCCGACTGGGCCAAGCAAATGCACATCTTTGTGCTCGAAGACATGGGGGAAATCGAGACCGTGAAGATTCTTCTCGGCGGCTTGCTGGTGAGCGGAACGGTCACCGACACGCATGAAGTGCACTTTTTGACGGAGAGATTGAAGGCACTGCAATCTGCTGAAAAATCGTCAACACCGTCGAAAAGATGACGCCGGCTCAAAGAACCGATCCAGCAGAAATGCCGCTGGAATAGTCGTGGAGAAGACGCCGGGCAACCAGAGATTCTCTTTCAGAACAGCACGATACTAATTTCGGCGACTGCGATATGAAAAAAATAAGGTCCCGTCTTGATATTCCAATATTATTTGGAACGAACTATATTAAGTATCTGAAATTAAATATTTTTTAAATTCGTGGCGTAACGGGCATGGATCTGGCGTAACCCTACTCACCAGAATCATCGCAAACGGAGGTAGGGCATCATGAATCGCAGCCAGAGCCAGGGTTTTACCCTTATTGAAATCGCCATCGTGCTGGTCATCATCGGCCTGTTGCTTGGCGGCGTCCTCAAGGGTCAGGAGTTGATTACCAGCGCGCGCGTGCGCAATCTGATCTCGCAGCAGGACGGCGTTAAGGCTGCGTTCTTTGGCTTCCAGGATCGGTTCCGGGCTCTTCCAGGTGACTACACTCAGGCGACAACAAATATTACTGGTGCGACCCAGAACGGCAATGGCAATGGTCAGATTGAGTCGACCACGACTCCGCTTGAAGATATTCTTGTCTGGGAGCACCTTTCGAAGGCAGGGTTCATCAACGGTAGCTACACTTATACGGCGACCGCGCCTTACGACACCGCAGTGCTAAAGAATCCCTACAGTTCGTATCTTCAAGTAGTCTATGGCGGTTGGTACGGCACATCGACGGCAGACACAGGCGCAGGAGCGACGAGCGCGGCGAGACATCACATCAAGAGTGGATCTCAAGTTCCAGTGGAAATCATCGCGGAAGTGGACCGAAAGATCGATGACGGTGATGCGCTGAAGGGCGGCTTCCAGTTTTCGTCCGGAAACCAATATGGGAACACCCAGCCCGCTGCCCCATCAGGCACGGGTGCCGCTAATGCCAATCAGGTGTGCGCTGGAACTGATGGCATTTGGCTGGTGAAGAACGGGGTTACCAACTGCCAAGGCGCGAGCCTGCTTTAGAAAAACTATTTCTAAGCCTGGAAAAGCCCGCTTAGGCGGGCTTTTCTTTGCAGGTGCGTCATGTATCAATTAGAGATCGCATACGCCCGGTTTTCCTGCCTGCCGCCGATGTTTCTGGCGGGGAGTTAGCGTCGCCGTATGCCAGCCTGTTTTTTTCGCGTACAACCTTCCCGATGAGCCGAAGACAGACGCATGGTTTCACGCTCGTCGAAATTGCCATCGTGCTGGTCATCATCGGCCTCCTGCTCGGCGGCATCCTCAGGGGCTCGGAACTGATCACCAGCGCGCGCGTTCGCGCATTGATTTCGCAACAAGACGGCATTAAGGCCGCGTACTACGGCTTTGCGGAGCGCTTTCGTGCGAGCCCAGGCGATTATGAGCAGGCCACACTCAACATCCGCGGCGCAACCCAGAACGGCAACGGCAACGGCCGGATCGAGAGCGCCACGGTTCCGAACGAATCCATCCTGGCCTGGGAGCATCTGACGCAGGCGGGCTTCCTCTCCCCCACGTACGTCTATAACGCCACCGAATCGGCCCTAACCACCCTGTCCAATTCATACGGCGTCTACCAGCAGATCATCTATGACGGCGTATACGGAGGCGGTACGACTGCCGCGCCAAGCCCGTTACGCCACAACATCAAGACCGGTTCGCAGATCCCGGTGTATGTCCTCGCCGAGGCGGACCGCAAGATCGACGACGGCATGCCGAACTCCGGAAGTTTCCAGTTCTCGCGCTACCAAGGCAACGGCGCCGCAGCGCCCGCCGACGGAGGCAACGCAGCACCCGCCTGCACCAGCGCAACAACGGCGGCAGGTATCTGGAACGCCACAAACGGTAGCAATAATTGCGGCGCCGCGAGCTTGTTGTAGCCCGAATGGGTCAAGTGCAGTAGCAAAGCGCGCGTTCCAGATTGTAAAAGCCGGACATCAGCCCTCCCCCGAGCCTATCCGCAATCCCTTCCGCGGCGCTATTCGCCAGACGGCGTGGGCGTCCGGTGCCATGCGTTATACTCGATGCTCATGACAAAACTCGGAAATATCGACTCGCGACGGGCGCTCGAGGCGGGCCGGCGCGTACTCGAGATCGAGGCGCGCGCGGTGCGCGAGCTGGCTGACCGGCTTGACGCCAATTTCGTGCGCGCCGCTGAAATCGTATTCGGCTGCAAGGGGCGGGTGGTGGTCAGTGGCATCGGCAAGTCGGGCCACATCGCGCGCAAGATCGCATCGACACTGGCCAGTACCGGCACACCGGCGTTCTTTGTTCATCCGGCTGAAGCCAGCCATGGCGATCTGGGCATGGTGACGCGGGACGACGTCATGATCGCGTTGTCGAATTCCGGGGAGAGTGGCGAGTTGCTGGTGATCGTGCCGCTGATCAAGCGCATGGGCGGCAAACTCATTGCGATGACCGGCAATCCGAATTCAACGCTGGCGCGCGAGGCCGACGTGCACCTTGACGCCAACGTGGCGGAAGAAGCTTGCTCCCTCGGACTTGCACCCACGGCCAGCACCACCGCTGCGCTGGCGCTGGGTGATGCGCTGGCCGTGACGCTGCTGGAGGCGCGCGGTTTCGGCAAGGAAGATTTTGCGCGCTCGCATCCTGGCGGCAGCCTTGGGCGCCGGCTGCTCACTCACGTG
The DNA here is from genome assembly GCA_025351455.1 of Betaproteobacteria bacterium. Classification (GTDB taxonomy): domain Bacteria; phylum Pseudomonadota; class Gammaproteobacteria; order Burkholderiales; family JACQAP01; genus JACQAP01. The sequence goes on along the minus strand of JANXVW010000009.1, from coordinate 2,917 downwards.
CATGACGTGATGCGCACCGGCGACGCAGTTCCGTGCGTACCGGACACGGCATCATTCACGGAGGCCGTCCGCGAAGTATCGAAGAAAGGCATGGGCATGACGGCCGTGACGCACGATGCGAAACGCGTCGTCGGCATTTTCACCGATGGCGACTTGCGGCGCGCCCTGGAAAAGGAAGGCGACGTACGGTCCATGGGCCTGAGCAAATTAATGACGCCCAATCCCCGCTTCGTCCGGCCCGAGCAACTCGCCGCGGAGGCGGCCGATCTGATGGAACAATACAAGATCTCGCAGTTGCTGGTGCTGGATGCGGACTTGAATCTTGTCGGCGCGCTGAACACGCACGACCTCATGCGGGCGAAGGTCATCTGAGCATGTCAAGCTTACAAGCCGCATCCCCGCGCCAGGCGATTGCACGATGAACAAGCGCCTGATCGCGCGCGCCCACCGTATCCGGCTCGCCATTTTCGATGTTGACGGTGTACTCACGGACGGAACCGTCTATCTCACCGAGCGCGGCGAGGAGATGAAGGCGTTCAACATCCTGGATGGGCTCGGCCTGAAGATGCTCTCGGACAGCGGCATCGTCACGGCGTTGCTGTCCGGACGCAAATCCAAGATGGTCGCGCTGCGCGCCAGGGAGATCGGCATTGCGCATGTGCTGCAAGGTGCCGGCGACAAGCTGGAGACTTATCATCGCCTGTTACGCAAGCTTGGCCTCGCCGAAGAAGAAACCGCCTTCATGGGCGATGACTTGCCGGACCTGCCGGTGTTGCGCCGTTGCGGTCTCGCGTTCAGCGTTCCCAATGCACCCGAGGTCGTGCGCGGCCATGTTCACTACGTCACCCACGCTCGTGGCGGACAGGGCGCGGTACGCGAAGCCTGCGAATTTCTGATGCGGGCGCGCAGAACGCTGGACGCGCAGTTGCGGATTTATCTGGCGTGAACGACAGACTCGTCACCTGGTCGCCGTTGATCCTGCTGGCCCTGCTGGCCACCATGAGCTTCTGGCTCGACCACAAAGTCCAGCCGCAGGCCCATCGCCCCGACGGCAGCACCCGGCACGACCCGGATTTCATCATCGAAGGATTTTCCGCGGTGAAAATGAACCCCGACGGAACGCGGCGCTATGCGCTGGCGGCAAAGCGCATGGTGCATTTTCCGGACGACAACAGCACGCAACTGGAGCTGCCGCGTCTGGTCTACTTCGACTACCAGCGCGCGCCGGTAACCATACGCTCGGAAACGGCCGAAGCCGTTCAGGGCGGGGATGATGTCTACTTCCGTGACGACGTGCAGATCATCCGCTCGGCGTATGCCAGCAATGCCGAACTGGGCGTTTTCACGAGTTTCCTGCACGTCATTCCGGACAAGGATCTGGCCAAGACCGACAAGCCGGTGCGCATGGTGGAAGGAAATTCCACGGCCAGTTCGGTTGGCTTAGAATTCAACAATGTCACCCGCGAAGTCAAACTGCTGTCCGAGGTGAAGGCCAGTTATGCAACCCCCAAGCACACCGCCGCGAAATCGCAGGATCCCGGCCGCCGCTAGGCGTCTTGGCCTAATCGCGGCAATTGCATTGGCCGCCGGCCTCGGCGGTTCGCTGCCGGCGCTGGCGGAACGCGCGGATCGCGACAAGCCTGTGAACCTCGAGGCCGACCGTGTCGACATGGACGACGCGAAAAAGGAAGCGGTGTTCGTCGGTTCGGTGACGCTGACCCAGGGGACGCTGACCATCAAGGCAGACAAGATTATCGTCAAGCAGGATGCGCAAGGTTTTCAGTACGGCATTGCTTACGGCAATCCGGCTCACTTCCGTCAGAAGCGCGAAGGCTTCGATGAATACATTGAAGGGTATTCCGAGCGCGTCGAGTACGATGGCAAGGCGGAAAAGGTGCAGATGTTCACCAACGCGCGCATCGAGCGTGGCGGGGACGAAGTCCGCGGCGACTACATTGCGTACAACGCGGTCACTGAGTTCTACCAGGTGATCGGCGGTGGCAAATCGGCTTCGACCTCCGGCAGTCCGCAAGGCAAGGTGCACGTGGTGATCAAGCCCAAGCCGAAACCCGGCGCGCCTGCTCCGGCGCCAGGCTCGGTCGAGCTGAAGCCCTCCAACTCGGTACAAATGCCGCAAAAATGACGGCGTTAAGCCGGTCTTGCGTATCCATCGATGAGTCAATTGCGCGCGGAAAAACTGAAGAAGCGTTATAAAGCGCGCACGGTCGTCAAGGACGTCTCGCTGGACGTATCCAGCGGCGAAGTCGTCGGCCTGCTCGGACCCAACGGCGCCGGCAAGACCACCTGTTTTTACATGATGGTCGGCCTGGTGGCGCTCGACGGCGGTGATCTGTTCCTCGACGAAAAAGCGCTGACCCATACGCCGATCCACCGGCGCGCGCGCCTTGGGTTGTCCTACCTGCCGCAGGAGGCTTCGATTTTTCGCAAACTGACCGTCGCGGAGAACATCCGCGCCGTGCTGGAGCTGCGCGACCTGGAAGAAGAGGCGATCCTGGCCCAGCTTGACACCCTGCTGCACGACCTGCACATCGCCCACCTTCGCAACAGCCCGGCCATCAGCCTGTCGGGCGGGGAGCGCCGGCGCGTAGAAATCGCCCGGGCGCTGGCCACCCAGCCGCGCTTCATTTTGCTCGATGAACCCTTCGCCGGCGTGGATCCCATTGCCGTGCTCGACATCCAGAAAATCATCCGGGTCCTCAAGGAACGCGACATCGGGGTGCTCATAACGGACCATAATGTGCGGGAGACATTGGGGATATGCGACCGTGCCTATATCATCAACGACGGCTCCGTGCTGGCTGCGGGCAAGCCCGAGGAAATCGTTTATAATGAAAGCGTAAGAAAAGTATATCTGGGCGAGCATTTCCGGCTGTAGCAACCGCGATGCCGTTCGCGA
>JANXVW010000008.1 GCA_025351455.1 Betaproteobacteria bacterium | reverse complement strand
CCGAGGTCGCTGAAATCGATCCGTCGAGTACGACCTTCAAAGCCTTGTAGCCCGGCTCATCCGCGTCAAACGAAAGGTCGTCGCAAAACAAGATGAATTTGTACGGCACGTCGGCGATCAGATCAACAATGTCGGGAAGGTCCATCAGATCCTGCTTGTCCACTTCGATCAGGCGCAGGCCCTTCGCCGAAAACTTGTTCAGCAGTGCCTTCACCAGCGACGATTTTCCCGTGCCGCGGGCACCGGTCAGCAGAACGTTGTTGGCGGTGAGTCCGTCCATGAACTGGCGGGTGTTCTGTTCGATGAGCTTTATTTGTTCGTCTATCCCCTGCAGGTCGGACAGACGGATCTTGTGCGGATGTGCCACCGGCAGGAGGAAGCCTGCGTTCGCGCGCCTGCGCCAGCGGTAAGCCAGTCCTTTCTTCCAGTCCGGTGCCGGGTGGGCCCGAGGCAGTGTCGCTTCGAATCGCGCGAGGACTTTCTCGACGCGGTTGATCAGGCGTTCAAGGTCGCTGCTCATATTTCGTCAACTGCGATAGTCGGCGTTGATACTGACGTAGTCGTGGGAAAGGTCGCAGGTCCAGACGGTGGCAGTGGACGCGCCCCGGTTCAATTCCACTCTCACCGTGATTTCGGCCTGTTTCATGACGCGCTGGCCGTCTTCCTCCCGATAACTTTGTGTGCGGCCTCCGGACTTGGCCACCATAACCTCGTCAAGATACAGGTCGACCTTGGCGACATCGAGGTCATCGATGCCGGCATAGCCGATCGCGGCCAGGATGCGCCCGAGATTCGGGTCAGATGCAAAAAAGGCGGTCTTTACCAGCGGCGAATGAGCAATCGCATAGCCGACCTTGCGGCATTCGGTTTCATTAATGCCGCCTCCAATCTGGATTGTAATGAACTTGGTCGCGCCCTCTCCGTCACGCACAAGTGCCTGAGCCAAGGCGGCAGCGACCTCGGTGACGGCGTCAAGGAACAGCTTGAATTCGGCGGAATCGGACTTGGTGATTTCCGGCGCGCCGCCCTGGCCGGTCGCCACCACGATCAAGGCGTCGTTTGTGGAAGTATCGCCATCCACAGTCACGCAATTGAAGGTGCGCTCGGCCGCATAGGTCGTCGCTTGCTGCAACAGCTTCTGGTCCACCAATGCATCCGTGGCGATGAATCCCAGCATCGTCGCCATGTTGGGACGAATCATTCCCGAGCCTTTTGCAATGCCGGTGACTGAAATGGAGTGACCGCCGATATCCACGCGCCTCGAGAACGCTTTGGCCACCGTGTCGGTGGTCATGATTGCGGTCGCGGCATCAGCCCAGTTCTTTTCTCCGAGTGCGGCAACGCAGCGCGGCAAGCCAGCGGCAATGCGCTCGACGGGCAGCGGCTCCATGATAACGCCGGTGGAAAACGGCAATACTTGCTCCGGTACGCATCCGAGCAGTCTGGCGACTTCGGCGCATGTTTGCCTGGCGCGCGCTATGCCGTCGTCGCCGGTACCCGCATTCGCGCATCCGGTATTCACTACCAATGCGCGGATGCCGCCAGTCTGCAGATTCGCCCTTGCAACAGTGACGGGAGCTGCGCAAAACCGGTTACGCGTGAAGACGCCCGCGACCCTCGTCCCCGCTGCGAGCGTGATCAACAACAAGTCCTTGCGATTTGCCTTGCGTACGCTGGCCTCGGTTATGCCGAGTCGCACTCCCTTGATCGGCAGCAGCGCGGAAGGGTCAGGAGCTGCAAGATTGACTGCCATTCGAAAATCCCCGCGCTTGTCTTAATTGGTCGAACAATTCCCGCGCTTGCAGCCGGGCATCACCCGAGCTTGCCGTGGCATTGCTTGTACTTCTTCCCCGAACCGCACGGGCATGGATCGTTTCGCCCCACCTTCTGCCCGCGGACGAAGGGCTGCACCTTGATTTCGGTATTCGCCGTTTCGAGGGCTTCGTCGTGATCGGCATTCTGGTGGTACTGCACATTCTTCAGTTCCGCCTGTTCCTGCTTTTCGACGGCGGCCTCGACCTCTTCCGATGTCTGGATCTGCACGATCATCAATTGGCGCGTCACTTCCGTGCGCACGGTATCGAGCATCATCGAGAACAGTTCGAAAGCTTCGCGTTTGTACTCCTGCTTTGGATTTTTCTGTGCGTAGCCGCGCAAATGAATTCCCTGGCGCAAATGATCGAGCGCAGAGAGGTGTTCACGCCAGTGGCTGTCAAGGAAATTCAGCATGATCGACCGCTCGTAGTCGCGCACTTTCTGGGCATCCTCCACGACGGAGAATTTATCCTCGTAATATTTGTTGGCAGCCTCGACAATGCGGGCACGCAACTGCTCCTCGTCGAGGTTTTCTTCCTTGTCGAGCCAGTCCTTGAGCGGAAGCCGCAGCCCAAACTCTCCAGCGAGCGTCTTCTCCAAGCCGGAAACATCCCACTGTTCCGCGACGCTGCCTGGCGGAATGTAGGCCGAAATTACTGCGTCGACCGCGCCTTCGCGCATCGACCGAATCGTGTCGGAAATGTCTGTTGCTTCCAGCAATTCGTTACGCTGCTGGTAGATCACCTTGCGTTGATCGTTTGAGACATCGTCGTACTCTAGCAATTGCTTGCGGATGTCGAAGTTGCGCGCTTCCACTTTCCTCTGCGCGTTCTCGATGGCCCGCGTAACCCAAGGGTGTTCAATCGCTTCGCCCTCGGGCATCTTCAGGCGGTCCATGATGGCCGCCACGCGATCCGACGCAAATATGCGCAGCAGCGGATCTTCCAGGGCCAGATAAAAGCGGCTCGAGCCTGGGTCCCCCTGGCGCCCGGACCGGCCCCGTAGCTGGTTGTCGACCCGGCGAGATTCATGGCGTTCGGTGCCTACAATGTGCAGGCCGCCGGAGTCGATGACCTCCTGATGCAGCTTCTGCCATTCGCCGCGCATTTCAATTACACGCGAATCCTTGGCTTCTTCGGAGAGATTGGCATCATTGCGGACCTTGTTTATCTCGGGTTCGGGGTTTCCGCCCAGTACGATGTCGGTGCCCCGGCCTGCCATGTTTGTGGCGATCGTCACCATTTTGGGCCGGCCGGCCTGGGCGATAATTTCCGCCTCGCGTGCATGCTGTTTTGCGTTCAGCACCTGATGTGGAAGTTTTTCCTTCTCCAGCAGTTTAGCCAGGAGTTCGGAGTTTTCGATTGAAGTCGTACCGACCAGCACCGGCTGACCAGTCTGATAGCAATTGCGGATGTCATTGATCACGGCCTGATATTTTTCCTGCGCCGTGCGGTAGACCTGGTCGAGCCGGTCTTCCCGGACCATCGGCATGTGCGTCGGCATGATGACCGTTTCGAGCCCATAAATCTGCTGGAACTCGTACGCTTCGGTATCCGCCGTACCGGTCATGCCGGCGAGCTTGCCGTACATGCGGAAATAGTTCTGGTAAGTAATCGACGCCAGCGTCTGGTTTTCGCGCTGAATACGCACGCCCTCCTTGGCCTCAATAGCCTGGTGCAACCCATCGGACCACCGGCGTCCCGGCGTCAATCGGCCGGTGAATTCGTCGACGATGACAATCTCGTCGTTTTGCGCCACGTAGTGCTGATCCCGATGGAACAACGAGTGCGCGCGCAGGCCCGCGTAAAGGTGATGCATCAGGTTGATATTCGCGGCGTCGTAGAGGCTGCCGTTTTCCGGCAGTAAACCGGCGCGGGTCAGGAGGTCCTCGGCGCGTTCGTGGCCGACTTCCGTGAGCAGCACCTGGTGGGCTTTTTCATCGACGGTAAAATCGCCAGGTCCATTTTCTTCCTTGACGCGAACCAGCTTCGGCACGATTTCGTTCATGCGGTAGTACAGTTCGGTGCTGTCCTCGGACTGGCCGGAGATGATCAGCGGCGTTCTCGCCTCGTCGATCAAAATCGAGTCTACCTCGTCGACGATTGCGTAGGACAATCCACGCTGCACCCGCTCGGACGTCTGAAACACCATGTTATCCCGCAGGTAGTCGAAACCGAATTCGCTGTTCGTTCCGTAGGTGATGTCCGCGCCATAAGCCCGCTGCTTCAGTTCATGCTCCATCTGCGACAGATTTACGCCGACGGAGAGGCCGAGAAAACGGTAAAGCCTTCCCATCCATTCCGCATCACGGCTGGCGAGATAGTCGTTGACGGTTACGACGTGCACGCCTTTTCCGGCCAGCGTATTCAGGTATGCGGGCAATGTGGCGACGAGGGTCTTGCCCTCGCCGGTGCGCATTTCCGCGATTTTCCCGTTATGCAACGCAATGCCGCCGAGAAGCTGCACGTCGAAATGACGCATGCTCAGGACACGCCGACTCGCCTCGCGCACAGTCGCGAATGCGTCGACAAGCAAATCGTCCGGCGATTCACCGCCCGCGGCACGCTGCCTGAGGGTGTCGGTTCGCGCGCGCAAATCCGCATCGCTCAACTTCTGGACCTGCGGTTCCAGCGCGTTGATTGCATGCACCGCATGCGAGTACTTCCGCAACAAGCGATCATTACGGCTTCCGAATACTTTTTTGAGAATGCTATTGATCATTGCCCAGGATGTCCTTAAAGCAAGAGGGGTGGGGACGCCTGCCCCCACCCCTCTGCTGAAATGCTAGCTATAATCTCAGTTCAACTCGGCACCTGAAGAAAGCGAGCGGGATTTTGCGGGGCTCCCCATTGGCGCACTTCGAAGTGCAGATGCGTTCCAGTTGAACGGCCTGTACTACCGACCTCGGCAACTTTCTGGCCGCGCAATACCACGTCTCCGACCTTCGCAATGAGTTTCGATGCGTGAGCGTAGCGAGTAATGAGGCCGTTGCCGTGATCAATCTCAATCATATTACCATACTGCGGATGCGGGTCCGCATACACGACTACGCCCCCCGCGGCGGCAGTGATCGCCGTTCCTTCAGCCGCCATGAAATCCATTCCCTCATGAAATGCATTCCACCCGGTGAATGGGTCGATGCGCCAGCCGAAATTTGAAGAGTACCAGCCGGTCGATACCGGCAATTGCGTGGGCAGCAGTTGCTTCTTGGCGTGTGAAAGCGTCAGCATGGATTCGAGCACGCCTAGCTTGTCTGTGCGGTCGTCAACCTGAATTGCCAGATGGTCGACCTTGTCGATCAGTTCGCCCATGGACAACTCTTGGGCGGGAATCGACGAAACCGCACCGCCGCGCGCAGGAACCTGATCAAACATGAACTCCTGGGGCTTGATACCGGCAAGTTTGGTCAGGCGCTCGCCGAGCGTATCCAAGCGCGACAATTTGGCTTGCATCTCTCCCAGTCTGGCCGCCATGGTATCGAGACTCTCGCGCAAATAAGACTGGGTCTTGCGGGTTTGTTCGGCCTGCACGGCCTCGAGCAACGACTGAAGGTAGGGACTTTGGTTGGTCACCGCGTAGCGCAACGAGAAGTAGTTCAGCAACACGGCCAGCGACACGACAACCAGGCACATCAGTAACCCGAGAAAAACCATCTGCGGCGTGCTCAGCGTGAAGCTGCGCGCCTGTGCCAATTTATTGGAAACCAGAATAATATTCATCCGTTCCCTATGCCTTTCGTCAAAATCAGTCCATGTCAAACACACGCGTAGGCCTTCTGCTTAACAACCTTCCCGAATTTCAGTCTCTGAACCGGGAACTGCGGCAGCTGGCTGCGCTGCAAAGCGCCCTGGCGGAATCGCTGCCCCGCAATCTGACCACTTCTTCAGGGGTGGCTTTAGCGAAGGCTGGTGAATTGATCCTGTTCGCCGACAACGGCGCGGTCGCTGCAAAGTTAAGACATATGGCGCCGCGAATTCTGTTGTCTTTACGCCAGCATGGATTCGAGATTACTGGAATCCATGTACAAGTGCAAGTAAGGATACGCGATAACCCATTGCCGCAAAAACAGATTTCTCTAAGTTCCGAAGCTCGCAGCGCGATCGATTTGCTTTCGGAACGGTTAGACCCCTCGCCCCTTAAAGCCGCATTGAAGCGCTTCGGCCGTCGCCCGACCTGACACTAAACAACAATCGCGAATCGCTCCAAAGCGAATAAAACTACAAATATCAATAAGATAATAAGGCCAAGTTTAAGGATCTGCCAGCTGAACCGCAGCCAGCGCCGATCCCTGGTCACCAGATAGACCGCTACCGAGGCGCCGACCGCGATGACCAGCAAAGCACCCAGGATACGCAAAACTAGCATGCGCTCCACTCGGGCGGGTTAGCCCCGCACCGGCTCGAAAACTCAAACGGTTTGCAGCTGCAGCCTGAGGAAGGCAGGCGCCTCCTCGGGTTTGAGGAAGCTGACAAACTCCCAGGATGTCGCATCTTCCATCAATTGCCGCAGCAATCCGTTATTCAGGGCATGTCCGGATTTATATGCAGAATAAGCGCCAATTACCGGATGACCGAGCAAATAGAGATCGCCGATTGCATCCAATGCCTTGTGCTTTACGAATTCATCCTCGTAGCGCAAGCCGTCCGCGTTCAGCACGCGATAATCATCCATCACAATCGCGTTATCGAGGCTGCCGCCGAGCGCGAGGCCCTGGGAACGCATGTATTCGACGTCCTGCATGAAACCGAAAGTCCTCGCGCGACTCACCTCCTTTATATAAGAGGTGTGCTCAAAGTCGACCACAACACGCTTGTTGGAATGGGCGAACACGGGATGCCGGAAATCAATGCTGAAGTCAACACGGAATCCGTTGTATGGCTCGAACTTGACCCACTTGTCGCCTTGTTTAACTTCGACCGTTTTCTTGATGCGGATGAATTTCTTCGCGGCCGGCTGCTCTTCGATTCCGGCCGACTGCAGCAGGAAAACGAAAGGAGAAGCCGAGCCGTCCATTATGGGCACTTCACCCGACGATAGGTCGACGTAGACGTTGTCGATGCCGAGCCCGGCGAGCGCCGACATCAGGTGTTCCACCGTCTGCACGCGCGCACCGTCGCGCTCGAGGCACGAGGACAGGCGCGTGTCGCCGACCGCATAAGGATCGGCCTTGATCTCCACAACTGGATTCAAATCCACACGCCGAAAGATGATGCCGCTGTTTGGCGCTGCCGGTCGCAGGGTCAGATACACCTTCGCGCCGGTATGGAGACCGACGCCGGTGGCACGAACGATATTCTTCAGCGTGCGTTGTTTGATCATGTCATGCACTCAAGCAGTGCGAGATTTTGAATTCTCTTGCTGCTTTCTCTATAAATGATTGATTAGATTACCATACACGCAACCGATCCGCCAGCACCGGAAGGTTGCTGTAATGCAGCAAACAGCATACCTGCAGTGTAATCAGTCAGCCTGCTTGCGCAAGAACGCCGGGATATCAAGCATATCCACGCCGGACTGTTTCATCGCCTGGACCGCCGCGTCGCGCGAACGCCGGCGCATGACCGCCGGGGCCTCAAGATCCCCGTAATTCACTTCGATCGGCGAGGCATCGGTACCGGTTTTCACCATGGTCAACGGCTTCTGCTGGCGGTGGTTGACCGCCCCGCCCAAACCCGTTGCCACCATGGTCACACGCAGGCGATCTTCCATGGTTTCATCGATCACGGTGCCAACGATGACGGTCGCATCGTCGGCCGTGAATCCCTTGATGGTGTTCATGACTTCGTGCACTTCCTTCATCTTCAGGCTGGAGCTTGCCGTGATATTCACGAGAACGCCGCGCGCGCCAGCCAGATTCACATCTTCTAGCAGCGGGCTGGCTACAGCCTGTTCAGCGGCGGAATGTGCCCGATCGAGGCCCGCGGCGACCGCGGACCCCATCATCGCCATGCCCATCTCCGACATCACTGTGCGCACGTCGGCGAAGTCCACGTTGACCAGGCCTGGGCACTTGATCACTTCGGCAATTCCCGCAACGGCGCCGTGGAGCACAGTGTTAGCCGCTTTGAACGCATCGAGCATGCTGACATCCTCGCCAAGTACCTGCATGAGCTTGTCGTTCGGAATCACGATCAACGAATCGACGTGCTTGCAAAGTTCTTCTAGGCCCTGCTGGGCGATCTTCTGGCGCTTCCCTTCGAACGCAAACGGCTTGGTCACCACGGCGACCGTAAGGATGCCGAGTTCACGCGCGGCCTCGGCGACGATCGGCGCAGCGCCGGTACCGGTGCCGCCTCCCATTCCAGCCGTCAGGAACAGCATGTCCGCGCCCTCGATCAACTCGATGATGCGCTCGCGGTCTTCCATTGCGGCTTCACGCCCGATATCCGGGTTGGCGCCCGCGCCGAGTCCCTTCGTGACATTCGGGCCAAGCTGCAGCAGGGTTTTGGACTTGTTGCGTTTCAATGCCTGCGAATCGGTATTGGCGCAAATGAACTCCACGCCATCCACGCCCTCGTTGATCATGTGGTCGACCGCATTGCCGCCGCATCCGCCGACACCAACTACCTTGATGACCGCTTCCTGAGGTTGTGTATCCATGATTTCAAACATGAGTAGCCTCCTATGTGAATAATTGTGAATCGTTAAAAACAAAACTCCCTTGAATCTATCCCGCTAAAAATTCGTCTCGAACCATTTCTTCATGCGGCCGACAATCTGCTTGAACGAACCACTTTGCATTTTTTCGATCTGCTGCCGCTGATGCTGGCTCAAGCCCGCCAGCAACAGACCCACTCCGGTCGAATAGCGCGGATTGCGGATAACTTCGGACAATCCCCCTGCATAGCTCGGCAACCCAAGCCGCACGGGCATGTGGAATACCTCTTCGCCGAGCTCGACCATGCCTTGCATCGCAGCGCTGCCGCCAGTGATGACGATGCCCGAGGAAAGCAGTTCTTCGAATCCACTGCGGCGAAGTTCGGCCTGTACCAGCGAGTACAGTTCCTCCACGCGCGGTTCGATGACTTCCGCGAGGGTCTGGCGAGACATCTTTTTGGAGCTTCGCTCGCCGACGCCCGGCACCTCAACCATTTCCTGCGGATCGGCGAGTTCGCGGAGCGCACACCCGTAGCGGCGTTTGATCTCCTCGGCTTCCTTCGTCGGCGTGCGCAACGCCATCGCGATATCGTTCGTGATCTGGTCTCCGGCGATCGGAATTACCGCGGTGTGCCGTATCGCGCCCTGTGTGAATACCGCGATGTCCGACGTTCCGCCGCCTATGTCGACCAGGCATACGCCCAGGTCCTTTTCGTCTTCAGAAAGGATTGCCATCGCCGACGCCAGCGGCTGCAGGATCAGCTCGTTGACCTCCAGGCCGCAGCGTCGCACGCACTTCATGATGTTTTGCGCAGCCGAAACCGCACCGGTGACGATGTGTACTTTTACCTCGAGGCGCACGCCACTCATGCCGAGCGGCTCCCTCACATCTTCCTGGCCGTCGATCACGAATTCCTGGTTGAGCACATGCAAGATCTGCTGGTCGGCAGGGATCGGTATTGCCTTTGCGGTTTCCACCACGCGATCGACGTCGCTTTGCGCCACTTCGCGATCCTTGATGGCAACCATGCCGTGGGAATTGAAACTGCGGATGTGGCTGCCGGCAATTCCGGTCCACACGTCACGGATCTTGCAATCGGCCATGAGTTCGGCCTCTTCGAGCGCGCGCTGGATCGCGTTGACAGTCGACTCGATGTTCACCACCACGCCTTTCTTCAATCCGCGCGAGGGCGAGCTGCCCATGCCAATAACCTCGAAGCCGCCTTCCGGCCTCATCTCCGCGACGATGGCCGCGATCTTCGACGTGCCGATGTCCAGACCGACGATCAGGTTTTTGCTTTCTTTTCTTCCGCTCAATGCCATGTCTTTTGGTTGATCCGGTTCAGGTCTTGTTTCTCGTCCACTTCAGACCCGGGCTGCGAACGGCGAATCCATTCGTGTAGCGCAGGTCGATGTAAGCCGACGGTTGCGGCAAGCGCGCGACCGTCAGGTCATACGCCGCGACAAAGCCAGCAAGCCGGGATTCCAGGTTCTCGCGTCCCAGTTCAAGCACCATGCCGTCATCGAGTTTCATTACCCAGGCGCGTCGCGCCGACAACGTTATCTGCGTGATATGCCTGCCGACGGGCTCCAGCGTCTGTTCGAAATATTGGAAACGGGACACGACTTCCGGCGCGCTACCTTCCGGTCCCTGCAGCACCGGCAGCGTCGTATTGATGGCCGCCTCAAATACCTCGCCTTCCGCGCTGACCAGCGCGGTCGAGCCCCATCGCGCAAGGGGCCGATGCTCCTCGACGGTAAATTCCAGGCGGTCCGGCCACTGCCGCCGCACATTGACTTTGCGCACCCAGGGCAATTTCGCGAAAGCCGCGCGCGCCTGCGCCAGATCCACGGTGAAAAAATTACCGCTCAGTTCCCTGGTCACCACGGCTTCGACCTGTTCATGCGTCACATGCGCCACATCACCCGTCACCTGAATGTCGCGAAGTGGAAAGACCGGCAGATGGGCCACGTAATGCCCGGTACCGTAAAGCATCAGCACCACGGCAACCACAAACAGCAGGTTCGCCGTCTTCCGCATCGCAATCGCGTCATCCCACATGGGCGCCTTCCAGGATTTGAACGACCAGGTCGGGGAACGACAAGCCAGACTGCCGTGCAGCCATCGGGACCAGGCTGTGGCCGGTCATTCCGGGCGAGGTATTCATTTCCAGAAACGAAAACGTGTTATCAGACCGGAGGATCAAATCGGCACGCCCCCAACCCTCGCAACCCAACACCTGAAATGCGTGAAGCGCGGCTTGTCGAACAACTTGCTCTGTTTTCTCTTCAATCCCCGCGGGGCAGTGGTATTTCGTCTCGTCGCTGAAATATTTGTTCTGGTAATCGTAGTTACCCTGCGGCGCCTCGATGCGAATCAACGGCAGCGCCGTATCGCCCAGAATCGATGCGGTCAATTCGCGGCCGTCGATAAACTCTTCGGCGATCACCATGCGGTCGTGCTTCGCCGCGAGCGCATAGGCGGATGGCAACGCCTTCGCCGTGGTCACCTTGGTCAGACCTATGGTCGAACCTTCGTGTACCGGCTTGACTATGAGGGGAAGTCCCAGCGTTCGCGCGACCGCATCCCAGTCCGATGCCTCATGCACCAACACGTCCTTCGGCACCGGAATACCGACGGCCCGCCACATCAGCTTGGTACGCCATTTGTCCATGGCCAGCGCGCTGGCCATTACCCCGCTTCCCGTGTAAGGGATTCCGAGCAATTCGAGCGCGCCTTGCACGGTCCCGTCCTCGCCGTAACGGCCGTGCAGCGCAATGAACACGCGACCGAATTTCTCGGTCTTCAGGTCGGCCATGTTCTTTTCCTTCGGATCGAACGCATGCGCATCCACGCCACGCTCGAGCAACGCGCCGAGCACCGCGTTTCCCGAGAGCAGCGAAATCTCCCGTTCGGCCGAACGGCCGCCCATGAGTACCGCTACTTTTCCGAAAGGGTTGCGGCTCATGCGCGCGGCTTCATGCTTCACCCACGATCCGCACTTCACGCTCGAGCGTCACTTCCCAATCGCGCTTGACCGTCTCCTGGACCAGGATGATGAGTTCTTCAATGTCGCGCGCCGTTGCTTCGCCCTTATTGACGATGAAATTGGCGTGCACAGTTGATACTTCCGCCCCGCCGATGCGCCGACCCTTCAGGCCGCTTGCCTGGATCAGACGCGCCGCATGGTCACCGGGCGGGTTGCGGAACACCGAGCCGGCGTTGGATTCGGCAAGCGGTTGTGTAGCAATCCGCTTTGCCAGCAATTCCTTGATCCTGCGTCGCGCCGCTTCGCCGTCGCCGCGCGCGAAGCGAAACCATGCCGCGACAAAAAATTCGTCGCGCGCCTGCAGCGCAAGCACGCTGCGATAACCGACGGCATACTCCCCGGGCTCGCGAATCTGCATCCGCCCGGCGCGATCCATGGTGCGCACACGCGCCACCGCATCCCAGGTTTCCGCTCCGTAACAACCCGCATTCATCGCCAACGCTCCACCCGCCGTTCCGGGAATTCCGGCGAGAAACTCCGCACCCTCGAGGTTGTGAACTGCCGCAAAGCGCGCAACTTTGGGACTGGCGACGCCCGCCTCCGCATAAATTTCGGCGTAGCCGGCCGCTTCTTGCAGGAACAAGCGTCCGAGGACGCGATGCGTGAACACCACCGTTCCGCGGAAACCGCCGTCGCGGACAAGCAGGTTGCTGCCGAGCCCGACGAACAGAATCGGCTCTTGTTCCGGCAGCCGACCCAGAAAAACGCCGAGATCATCGAGATCAGCAGGCGCATAGGTACGATGCGCGACACCGCCCGCGCGCCAGCTGACATGCTTGTGCATCGGCTCGTCGCGCCGCAATTCGCCGCGCAAGCCGCTGGTCTGGATCTGTACGAGTTCTGCCATGTCCATGCGTCTTCGCTCAGTTTCCCTTTGCCATTTTTCCCGGCACCGTCCCGATGGATCCCGCGCCCATGGTGATGACCACATCGCCGTCGATCGCCACGGCGAGTATCGCGGCCGGCAGTTCTGCGATTTGTTCGATGAAGACTGGCTCGACCTTTCCCGCTACGCGCACGGCCCGCACAAGCGAGCGGCCATCGGCGGCGACGATCGGTGCTTCGCCGGCCGGGTAAACTTCCGTGAGTAACAACGCGTCGACGGAAGAGAGGACTTTAACGAAGTCCTCGAAACAATCCCTTGTGCGCGTGTACCGGTGCGGCTGGAAAGCCAGTACCAAGCGGCGATCCGGGAAGGCGCCGCGCGCCGCCGCAATCGTTGCTGACATCTCGGCCGGGTGATGGCCGTAATCGTCGATTAGCGTGAAGCTTCCCTGCGCCAGACCAATGTCGCCATAGCGCTGAAATCGCCGCCCCACTCCGCGGAATTCAGCCAGAGCCTTGACTATGGCCTCATCGGGTGCGCCAATTTCCATGCCCACGGCAATAGCGGCCAATGCGTTCTGCACGTTGTGCACGCCAGGCAGGTTCAGCGTGATGTCCAGATCCGGGATGGGTTTTGCGTGGCCATTCCTGCGCACGACGCAGAAGCGCATGCGCGCGGCATCGGCTCGGACATCGACGGCGCGAA
Organism: Betaproteobacteria bacterium; assembly: GCA_025351455.1. Classification (GTDB taxonomy): domain Bacteria; phylum Pseudomonadota; class Gammaproteobacteria; order Burkholderiales; family JACQAP01; genus JACQAP01. Next base: position 11,081 of record JANXVW010000008.1, on the reverse strand, counting down.
TCTGCGCGCCTTCCATCAGGCCGTATGTCGTGACCTGCTTGGTGATGAGGGGCAGCAGGCTTCGCACGTTGGCGTCATCCATGCACAGCACCGCCATTCCATAGAACGGCAAGTGTTCGATGAATTCGAGGAAGGCCTGCCGCAGGCGGCCAAAGTCGTGGCCGTAAGTTTCCATGTGGTCGGCATCGATATTGGTGACGACCGCGAGCACGGGCTGGAGATAAAGAAACGATGCGTCGGATTCGTCCGCCTCGACGACGATGAATTCCCCGGTGCCCAGCTTCGCATGCGAACCGGCCGCCTCTAGCCGCCCGCCGATAACGAATGTCGGGTCCATGCCGGCCTGTGCGAGCACGCTCGCGACCAGGCTGGTTGTGGTGGTCTTGCCGTGCGTCCCGGCAATGGCAATGCCCTGTTTCAGGCGCATTAGTTCGGCGAGCATCATCGCCCTGGGCACGACCGGGATGCGTTTCGCACGGGCCGCGGCGACTTCCGGATTATCCGGCCTGACCGCCGTCGATGTAACCACAGCGTTGGCGCCGAGCACATTCGTCTCATCGTGGCCTATGTGCACCTTGGCGCCCTGGTTTTTCAGGCGCAACGTGGCGGCGCTCTCGGAGATATCCGAACCGCTTACCTCGAAACCGAGGTTGAGCATGACCTCCGCAATGCCACTCATGCCGGCTCCGCCGATGCCGATGAAGTGGACACGTTTGACCTTGTGCTTCATGCCGCAGCTGCCATGCAATGATCCGCGACGATCCGTGTGGCATCCGGCTTGCCCAATGCGCGCGCGCGATTTGCCATGTCCAGCAATTTTTCCCGTGTAAAGCCAAGCAGCAGATCCGCGAGCCTGCGCGGCGTGAGGTCCGCCTGCGGCAGCAATATCGCGGCCGACCGATCGGAAAGGTAACGGGCATTGAATGTTTGGTGGTCGTCGACCGCGTACGGGAAAGGCACCAGCACGCTTGCGATGCCGGCCGCGGCGAGTTCCGAGACTGTCAGCGCGCCGGCGCGGCAAATCACCAGGTCTGCCGTTGCGTAAGCCTCTGCCATGTTGCGGATGAACGCCTGTGTCGTCGCGCCCACGCCCGCCTCCCGATATCGTTCTTCGAGCATGGCGAGATGCTTCTCGCCAGCCTGGTGCGTGACCTCGGGCCGCTGCGATGCGGGTATAAGCGCAAGGGCACGTGGTACGGCCTCATTCAGCGCCTGCGCGCCGAGGCTGCCACCGACGATCAGCACTTTCAGGTTCCCGGTCCGGCTACGAAAGCGCTCCTCGGGAACCGGCAATTGCGCGATATCGCGACGCACTGGATTGCCCGTCCATTCGGCATTCTTCAATGCATTCGGGAACGCGACCAGGACGCGATGGGCCACCCGCGCGAGGACCTTGTTGGCGAGTCCCGCGACGGAATTTTGTTCGTGCAGCACGAGCGGCCTGGCCAGCGCAACAGCCATCATGCCGCCGGGAAATGAGATATATCCGCCCATGCCCAGCACGACATCCGGGCGCACCTGAAAAATCGCGCGGGCACTTTGCCAGAATGCAATCAGCAGATTCAGCGGCAACAGCAAGGTGCGCAACCGGCCTTTGCCGCGAAGTCCCGAGAAACGTACCCAGACGATTTCGAATCCGTATTGCGGAACCAGTTTGCTTTCCATGCCCGCCTTCGAACCCAGCCAGGCCACTTTCCAGCCTTTGTCGCGCAGCTGATCGGCGACAGCAAGGGCCGGGAATATGTGGCCCCCGGTTCCTCCCGCCATAATCAGGATAGTTTTTGCCGCGACCAGGGAATCCGTCACAGCGAATACCCTTTCATCATCTGCCGGTTTTCATAGTCCACGCGTAGCAGGATGGCCAACGCGCAACAGTTTGCGACGATGCCGCTGCCACCGAATGAAAGCAGCGGCAGTGTCAGTCCCTTGGTGGGCAACACGCCCATATTCACACCCATGTTGATGAAGGCCTGGGCGCCGAGCCACAGCCCGATGCCTTGTGCCACTAGCGCGGAGAAGCAGCGCTCCATGCGCACCGCCTGATTGCCGATCGCGAACGCACGCCAGATCAGGCAGGCGAACAAGGCAATCACGGTCAGCACGCCTATGAAGCCGAGTTCCTCGGCGATGACGGCGAGCAGGAAGTCGGTATGTGCCTCGGGCAGGTAAAACAGTTTCTCGATGCTCGCGCCCAGGCCGACGCCGAACCATTCGCCGCGCCCGAAGGCGATCAGCGCATGCGACAGTTGATAACCTTTGCCAAACGGGTCCGACCAGGGATCCATGAATCCAACGACCCGCTGCAGACGGTAGGGCGACGTCCAGATCAGCATGACGAAGCCGATCAGCAGAAGGGAAATAAGCGTCGCGAACAATTTCCAGTTCATGCCGCCAAGGAACAGGATGGCCATTGCGACCGCGGTGATCACTGCGAAGGCGCCGAAGTCCGGTTCGCGCAACAGCAATCCGCCGGTCAATAGCATGACGACCAGCATCGGCAGGAAACCTTTGCGAAAGCTGTGCATGTGCGCTGCCTTGCGCACGGTGTAGTCCGCTGCGTACAACACTGCGAACAACTTCATCAGCTCCGAAGGCTGCAGGTTGAACAGGCCGAGCGACAGCCAGCGACGGCTGCCGTTGACTTCGCGTCCTATCCCGGGAATCAGCACCAGCATGAGCATCAGCACTCCGGCGCAAAAAAGATAAGGCGCAGCCTGTTCCCAGAAACGCAGCGGAAACTGGAAGCAGATGAACCCCGCCATCAGGCCGACGAACAGGAACACGCCATGCCGGATCAGGAAATAGGCGGGCTGGTTGCCGGTGAATCGCCCGCCCTCGGCAATCGCGATCGACGAGGAGTAGACCATGATCAATCCGAGCGCGAGCAAAAGCCCCGCGCTGCTGACGACCGCATAGTCGAACTGCGCAATTTGCACCGGCCTGGACGGCGTGCCGATGCCAAGAAAGCTGTTCATGGGCCGGCCTCCAGGGCCCGCACTTCCTCGACGAAGACTTCGGCGCGATGCTCATAGTTGCGGAACATGTCGAAGCTCGCGCACGCCGGCGACAATATGACTGCGTCGCCGGACTGCGCCATCGAAAACCCGGCCCGAACGGCGTCACGCATGCTCTGCGCGTGAACGATCGGCGCGCCGGAACCATCCAGGGCCGCGGCAATCTTGTCGCTGTCGCGACCGATGAGGACCACGCCCTTGGCTTTTTTCGCCACCGCGTCACGCAAGGGGGAAAAATCCTGGCCCTTGCCTTCGCCGCCGGCGATCAGCACAACCTTCGAATTCATGCCCATCAGCGCAGCGACGGTGGCACCGACGTTGGTCCCCTTGGAATCGTCGTAAAAGGCCACGCCTTCGATCTCGGCGACTTTTTGCACGCGATGGGGCAAGCCTTCGAACTTGAACAGCGCATCGAGGAGGGGTTCATAAGGCAGGCGAATCGCGCGGCACAAGGCCAGGGCGGCGAGCGCATTGGCGGCGTTGTGCAAGCCGGCGACTTTCAGTTCGGACGCCTTCATCAGGTTGGCGCGCCCTTCCGCCAGCCAGAGCTCCCCATCGATGTCGCGCAATCCCCAATTGCCTTCGTTCCAGGGCTCATCCAGTCCAAAGGTGAAAACCTTGCGTCCGGGTCCGACCATGCCGCGCGCCCAGTCGTCCTGTCTGTTCACCACCTGGATGCCGTCGCCGAGGAAAATGCGCGCTTTCGCATTCGCGTAGTCGCGCATGCCGGCGTAGCGGTCGAGGTGATCCTCGCTCAGGTTCAGGACAGCGGCGGCATCGGGATTCAGACTGCGCGTCGACTCAAGCTGGAAACTCGACAACTCCAGTACGAATACGTCCGGGCGGCGCCGGGTTCCCGCATCCACTTCCGAGAGTGCTTCGAGGATCGGCAATCCGATATTGCCCGCAATCAGCGTCCTGATCTTGGCGGCACGCACCATCGCGCCGACCATTTCCGTCACCGTGCTCTTGCCATTCGACCCGGTGATGGCGATCACTCTGTTTCCCGGAAATTCGTTCCTTATCCTGGCGAATAGCTCGATGTCGCCGGCGATATCGATGCCCTTGTCCACCGCGGCACGCACCAGCGGCTCGGCCAGCGGCACGCCGGGACTGATGGCGATGAGGTCCACATCAGCAAAAATTTCGGCGCGAAACGTTCCGGTGCGCAATTTCACGGCCGGAAGTTCGTCTTGCAGCTTCTGCGCAAACGGCGGTGCCTCGCGACTGTCCGCGACACACACCGAGGCGCCGCGGGCATTGAGCCAGCGCGCCATCGACATTCCGCTTGCGCCGAGACCGAGCACCAGCGCGTGCTTATTTGTCAGATCGACCGGCACGCGTCTCCTTCATGGCGGACTCGATTTGCGACAACCGCACCGAACCGACGTCTTCAGTTCCGTCCGGGCGCAATCCCTCCAGCGGGAGTTGCTTGGGTTTGGACTCGGACGCGCGCACACGCAGTTCCTGCATGAACAACTCGAAATGCAAACGGCTAGTCATTGTTTACCTCGCTGTGACCCTGATTTCCCTCCGACATGCCGCCTTGCGACGCAAGACGGGTCTTTGTGCAAACCAAGTCGTCGCTCGTCTCCATGGCTGCTAGCGCAACTTCAGCGTCGACAGGCCGACCAGCACCAGCATCATGGTGATGATCCAGAAACGAACGACGACTTGGTTCTCTTTCCAACCCTTAAGCTCATAGTGGTGATGCAGCGGCGCCATGCGGAAAATGCGTTTGCCCGTCAGTTTGAAAGACGCGACCTGCAAGACTACCGACAGGGTCTCAACGACGAATACGCCGCCCATGATGAACAGCACGATTTCCTGGCGAACCACCACGGCGATGGTTCCCAGCGCGCCGCCGAGCGCCAGCGCGCCGACGTCACCCATGAATACCTCGGCGGGATAAGCGTTGAACCACAGGAAGGCGAGACCTGCGCCCGCCAACGCCGCGCAGACCACCGTGAGTTCGCCGGCGCCGGGAATCAGCGGAAAGCCCAGATAGCGCGAATAAATGGCGTTGCCCGCGACATAGGCGAATACACCGAGCGCGCTGCCGACCATGACTGTCGGAAGGATAGCCAGGCCATCCAGGCCGTCGGTCAGATTGACCGCGTTGCTGGTGCCAACGATGACGAAGTAACTCATCACCACGAAACCGACGATACCCAGCGGATAGGTGACCTGCTTGAATAGAGGCACGATCAGTTCCGTCTGCCCCGGCAGCGTCGCCGAAGTGGCAAGATAGATCGCCGCGGCCAGACCGATGATCGATTGCCAGAGAAATTTGTTGCGGGCAGACAACCCCTTCGGATTGCGATGCACGACCTTGCGGTAATCGTCGACCCAGCCGACGATGCCGAAACCGAGCGTCACCACCAGAACGACCCACACGTAACGATTGCGCAGATCGGCCCACAGCAACGTAGTAATCGTGATCGAGATCAGGATCAGCGCCCCACCCATCGTAGGTGTGCCCGCCTTCGTCAGATGGCTCTTCGGTCCGTCGTCGCGCACCGACTGGCCGATCTTGTAAGCGGTCAGTTTGCGGATCATGACCGGGCCGACAATGAACGAGATCAGCAGTGCCGTCAGGGTCGCGAGCACCGCCCGCAACGTGATGTAGTTGAATACGTTGAACGCGCGGATGTGGAGATCCTCGGCCAGCCATTGGGTGAGCGCCAGCAGCATCAGGCAGTTCCTTTCATGGCCGATTCTCCGTTGACCGCACCCAGCGCCTCGACTACCCGCTCCATGCGCATGAAGCGGGACCCTTTAACCAGCACGGTGGACCCCTGCTCCAGTCCGGCCGACAGCGCGCCGACCAGTTCATTGATGCTGGAAAAATGCCTCGCCCCATCGCCAAAACTGCGCACCGCGGCGGTAGTCATTTCGCCCAGCGCGAACATGGCCTGCACCCCGGAGCGCTTGGCGAATTCACCGATCGACGCATGCATCGCCTCGGCGTCAGGGCCCAGCTCGCCCATATCGCCCATGACGAAAATCGTGCGGCCGGGGTACGCCGCCAAGACGCCAATCGCGGCTCTCATGGAGTCCGGATTGGCGTTGTAGGTATCGTCGATAACCAGCGCGCCGGAGGCGTGACGCTTGCGTTGCAGCCGTCCCTTGACACCCGCATACGCTGCAAGACCGGCGGCGGTTGCTGCGGAGGGGATATCCAGTGCGTAAGCGCAGGCCACTGCCGCCAATGCATTCCTGATGTTGTGCATCCCGGGTATGCCAAGCGTCGCGACAAATTCCTCCTCGGGGGTGCGGAAAGTCACCAGGCTGGCGAACACAGCGAGTTCATAGCGGGCGGATACCGCTGCCTTCCTGTCCAGGCCGAAATCCACCACGCGCCGCCCGCGCACCAGGGCGCGCCAGTAATCGGCGAACGCGTCGTCGCCATTTAGGATTGCGGTGCCCGATTCATCGAGCCCTTCGAAAATCTCCCCTTTGGCGCGAGCGATGGCATCGGCTGAACCGAGTTCGCCGATGTGCGCGGTACCGGCGTTATTGATCAATGCGACAGTCGGCTTGGCCAGCGAGGTCAGATAGGAAATTTCCCCAAGGTGGTTCATGCCCATTTCGACGACCGCGTACCGATGCCCCGCATCGAGGCGTAGCAGGGTCAGCGGCATGCCGATGTCGTTGTTCAGATTGCCGGTCGTCGCCAGTACTCCCGATTCGCCAGCGACCTGGCGCAGGATGGACGCAAGCATTTCCTTCACCGTGGTCTTGCCGTTGCTGCCGGTCACTGCGATCAGCGGCACAGCGAAGCGCGCGCGCCAGAAGGCCGCCAGCCGGCCGAGCGCCAGCCGCGTGTCGTCGACTTGGAGAATCCGCGCGCCCGGCGTAAGGACTTTTGCGCCGACTTCCAGCATGACGGCGCTGGCGCCGGCCGCCAGGGCCTGGTCGGCAAATGCTTGGCCGTCGAAACGTTCGCCGCGTATTCCCACGAACAAATCGCCGGGACGCAAATCGCGACTGTCGGTGGTCACCCGATTGACCACAGCATTGGCGCCGATAAGCCGGGCGTTGATCGCCTTGGCAGCGCTGGCCAGATCAATCACCGCGGGCCCCTCCACTCAAACGAAGCAATCCTTCGCGCGCTACCTGCACGTCATCGAAAGGCAAGCGTTGCGAGCCGATTTCCTGGTAAGTCTCATGGCCTTTGCCGGCTATGAGGACGACGTCGTCCAATGCGGCCGATTGCAGCGCCTTGAATATGGCAATCGACCGTTCCACCTCGATTTCATAGCCGGGATGCGCACCGGCGGCAATGTCCGCGATGATGGCTCGCGGGTCTTCGGAGCGGGGGTTGTCGCTGGTGATGATGGCCCGGTGGGCCAGGCGCGTGGCGACTTCGCCCATTACCGGCCGCTTGCCGGGATCGCGATCGCCGCCGCAACCGAACACGCAAAACAATTTCGCGCCGGCAGGCAGCAGGTCTCGCAACGTCCTCAGGACTTTCTCCAAGGCGTCCGGCGTGTGTGCATAATCGATGACGGCGAGCGGTGCATTCGGCAGCCTGATCATCTGCAGGCGGCCTGGCACCGGGTCAACGTGCGCAAGTGCGTCGACCGCATCCTCCAAGGACACGTCGGCGCTCATGAGCACACCGAGCACGCCTAACAGATTTGCGGCATTGAATCCGCCGATCAAACGGCTGCTCAGCAGCGCAGGGCCCCACGGGGTGGTGATTTCAAGTTTCAGGCCACGAGTGGAAAGGTCCATGCGATGGCCGGCGATATCGGCCTTGCCGAAACCGTAGCCAAGCACGTTGATGCGAGATCGGTCGATCGATTCCGCGAGCTCGCGACCGAACTGGTCATCGACGTTGACGATCGCATGCTTCAGGTGCGGCAATTGGAAGAGCTTCGCCTTGGCAGCGCCATAGTCTTCCATGGTCTTGTGATAGTCGAGGTGGTCGCGTGAAAGATTCGTGAACAACGCCACATCGAACTCGACGCCGTTGATGCGCCCCTGGTCGATGCCGTGCGAAGACACCTCCATGGCGCAACCAGTTGCGCCGTCAGCACGCAATGCAGCCAGCCGCATTTGCAACGAGACCGCATCCGGCGTGGTATTGATCGCGACATCCAGTTGCCCGGGAAATCCGCTTCCGAGCGTGCCAATCACGGCCGTCTTGCGTCCAAGCCGCGTCATCGACTGCGCGATCCAGTGCGAGCAGGATGTCTTGCCGTTGGTACCGGTCACCCCCGCCAGCCACATGTCGCGTGATGGGTTGCCGAAGTAACGGCTGGCTATTTCTCCCAGGTGCGAGCGCAAATCCGCCACGCCCAGGTTCGGAACGCCCCAGGCGGAATCCCATTGGTACCCGTCGCTATCCCACAGCACGGCGCCAGCGCCAGCCGCAATGGCCTGCGCGATGTGCGCTCGTCCGTCCGAACGTTGTCCCGGATAGGCGAGGAACAGGTCTCCCGCCTTGACCTTGCGGCTGTCGATGGCGAGTCCGCCAAAGCGCACGCCGAGCGCGTCAATCGAGCGGACATCGAATCCGCCCCGCTTTGCACCTGAGGAATACACGCCCGTTGTCATACTTCCTCTCTCACGACAGGCGCGGAATCGGGAGAAATGACATTGTCGAGCGCTGCGTCCGGCTCGATGCCGAGGAGGCGAAGCGCGCCGGCCATCACGTTGCTGAAGACCGGAGCGGCAACTTCGCCCCCGTAATAAGACTTGCCGCCGGGTTCATCGAGCATGACAGCAATGACCAGTCGCGGATTGGATGCCGGAGCGAATCCGACAAACGAGGAGATATACCGATCGGTCGCGTAGCTCGCACCCAGCAATTTGTGCGCGGTGCCGGTCTTGCCGGCGACGCGGAAGCCGGCAACCTGTGCGCGGGTGGCGGTACCACCGGGCTGGGTCACCATCTCCAGCATTTTGCGCACCGCCATCGCGGTACGCGGCGAAATCACTGCCTTGCCTTCGACCGGCTGATCGCGCTTGACCAGTGTCAGGGGTTTGAGCTCACCGTTGGTGGCGAAAACAGAATAGGCGCGCGCAAGTTGCAGGAGGCTGACGGAAATGCCATGTCCATACGACATGGTTGCCTGTTCAATTGGTTTCCAGGTCTGGTACGCGCGCAACCGCCCGGTTGCCTCTCCGGGGAAACCTACTTTGGTTTGGGTACCGAATCCCACTTCGGAGAAAATGCTCCACATTTTCTGCGGAGCCATCGCCAGCGCCATTTTCGCAGATCCGACGTTCGATGATTTCTGGATCACCTGCGCGACTGTCAGGATTCCTTCGGGGTGCGCGTCGTGAATGGTGCGGTTGCCGATTGTATAGTGGCCGCCTTCCGTATCGATCATGCTTCCCGGGCTGACTAGTCCGGATTCAAGCGCGGCCGCGACGGTGAACGGCTTCAACGTGGAGCCCGGCTCGAACAGATCGACCACGGCGCGATTGCGCGAGCGCCCTGTCTTGAAGGTGTCGCGATTGTTCGGGTTGTAGGTCGGCCAGTTTGCCAGCGCCAGCACTTCACCCGTCTTCACGTCGAGCACCACCAGGCTGCCCGCCTTGGCTTCATTCAACGCGATTGCGCTCTTAAGTTCGCGAAACGCCAGGTATTGAATGCGCTGGTCTATCGACAGCGCGAGTTTGCGACCTTCCTGCGGCGCGCGGATGCTTTCGATGTCCTCGACCACGCGCCCCAGCCGGTCCTTGATCACGCGGCGGCTGCCGGCCTTGCCGCTGAGCCAGTCCTGGTAGGCAAGCTCGATGCCTTCCTGTCCGTTGTCGTCAACGCCAGTCACGCCCACGACATGCGCTGTGACTTCGGCGGCCGGATAGTAGCGGCGGTATTCGCGCTGCAGGAAAACGCCGGGAAGATTCAATTGCACGACTTTCGCTGCCTGCTCGGGCGGCAATTGCCTTTTCAGATAGACGAAGTCGCGGTCGGATTCCGCGAGCTTTCTTTTCAGTTCGGCCGCGTCCATGCCGAGCAGCTTGGTCAGTTTCGCGCGTTGCTCGGTACTCAGATTGGCATCCGCCGGCGCCGCCCATACCGATTCGACCGGCGTGCTTAATGCCAGCGGTTCCCCGTTGCGGTCAGTCACCATTCCGCGGTGAGCGGAAATTTCAATCACGCGCGCATAGCGAGTTTCGCCCTTGTGCTGCAGGAAATCGTTGCGCAGCCCCTGCAGGTAAAGAGCCCGCGCCGCCAATACCAGAAACCCGAAAAACACCAGCAGCAAAAGCAGCCGCGCCCGCCACACGGGCAGGCGCACCGACAGCGCTGGATTAAGGGAGGGATTCATGGCTTGGCAGGCGCGGGAAGGGGAGGAACGAGATGCACGCGCGTGGCCGGGGGTACGCGCATTTGCAAATTATTCGCCGCGATTTTCTCCACCCTGGAGTGCATGGCCCAGGTGCTTTGCTCGAGTTGCAGTTGCCCGTATTCGACCTCCAGTTGCCTGGCCTGGTCCTGCTGTTTTTGCAATTCCACGAACAGTTTTCTTGCCTTGTGTTGCGAGGTGACCAGGGCCAGCGCGCAAACGACGAGAATTCCAGCCAATGCGGCATTGAGCCTGATCATTGCGCGACCCTTTCCGCTACCCGCATTACCGCGCTGCGTGCGCGAGGATTGGCGGTAATTTCAGCGTCCGTCGGATAAACCGGCTTGCCAACCAGCCTCATGCGCGGCTTCGGCAACTCGGCTGCGCGCACCGGCAGGCGTGCGGGCAGCGCGCCGGGTTGCGCCTGGGTACGCATGTACTGCTTGACGATGCGGTCTTCGAGGGAATGAAAGCTGATCACGACCAGCCGTCCGCCGACGTTGAGCATCTCCAGGCATTGCGGCAGCGCTATCTCCAACTCTTCAAGCTCCTGATTGATGTGAATCCGTAGAGCTTGGAAGGTGCGCGTCGCCGGGTCCTGAGATGGCTCGCGCGCGGGAACGGCTTTTGCCACGATCTGGGCAAGTTGCCGTGTGCGGTCGACAGGCCCGCTCGATCGAGCCGCAACAATCGCTCTTGCAATCTGTTTAGCAAACCGTTCTTCGCCATGGCGTTTGATGACCTCCCCGATTTCCTG
>JANXVW010000320.1 GCA_025351455.1 Betaproteobacteria bacterium | reverse complement strand
TACCTGGCCGTCTTGCCGCAATTGAGGCAGGCCGCTTAAGATGAAGCCCCCGGTGCAATCCGATCTCTGTACCTTTTACAACCGACCCGCAGTCCACTTATAAATCGGGGAATACTGTTCAAACAAACGGAGCCACTTCTGCTTTCTTCCGACAACCCCAAACAGAACCACCTGATAGCTGCCCTGTCCGATCCGGTTTACGCGCGCATGCTGCCGGTTCTGGAGCCGATCGCCATGCCGCTGGGCTGGGTGGTCTACGAATCCGGCGGCCAGATGAACTATGTGTATTTTCCGACTAGCTGCATTGTTTCCTTGCTCTACGTCATGGAGAGCGGCGCCTCCGCCGAGATCGCCATTGCCGGCAACGAGGGGCTGGTGGGCATCTCGCTGTTCATGGGGGGCGAAAGCACCACCAGCCGCGCGGTCGTGCAAAGCGCGGGGGTGGGTTACCGGATCAAGGCGAGCGTGTTGAAAAGGGAATTCGCGCTAGGCGCCGAACTGCAGCATCTGGCGCTGCGCTATACCCAGGCGCTGATCACGCAGATGGCGCAGACCGCCGTTTGCAACCGCCACCATTCAGTGGACCAGCAGCTATGCCGCTGGCTGTTGCTGAGCATGGACCGCCTGCCGGGCAACGAACTGAAGATGACGCAGGAATTGATCGCCAACATGCTCGGGGTGCGCCGCGAAGGCGTGACGGCGGCCGCAGGCCACCTTCAGGCAGCGGGACTGATCCACTATTCTCGCGGCCACATCACCATTCTCGACCGCAAAAAACTGGAGCAGCGCGTCTGCGAGTGCTACGCGGTGGTCAAGGCGGAGTTCGACCGGTTGTTGCCCTACCGTCTCCCCCCCCCCAAACAGAACAGTCACCGCTCTCTGAGCGGCGGTGACCTGCGCCGATCCGGGGCCGGATCGGGAGCATGGCTGCGAAATGACGCATGGGGAAGTCCGGACATGCAACCTTCCCTGTCGACGCCGACCGCGTGCCGAAGCCTGACGATCATTCATGACCACACGAAAAAAAGCCGTCCCGAAAAAAACCAAAAAACCGACGCCGAAGCTCCCCGCCCAGGCTGTCGTGGCGCAGGAGCCGGATGCCCCGGCGACGGAGACTTTTCCCATTGTCGGCATCGGCGCCTCGGCGGGCGGCCTGGCGGCGTTCGAAGCGTTTTTTTCCGCCATGCCCAGTGGCAGTCGCAGTGGCAGTGGCAATGGCATCGCTTTCATCATCGTCCAACACCTGGCCCCTGACCATAAGAGCATCCTCACCGATCTGATCAAGCGCTACACCCGGATGCAAGTGTTCGAAGTAGAGGATGGCATGGTGGTCAAGCCCAACTGCACCTACATCATTCCGCCCAACCATGACATGGCCTTCCTGAATGGCGCTTTGCAGTTGCTGGAGCCGGGCGCGCCGCGCGGTCATCGCCTGCCGATCGACTTTTTTTTCCGCTCGCTGGCACAGGATCAGCGTGCCCGGGCGATCGGCATCGTGCTCTCCGGCACCGGCAGCGACGGCACCCAGGGGGTTCGCGCGATCAAGGCCGAGGGCGGCATGGCGATGGCGCAAAGTTCCGAATCGACGGAATACGACGGCATGCCGCGCAGCGCCGTTGCCACCGGCCTGGTGGATTTCGTGCTGGAGCCGGCCGAAATGCCCGCGCAATTGCTTTCCTACATCAATCATGCGTTCCGCAAGAGCACGGGCACCGCTGTTTCCTCCGGCCTGCGGGTCGACGATGCGTTGAAAAAGATCTTTGTGCTGCTGCGGGTGCAGACCGGCCACGACTTTTCCCAATACAAGCAGAACACCATCAATCGCCGTATCGAGCGGCGCATGGCGGTCCACCAGATTGCGGAGGTGGGCGACTATGTGTCGTATCTGCAAAAGAATCCGACCGAGGTGACGGCGCTGTTCCGCGACCTGCTGATCGGTGTCACCGGTTTCTTCCGCGATGCGGAAGCCTTCAAGGCGCTGGAGGAAGAGGGCATTGTCCGCCTCCTGTCGAACAAACCCGCCGGGGATTCGGTACGCATGTGGGTTCCCGGCTGCTCAACCGGTGAGGAGGCCTATTCCATCGCCATCCTGCTGCAGGAGCGCATGGAAGCGCTCAAGACCAGCTTCAAGCTCCATGTATTCGCGACCGACATCGACAGCGCCGCCATCGAGCAAGCCCGTTCCGGGCTCTACCCGGCCAGTATTGCCGCGGACATGTCGCCGGAAAGGCTGGCGCGCTTTTTTACCGAGGAATCGGGGGGCGGCTTTTATCGCATCAGCAAGACGATCCGCGACATCCTGATTTTTTCCGAGCAGGACCTGATCAAGGACCCCCCATTTTCCAGACTCGACCTGATCAGTTGCCGCAATCTGCTGATCTACATGAATCATGATCTGCTCAAGAAACTCATTCCCCTGTTCCATTACGCGCTGCTTCCGGGGGGGCTGCTGTTTCTCGGTACCTCCGAGTCGATCGGGGATCGGGTGGAGCTTTTTGCCACGCTCAACCGAACCGCGAAGCTGTATCAGCGCAAGGACGAAGGCATCCCGGTGCGCGCGGCTCTGGAACGGTTGCTGCCGCCGCTGACAGGCAGCGGCGCCGCCTCGGCCCACTATGAAAAAGCCGCGCGCGATTCCGGGTCGCAATTACGCGAATTGACCGAGCGCGCGTTGCTGCAGCAGTACGCGCCGGCCGGCGCGCTGGTCAACGACCGCGGCGATATCCTTTACGTGCACGGACGCACCGGCGAATATCTGGAGCCGGCACCGGGCGAGGCGGTATTGAACATCCTGAAAATGGCCCGCCAGGGTTTGCGCCCACGCCTGACGACCGCCTTGCGCAAAGCGGTGGCGACAAGAGAACCGTCCTTCCATTCCGCTCTGCGCGTCAAGACCAACGGCGATTTCTCCAGCGTCAATCTGCATATCCGGCCGGTCATGTCCGACGCGGTCGATCAGCCGCTGTTCCTGGTCATTCTGGAGCATGCGTCCGAGGCGGCGCCTGCGGAACCGGCGGGGCAAGCCGGCGGCAAGCCAGCGCGCTCCGGCGCGGGCGAACGCCGCAATGAGGATGCGGTACACGCCGAAGTGCTGAAGCAGGAATTGCGGGACAAGGAGGAATATCTCCAGACCACCACCGAGGAACTGGAGACTTCCAACGAGGAACTCAAATCCGCCAATGAGGAGATGCAGTCGATCAACGAGGAAATGCAGTCCACCAACGAGGAACTGGAAACCTCCAAGGAGGAGCTGCAATCGGTCAATGAGGAACTGGCCACGGTCAACGCCGAATTACAAGGCAAGGTGGCCGATCTCTCACAGGCCAACAACGACATGAACAATCTGCTTGCCGGCACCGGCGTGGGCACGATTTTCGTCAACCATCAACTGCATATCCAGCGTTTCACGCCCGCCGTCACGCAGGTGATCAACCTCATCGCCACCGACGTAGGTCGGCCGGTCGGCCACATTGTCTCCAACCTGAAGCACTACGACCACCTGGTGGCGGACGTACAGCAAGTACTCGATACCCTGATCCCGAAAGAGGTCGAGGTGCAGGACAATTTGGACAAATGGTTCGTCCTGCGCATCCGCCCCTACCGCACGCTGGACAACGTGATCGACGGCGCGGTCATCACCTTTTTCGACATAACGGAAATCAAAAAGGCGAAGGAGGCGCTGCAGAATGCCGAGACCCTGCGCCGTCTTGCCGTCGTAGTGACCGATTCGAGCGACGCCATCCTGGTGCAGGATCTGGAGGGCCGCATCCTGAGCTGGAATCCGGGCGCGAGCAGACTGTACGGCTGGAGCGAAGCCGAGGCGCTGACGATGAACATCCGCGAACTGATCCCGCGGGCTGGCCAGCATGAAGCGCTGACCCTGATCCGTCAACTCAGCCTGGCCGAAGTTCTGCAGCCTTATCAAATGGAGCGGATCGCCAAGGACGGCCGCATCCTGCGCGTGTCGCTGACCGCCACCGCATTGGTCAATGATGACGGACAGATGTACGCCGTTGCCACCACGGAGAGGGTGAGCACTTGAAGGACGACACGGCTCCCGGGAGCGAGACTGCCGCCGACCGCCTGGAAATATTGCGCCAGCAGGCGGAAAAGATTGCGCGGGACAGGCTGGGCCGGGTGGTGGAAAACCTGGACGCGCTCTCGCCAGCCGATGGGCAACGCGTACTCCACGATCTGCAGGTGCATCAGATCGAGCTGGAGTTGCAGAACGAGGAACTGCGCCGCGCGCAGGAGGCGCTGGAAGCCTCGCGCGCACGCTACTTTGACTTGTACGAGCTGGCGCCCGTGGGCTATTTCACTCTGAACGAAGGCGGATTCATCCTCGAGGCGAATCTCACCGGCGCCAACCTTCTGGGCGTCGCGCGGGGCGCCCTCGTCAATCAGCCGCTCGGCCGTTTTGTCGTCGCTGATGATGCTGATGCCTACTACCTGAATCACCGGCAACTGTTCAGGACTGGCGAGCCGCGGGCGTTCGAACTGCGTTTGGCGAAAAAAGGCGGTGCGCCTTTCCCTGCGTGGATAGAGGCAACCGTGACCACGGATGAGAGCGGCACCCGCATCAGCCGGAAAGTGATAAGCGACATTACCGAACGCAAGGCGATCCAGGAGAAACTGCGCCAGAGCCAAAGCCTGCTGCAAACCGCCGGCGAGATCGCGCAAGTAGGCGGATGGGCCATCAACTTGCCGGACAACGCCTTGATGTGGTCGGACGAGATATGCGTCATTCTCGATTATCCCAAAGGCACCGTTCCCCCTCTTGCCGAAGCGCTTTCGCTGTATCCGCCGGCAGCGTATGAAGTGATTTCCGCCGCGCTGAGAGCCTGCGCCCGGGACGGCACTGCCTTCGACTGCGAGCTGGAGATTTTCACCGCCAAACGGCGCCGGCTCGACGTCCGCGCGATCGGCCAGGCGGTACGCGACGAAGACGGCCGCATAACCGGAATAGAGGGCGCGTTTCAGGACCTCACCGAACGCAAGAAAGCCGAGCAGGCGCATGCGTCACTCGAGGCGCAATTGCGCGAGTCGCAAAAGATGGAAGCGCTCGGCACCCTGGCCGGGGGGATCGCGCATGATTTCAACAATATTCTGGGCACCATCCTGGGCAATGCCGAGCTGGCGCGCCACGATGCCCGGGCGAACTGGCAGGCGCTGGTGAGCCTGGAAGAAATCCTCAAGGCGGGAAATCGCGCCAAGGATCTGGTGCAGCAGATCCTTTCTTTCGGCCGCCGCCAGCCGACTTCGCGCCGCGTGCTGTCGCTGCCCGCCGTGGCGGAGGAATCCGTGCGCCTGCTGCGCGCGGCGCTGCCTGCGGGGGTGCGCATAGATTGCCGGTGCGCCCCGGATACGCCGTCCATCGTGGCCGACCCGACCCAGGTGCAGCAAGTGCTGCTGAACATCGGGAACAATGCCGCCCACGCAATGGAAGGCCGGCCCGGAGCCATCGATATCCGCGTCGAGGGCATAACCCTGGACGAGGCCTCGGCGCGGTTCGATCTGAACCTCAGGCCGGGCCGGTATGCGCGCGTCACGATCAGCGACATGGGATACGGCATGGACGCGGCGATCCGCAGGCGGATTTTCGAGCCGTTCTTCACCACCAAGCCGCCAGGCAAGGGCACGGGGCTGGGCCTGTCGGTGGCGCACGGCATCATGCAGGCGCACGAAGGCGGCATCGTCGTGCACAGCGAACCCGGCAAGGGCAGCAGGTTCGAATTGTATTTTCCGCACGCGCGCGACGGGGCGGCTGCGCCGGGCATGACCGAGGTTGCCGGCGCGGCGAGTGAAGGCAACGGCCAGCACATCCTCTACGTCGACGACGACGAAGCGCAGGTGTTTCTGATCAAGCGCATGCTGGAGCGCTGGGGTTATCGCGTCAGCGCCTACCTCGAACAGCGCGAGGCGCTGGATGCGCTGCTCGCCGACGCGCAAAGCTTCGATCTGGTGGTGACCGATTTCAACATGCCCGGCTTGTCCGGACTGGAGGTCGCGCGCGCGATCCGCGATGCGCGGCCGGATTTGCCCGTGATCGTGGTCTCGGGCTATATCACCGACGAATTGCGCGCGCAGGCCGAGGCAGTCGGGGTGCGCGAACTGATCGCCAAACCCCACGAAGTGGAAGAACTTCGCGATACGGTGCATCGCCTGCTTAAGCAGCGCGAGACCATCAAGCCGGGTCGGGCCTGATGCCTGGATGGGCGACGCAACGAGAACTACCGATATTAAAGCCTCGATCTGTTGAGAGTTTCATACTTGAGGTCCTTGAGACATTTTTGTGGATTTCGAATGCTTCAACAATGACCATTCACCGCCAAGGATTCTTTTCAATACCCCTCAAGGGGGTATTGAAAAGAATCCCTTGCGGTCAACGCCTGGCCGTCTCTATTTCACCGACGTGAATGAGGGAAAGATCAGTAAACGCGGATCTCGGGTGCATACTTCGATTCGGCCCCACGGCGGCTATTGGATTTGAATGGGCTACTCCAGCCACTTTCCCAGCGGGACACTGAGGTAGAAACCGAACGCAGCGACCTGGTTGTAGTTCGCGACCTTCGGGAAATAGACCGCGTTCAGTTTGACGGGGCCCAGGTCATAAGTAAGCAACGGGAACATGCCGACAAAGGTCACACCTTTGTTGTAGGTTTCGCTGTGCACGGCTGCCACGGCCCCCCCCGCCCTCCAGTGCTCGCCGAATTTGAACTGGTAGCCCAGCACCAGAAATTTCGCCCAGTGCCGCCCGGAGTCGTAGTACGCGCCGGCCTCGGTAAAGGTGGCGCCGAGCTCGCTGTTGGTCAATTCGTAATGAAGGCCCAGCCCGTAATTGACCTGGTTATCCAGGTTCTTGCGGTGAACGGTTTCGCGGTCCGGATGGTAGGCGAGCCCGTATATATTGAGGTCGAGCGCATCGGGATGGAACCAGGAATCCGAGGACTTGGCCTGTTCCGGCGTGTTTCGGGTCGATTCGGTCGCGGATGTGTCCTGCGTTCCTGCATTGATCTCGGCTGCCCCCGCCGTGTCGAAGCCCGTCAAGACCAGCGTGAAGAAGAAGAAAAATACGGATTGGAGTGCCCTGTAGCTGTTTTGACCCTTGATATCGCTCTCACTTTCCCGGCTGCTGCGATGTTGCAGCAGTCATGTGTTACGCGAGGAAATTCAGGCAAATGTCTGAATTTAAGGGAGGCGAGCATGCGCGCTTGAGTTCGTGAATGCAATGCATGATTTCGTCTGTGCGCTGACGCACGTAACGTCGAAATTTTTACACGGATATGTGCGACAGCGCACAGAGCGGGACCTGACGGCAGTCGTCGCGCCATGACGGCGCACGCTCAAACTTGGTCGATTACTCGTGCAGAATCCGCGGTGGGAATTTTCCGCGGCGGCGATTTAGTCTGCGAGCACCCAAGAGCCGTTTGCGCGGCCGGACCATGGCCGGGCGACAGGAGAGGTGGGCGGGATGGTGAGAGAAAGAGGAGGCGCGCAGCGGGCCGTACGAATTTCGCGTGCAGCGTCGCTGCGGGCGAACGGTCGTTTTCAGACCGGGATGGGAGAGCAGTCTTGCGGGAGGGCGGCGGCTTTGCCCGCCTGCGCCATTATGAAATCCGGACGCCGTAGGCAGCCGGGCCCTGGTCAGTGCCCCCGGAAATGCCGCGAACCTTGTTCCCGTCGTTCACTTCGGGTGCCGCGTCGGCCGGTTTATTTCCTGGCAACGCCGTGATGGACGCACGGCCGCTGCCGGCTTTGTCGCGATACATTGCGTCGTCCGCGTGTTTGATCAACTGCTCATAGCTTTTGCCATCGACCGGATAGAGCGCGATCCCGATGCTGGCCGTCATGCGGATTTCATAGCCTTCGACCAATTCCGGTTCATCCAACGCTGCCCGGATCTTGTCTGCGGCGGCGGCGGCCATCGCGCGGCCCTCGACTTCCGGAAGCATGACGACGAACTCGTCCCCTCCATAGCGGCATACGGTATCCGCGCCGCGAATACTGGCGGCCAGGCGCGCTGCAACCATACGCAACAGTTTGTCACCCGTAATGTGTCCCAGGTTGTCGTTGATGCTCTTGAATCCATCGAGGTCGATCAGCAGCATGGCGACGAGTTTGCGCTGGCGCCTCGCCAGGGATATGGCCTGACTGAAGCGGTCCTCGAGCAATGTTCGATTGGGAAGACCAGTCAGCGCATCATGGTAGGCGAGGCGGCGCGCCTGGGCCTCGCGGTTCGTGACCTGCTTCAGTTGCTGCTCCAGCGCGATGTTGCGCCGGATCAGATGTTCGATCAGCGCATGCGCGAGCCAGTTCTGTCGCTGGTACTCGACTATCGTCCGATTGAGAGCCCGAACCGCTGCAGATTGCGAGGAGGGCACCAGTACGGCCGGCGGATTCGCGCCGGTCGCGGGCTTCGGGCAGCCTGCCTGGCCTTGCGGTCCGCGAATGCGCCCGGCCTGCCGGATTGTGCCCGCACGATTGCGCCGGGCGGTTGCACTATTCACCAATTTCATCGGGATGGGTTAGTTGTCTCGCAAAGTAAAACAAGGCGGGTGCTGTGACGCGTTATTGCTCCAGCCCGCGCACCGGCATCGCCAAATTGTTATCCGGGCGCATGTCGGGAAATCCTAACTCGGTTGTCTGCGGCAGCGCCGCTGCCGGGTCGCCTTGACCCCGGGACGGTGCGCCCGATTCCGCCGGGGCGTCGCCTGATTCGTCGCGAACACGCGCGAGAATCTCATAAGCTTCGCTGTAATCGATCGGTAACGGCGCCGCCAGCCGCGCCTGCGTGGAACAGGAAATCTTGTCGAGGCCGAGGCCGTACCCGTTACTCGCGGCCATATGCCAATCGAGAAGAATCAAGAGATCCGCGTCTTCTGCACTCTGGTTGCGGCCCGGGGTGATGGCCGCGGGATTTGTTCGATGACCGCACCGGCGCATGCCGCTCGCCACATTGGACATGCGGACTTTGCGCGTCGGTCCGGCCATGTCGCAGCCCGGACATGCCGCTTTGCTTGCGCGAATGCCACGCAGGGTCGATGGCGTGCTGACACGCTGCGCGGAGCCTGATACCAGCGCAGCGGGCGCGACGATTGAATTGGGGCTGCCGATCGAAGCCGGGATCTCAACGCAGACCATGATTCCCGCGGCACCGGCGAGGACCCACGCAGACCGGACGATTTGCGTCAGCGATCGCAGAAATATTCTGACTTGGGTTCGCATTGTTGTCTCCCTGATTAATCTGCGCATGACTGGAACAACCAAAGCGTGGCAGCCGCGAGAAGCGCGCGCGCCGGCGCACTCCTTACATCAATTCGTCCCATGGTCCCCTGCGCGATTCGCATAGGCGTCGATATGAGCGTCGGCCGCGTCTTTGCTGATGCCATAAAACTGCTGAATCCTGGCCGAGAGTTCTTCGCGCTCGCGGGCTATTCTGGCGATTCGATCGCCGCCAGGCGCACTGCATTCCCCTTTGGCTTTTTCTCGGGCAGGGTCCACTGGATTCAGATGTGTTCCGGTTCGTTTCATTGCCGCTCCGGGTTGTTCGGCCGAATTCTTTACTTGCTGCGGAACTGGCAGGACGAAGTGTGGTCGCCCCTCGCGCCACTTTCAGTGCGGTAGCGCACATAGTGTTCCGTCGTCGCCGAACGCCGGCTGATATGACAATCGATTTCCTGCAGCTCACCCGCAGCGCGGCTGAAAACATTGGGGAAATTCGAAATCTGGCAGGTGCCCGCGAAACCGTTCGGTCCGAAATCAGAGCCCGTACTCCATTGGGCCTACGATCGCCCTGGTGGATCGCCCTGGTGGCGGCTCAGAACAATTTCCGCATTTGCCGCATCGGCGCACGCCGTCCGGCGCCCCATCAAGGCGGCGGGGCCGTGCCCAATACGCGGTCATATGTCTGCACATCGGTCAGGTAGCATTCGCAGCTCGCCTTCTGCAGACCGTCGCGATCGAGAATCGTGATGTCCCCGCGGTTATAGCTGATGAGCCGTCGCTTTTGTAGTGACATCGCGGCCCTGGTGACGCCGACGCGGCGCACGCCCAGCATATGACCGAGAAATTCGTGCGTCAGGTGAAATACGTCGGAGTGTGCGCGATCGCGGGTCATCAGGAGCCAGCGGGCGAGGCGCGCTTCGATTACATGGAAGCGAGTACAGCCGGCGGTCTGCGCGAACTGGCTCATCAACACATAGAGGTAGCGCTTGAGCCCGCGCTGCAGCGCTGCGCTGGCTGCGAGTTCGCGCCGGAACGGCGCGGCCGCCATTCGCAATGCCCGCCCGGAGCCCTGAACCAGCGCGTGCAGCGGCGAAAAGTCCATGCCAAGCGTGAGCGTAATGCCCAGCATGCCTTCATTGCCTATCATCCCGATCTCGAGGGCGGCATACCCGTCGACCGGGGTCACCAGCGAAATAGTGCTGTCGAGTGGAAAATAGACATGGTCGAGGCGCTCTCCGGGTTCGCAAAGAATGTCGGCAAATACCAGATCGACCGACTCGCAGCCCGCGAGGAATCGTTCACGATCCTTGCGCGGGAGCGCGGCAAGCAAGCGGTTGGCCGGGACGGCGTGTTTCGCGGATGGCACTGGTGACGCTCCCTGGGGGCGTTGATCGATCGAACAGGAAGGCGCAGGGAGGGTAACCTTCCGGGGGGGGGCCTGCCTGTACCGATCAATGAGCGTACTCGCCCAGGTTCAATAAGTATGTTCGTTAACACACCCAGCGCCGCGTGTGCTTTCGCAAGTGCTGGATGCGTGACGATTGCAGGATCAATTCGCACCGGCCGGCAGGCCGAGCGCGCCGACAGGATTCGATTGTTTCGGTCCATGCCGGGGGTTGTCACGCAGCCGACGCATTCGTCGCCGGCATTCATTGGTGAAGAAAAAAACGAAAGGTGTCGCGTCCGGCTTGCCTGGCCTGGACCATCGCCGTGTCGGCATGCTTCATCAGGGTATCGGGGTCGGATGCATCGTCGGGATGGATCGAGATGCCGATACTGGCGGTTACGCTCACGCTGTGTCCGGCAAGATCGAAGGGCACGCGCAACACGTCGCGTATTTTGGTGGCGACCAGGGCGCAGCCGTCCTGCTGGCTGTCCTGCATCATCAGGATCAGGCCAAACTCATTCCCGCCCAGGCGCCCGACCGCATCCCGGATGCGCACGCATTCGACCAGGCGACTGCTGAACTGGCATAGCAGTTCATCGCCGATCGCGTGGCCCAGCGTGTCATTCACGTTCTTAAACTGATCGAGATCGATGCACAGCACGGCGACCAGCCAGCCGCCTTTCGCGGCCTGGGCCAGGGTTTTCGCGAGAGAGTCGAAGAAAAGCCGGCGATTCGGCAGGCCTGTCAGGGTGTCGTAACGAGCCAGATTCTGCAGGCGTTTCTCAACTTCCTTGCGCTGCGTGATGTCGCGCAGCACGCTGACAATGATCCAGTCCGCGCCGTCACGCTGGGCCTGCCAATGCACTTCAACCGGCAATAGGGCGCCATCTTTGCGCCGTACCTGGATCTCCGACAGCTCGTTCGTGCCGCGGCCGGCGATGAGGGCGTCGTACTGGCGCTCCAACTGTCCAGGCGCAGCCGCCACTATCCGGTCCGGGCCCATTTCCAATAATTCTTCGCGCGCATAGCCAAGCATGTTGCTGGCCGTCGCATTGACCTCGACAAAGCGCATGGTGCCGCGATCCACCAGAAAAATCGCATCGGCGGTCGCGTCCATCGCCGAACGAAAGCGTTGCAACTCGATTGTGCGGGCCCGCACCTGTTGCTCCAGGATCGAACTGTCATCCTGGAGCAGATCGCGCAGCGCTTTCAATCGCAGCAGGTTGCGCACCCGCAGCCATAGTTCGGCCCGTTCGACCGGCTTCGTCAGAAAGTCCTCGGCCCCTGCACTCAATCCGCCCAGGCGCGCGCCGTGATCGTCCAGCGCCGTCACCATGATGATCGGAATACTCGAGGTGGCGGGATCGGCTTTGAGTATTTCGGCCAGTTCGTATCCATCCATGCCCGGCATCAGGACGTCGAGCAGGATCAGGTCGGGCGTGTGCTGCGCAATCGACGCCAGCGCCTCTTCGCCAGTGCCGGCGCTGAGCGTGATGTAGCCTTCGGGCAGCAGCAGCGCTTCGAGCAGTTTGCGGTTCTGGATTTCGTCGTCGACGATGAGGATGGTCGAAGCGGAGCGGGTCATGGCGGCAGATGGAAGGGATTGGCCTCGGCGCCTGCCTGAAGCTTCCCCTTCGCGAGGAGGGCATCGATCACTTCGTACAATTCCTGGTAGCGCAGGGGCTTGGCAATGTAGGCATCGCAACCGGCTGCCCGGGTCTTTTCCTGGTCCTCTTTCATTGCCATGGCGGTCAGCGCAATGATCGGAATTGCGGCAGTGATGGCGTCCTTTTTGAGCAGGGCCGTTGCTGCGAGGCCGTCCATTCCGGGAAGCTGAATATCCATCAGGATCAGGTCGGGCTGATCGGCGCGCGCCAGCGTCAAGCCGCTTTCGGCATCGGTGGCGCATAGCACCGTATGCCCGGCGTTGAGCAGCAGGAGGGACGCCAGTTTCATATTGGCCGGGTTGTCTTCGATGATCAGTATTCTGGCCATGGGAGGCTCTCTTCAGTGTTGCAACGCGCGTCTTACCTCGGTCATGAACGCGGCGCGATTGAAACCGGTTTTTTCCACAATCTCGATGTCATTGCCCGGATTGCTATTGAGTGCAACGCGGTCCAGCGCCGTGGCATGTTTGGCGGTCACCACCACGATCGGGATGCGCGCCGTTGCGGTATTGCTGCGGAGCGCTTTAACCACTTCGAAGCCATCGGTTTCGGGCATCATCAAGTCGAGCAGGATCAGGTCCGGCTGCAGTTGTTGCGCCAACTCGATCGCCTGGCCGCCGCCATAGGCGCGTACGACGTCATAGGCCGGTGCCGGGAGAAACGTGGCAATCACTTCGACCGCTTTGGGGTCGTCATCCACCACCAGTACCGTGCAGGTGTGATCATGGGCAGGTTGCAGGCCCAGGCTGATCAGAGCGGATTTCAACTGGGCGCTGCTGAATGGTTTTTCCAGCACGGCGGCAGCACCCCGGGTCAAGGCCAGGTTGGTGACAGGCAGGGCGGAGATGATCACCACCGGCACCCGGGCCAGGGCGTCGATGTCACGTATTGTCAGGAGAAACTCCCAGCCGTTGATGCCCGGTAACTGAAGATCGAGCGTAATCAGGCTCAGGGGTTGTTGCGGCGCCAACAGCAGCGCGGCTTCGGCGCTCGCGGCGCGCAGGACGGTAAAGCCCTCGGCTTCGAGCAGCAGGCGGATCAGTTCGGCGGCATGGTCGTCGTCCTCGACCACCAGCGCAATGCGTTGCGTGCGCTCACCTGCGGGCACGCTTGCGGTATGGACGACGTGCGTTGGGGGAGCGACGGAGTGGGCTCGCGTCCGAATCGGCAACCAGGCGGCGAAGCGCGCGCCCTCGTTTTCCGCACTGGCCACCGCCACAGTGCCCCCGTGCAATTCTGCCAGCAGCTTGACCATGGCCAGACCGAGACCGGTGCCTTCGAATTTGCGCGCCAGGCCGCTGTCGATCTGGCTGAACGCCTGGAACAATTTCGCCATGTTTTGCTGCGTAATGCCGATGCCGCTGTCGCTGACGCAGATTTCGAGAAATTCGCTGTACTCACTGGCGGCCAGGGGGAAGCCATGCACCGGCCACTTGCCGGGCAGCGTGCCGACCACGCTGCGCGGCACGCGCCGCGCGCGCAAGGTGACGCGGCCGCCGCTGGCGCTGAACTTGACGGCATTCGACAGCAGGTTATAGACGATTTGCTTGGTCTTGCGCATGTCCAGTTGCGGCAGGCCCAGATCCTCGGCCGCATCGAGATCGAGAGTGATGCGCTGGGCGGCCGCTTTTTCCTTGACAATGGAAAGGCTGCTCGCCAGCAGGCTCTTCAGGTCGACCGCCTCCAGCTCGAGCGCCATCATGCCCGCCTCCACCTTCGACAGGTCGAGGATGTCATTGATCAACGAGAGCAAGTGCTGCCCGCTGGTGAAAATGTCTCCGATATATTCGTTCTGGGTGTCGCTCATCGGGCCGATCAGGCCATCCTTGAGCGCCTCGGAAAAGCCGATGATGGCGTTGAGCGGCGTGCGCAGTTCGTGCGACATGGTGGCGAGGAATTCCGATTTCATCCGGCTGGCATGCTCCAGCTCGAGGTTCTTTTCCTGCAGCGTGCGCTCGAACAGTTTGAGTTCGGTCACATCTCGCGCCGCCGCGAATACGCCTTGCAGCTTGCGGTCGCGGTCGTGGAAAGTGGCCGCGTTGTAGGAAACCACGGTTTCCTCCCCGTTCTGGGAACGCACGGTCAATTCATAGTTGCTCACCTTGTTTTCGGTGAGCACGCGCTTGATCGCGGCATCGGCGCGGGCCGGGTCGGTAAAGAAGTTCTTGCACGGGGCACCGATCAATTCGTCGCGGGTGCGCCCGGTGAGCGCGATCATCTGCTGGTTCACGTCCGAGATGATGCCCTGCGGGTCGGTCGTCATGAGCGCATCGATATTCGATTCGATCAGGGAACGGGTGTAGAACTGCTGGTCGCGCAATCGCTGGTCGAGCCGGGCCTGGGCCGCCTCGACTTCTTTGCGGGCCGTATTGTCGGTGCCGATCAATAGATAGCCGATGATGTTTTCTTGCGCATCGCGCAGCGCGGTGACCGAAACGATGGCCGGGAAGCGGCTGCCGTCCTTGCGAAAATACGTCAGCTCGTAGATATCCTCGATGCCGCGTGAGGCCTTGAACACCAGTGCCTCGAAGCCCGGCGTAATCGGAGTGCCGAGTTCGAGGCTCAGCGCTTCGGCGCGCGCGATGACTTCCTGCGGATCGGAAATGTCGGCCGGCGTGATTTTGTTCATGACCTCGGCGGCCGTATAACCGAGCATGCGCTCGGCGCCGACGTTGAAGATCTGAATGACGCCCTTGGCGTCAGTGGCGATGCTGGAGAAGTTCGCACTGTTGAAAATGGCGGCCTGCAAGGCGCCCGCTTCACGCAGTGCCTCCTCCGCCCGCTGGCGCGCGCTGTTGTCGGTGCCGATCAACAGATAGCCGATGATGGCGTTCTGCGCATCCCGCAGCGCCGTTACCGACACGACCGCCCCAAAGCGGCTGCCATCCTTGCGGATGTAGGTCAGCTCATAGATGTCCTCGATGCCGCGCGAAGCCTTGAACACCAGCGCCTCGAAGCCCGGCGTAATCGGCGTGCCGAGTTCGACGCTCAGCGCTTCAGCGCGCGCGATGACTTCCTGCGGATCGGAAATGTCGGCCGGGGTGATCTTGTTCATGACCTCGGCGGCCGTGTAGCCCAGCATGCGCTCGGCGCCGACGTTGAAGATCTGGATGACGCCCTTCGCGTCGGTGGCGATGCTGGAGAAATTCACGCTGTTGAAAATCGCATCCTGCAAAGCGCCCGTTTTGAGCAGGGTTTCCTGGCGCCGGAATTCGATGGCCCCTTCGGGGCCGCCAGGTTTTGCTCCGGACCCGCCTTTCGGCACAGCCCCTTTCATGTGAACACGCACTGGAGTGACTTTTTTAACCATGGGTTGGCCGCAAGCCTTTCAGTAAATCGCGATCGCAGGGCGCACTGGACGACGGGCAGAGGTGTCCGAACGGCCACTTGAGCCCGCTGAACACCGATGTCGAGCCCATCTGGCGGTGCGGCTGAAACCATCGGCGTGGGAATTGCGCGCACACAAGTGGCGCTTCCTGCCAAAACACGGAATGGTCTTGGAGGCAGATCACGCGAAAACGCGGGAAGAGCACAGAAAAACCGGCTCGACCAGGGGTGAACGTGGTTTCCCTCGTGCGGGGAGTATGGCCTTTTGTACCGCGGTGGTATGTACGGCAGCCCACATAGGCCGCGACCTTCCGGGCCGCCTATGGTCGCGCATGGCCATCGCGAGCGCTGTTGACGTCACACTGTATGTTCGCTAGCGAACAGAGTGTCAGGTGCATTGCGGTCACATTGATGGACGAGCAGCAATCGTCAATCGAACGGCACGAGAGTACTTCAGGGGAGAAGGCGAAATGCAGATTCTCAGATTGCGTGCGACAGCGCTTCGGACAAGCGCACGGGGCTTCGCTTTCGCGCTTGCGGTCACGGCCATGATGGCGAGCGCCGACCAGGCCGCGCCAGTCGAAGGGTCGAATACATCTGCGCGTCCGCGGCAGGAGGTGGAACTGCCCTCCATCGCGGGTTCCAGGAAAGACTTTCTCGGGGACATCGAGGCACGCAAAAGTTATGGGATTCCGGCGGGCGAAATCGTCGGTTTCGACTTCCTGTTAAATGAGATCAACCGCCACGTCATCGGCGACGAGTACAAAAGCAATCTCTCGTCCATCAGGCATAACCTGCACGGCAACTGGCGCACCGATACCGATCCGTTCACGGTGAACCAGCTTGGCCATCCGTACCAGGGATCGATGTACTACGGATTCGCCCGATCCGCGGGCCTCGATTTCTGGGAGTCGATGGGTTATACGGTGGCCGGCAGCGCGATGTGGGAAATCGCGGGTGAGACCACGCCGCCCTCGTTCAATGACCAGATCACGACCGGTTTTGGCGGCACATTCCTGGGCGAAGCGTTGTTCCGAATGTCGAATCTGGTTCTCGACCAGGCGTATCTGTCAGGTTTCTGGCGCGAGGTATTCGCCGCGGCTGTTTCTCCGCCCACAGGCCTGAACCGTCTCGCCTTCGGTGACCGGTTCGACCCTATCTTCGCGAGCCACGACCCGGTTTATTACGGTCGCCTGGCGCTTGGCGTCGCGACCAATACGCAGCACAAATCAGGCACGTCGACCACGCTCCAGCATACCGAGGAGATCGCCGATTTTTCCCTGGACTACGGGCTGCCGGGAAAGCCGGGCTACAGCTATGACCGGCCATTCGATTACTTCACGTTCAAGATTACCGCCTCGAGTGCGAACGGCGTCGAAAACCTGATGACCCGCGGCTTGCTGTTCGGAACCGATTACGCGGCCGGAAAAAATTATCGGGGCGTGTGGGGACTGTACGGCAGCTATGACTATATCGAGCCTCAAATTTTTCGAGTCTCCACGACCGCGCTGTCGCTGGGCACGACAGCGCAATGGTGGCTATCCCGCACAATCGCCCTCCAAGGCAGCGTCCTTGCGGGGGCCGGCTACGGCGCCGTGGGAACCGTTCACGGCACCGCTGAAAACGACTATAACTTCGGCGTCGCCCCGCAGGCTTTGATCGCGCTTCGCGCCACCTTCGGCGACAGGGTTTCGCTTGAGACAACCACCCGCGAAAATTTCGTCAGCCGCCTGGGCGGGACCGGTCGATCCGGCCACGACAATATCATTCGCACGGATGCGGCGCTCACCGTGCGCGTTCACAAGCAACACGCAGTTGCCATCCGCTACCTGTTGTCACGCCGCGATACGTCCGCTTCCGATCTTGGCAATTTAGTCCAGAGCAGCGCAACGGTCGGTCTCTTCTATACTTACCTGGGCAACGACGGTTTCGGTGTCGTCGATTGGCGGGATGGCGGCGCGCACTGAGCACTGGAAGCAGGCGAAGACTCTGGAGCCGGATAGAAGTA
Source organism: Betaproteobacteria bacterium (assembly GCA_025351455.1). Lineage (GTDB taxonomy): Bacteria > Pseudomonadota > Gammaproteobacteria > Burkholderiales > JACQAP01 > JACQAP01. Next base: position 10,095 of record JANXVW010000320.1, on the reverse strand, counting down.
CGAAGCGAATATCCTCACGATGATGAAGTCCGGCAAGAAATGCGACGGGATCGTTTACTCCACCGAAGGCGGCAGGATGTGTCCCGGGTGCCGCCAACCGATTGGCCAATGTGCCTGTGGCAAGAGGCCATCGGCTCCGGTTTCGGATGGCGTCGTGCGGGTATCCAGGGAAACCAAAGGCCGCAATGGAAAAGCGGTGACTGTGATCAGGGGACTGGCGCTGGATTCCGCCGCGCTGGTTGTTCTCGGCGGAAAACTCAAGACGGCGTGCGGCGCCGGTGGCACAACGAAAGACGGCGTGATTGAAGTGCAGGGCGATCACCGCGAACAGGTGATCAAATTACTGGCCGGTCAAGGCTGGACCGTCAAGCGCGCTGGCGGGTGACCGCAACGGCCAGCGCTGATGCGCATCAATAGATAGAAGGACACGCCGGTACCCTTCGCCAATCCACCGCACGGCGCCACTGTCCCCGCGCATCTTGATAATGCCAGTTCGCAATAGTAATGTGCGCTGGCGCACAGACTTTCCCCGCCCATTAGCCCGATGATCCGCCACCCCTCGCCCGTGCGATGGTGTGCAGCGCCGGCAAGCGCACCGACAGGGGGGCGAGGCATGCTGCAGGCGGTTTTTTGGATCAGATGACATAGGGGGAAGTAAATGAATAGATTCGAAAGTATTTCCCCGGCCGCCACAGATGGTGAGTGCGCCTGACATCTTTAGTGCGCGCATTCTTCTGGTCGACGATCATGAAGAAAACCTCGAGCTGCTCGGGCAGGTTCTGAGTTGGGGCGGGTACACCAGCGTCGCCCTCACGAGGAATCCACGCGAGGTATGCGACCTGCATCGCGCGAATCGTTATGCGCTGATCCTGCTCGATATCGAAATGCCCGGCATGGACGGTTTCGCGGTCATGGCGGGCCTCAAGCAAATCGAAGTGGAGGCGGGAAACTATCTTCCGGTATTGGCCATTACCGCCAACCATGCCCACAAGTTACGGGCGCTGGAAAGCGGCGCCAGGGATTTCATCAGCAAACCATTCGACCCGCCGGAGATGCTCAGGCGCGTTTACAACCTGCTGGAAGTGCGCCTTTTGCATGACGAGACGCGCGAGCAGCACAAGATGCTCGAAGCGCTGGCGCTGCAAGACCCGCTGACGGGGCTCGCTAATCGGCGGCTTCTCCTCGACAGAATGTCGGTCGCGCTTAGCCAGGCACGCAGAAGCAATGGTTCCATGGCGGTGATGTATCTGGACCTGGATGGATTCAAGGAAGTCAACGACACGTTGGGGCATGGTGCTGGCGACATCCTGCTGAAAGCGGTCGCGGAGCGGCTGACCGGAACGGTGCGCGCGGAGGATACGGTCGCGCGACTGGGCGGCGACGAATTCGTCATGACGTTGCGGCACATCCACAGTGCCGGCGACGCGGGAGCCATGGCCGGCAAAGTCATCGAAGTCCTGTCAAAGCCCTATGAGATCGAGGGACGTATGGTCGAGGTCACCGCCAGTGCTGGTGTCGCAATTTACCCAAACGACGACAAGGATGCGGAAACCCTCCTGAAGACAGCCGATACCGCCTTGTATGAGGCAAAGCGCGCCGGCAAAAATACCTATCGAATTGACGCGCACAGCCTTGCCGTCCACAATGCGCAGGCGGAACGAAAAGTCGAGATCCCGCGCCCGGGACGGCACGACCGCGTGTGAGCGCGGACGCGAATACAGGACGAATCATGGTCGCCAAATTGCACGGAGAAAGACCATGAGCGATCTCGACGAACTGGCGGTGCTCATCCACCGCGACCGCGAAGCCTTGCTGTCCCGCTGGCGGCAGCAGGTAAAAGAACTTCCCTCGGCGAGCAATCTCGATGTTCCGACGCTCAACGACCACATTCCCGACCTCATCGATGAACTGGCCGCCGAACTCCTGGCGAAGTCCGACCAGACCATCCCGGAGGGGCTCAATGCAGGAAGCCCGCCGGTTCACGGCTTGCAGCGCGCCCGGGATGGATTCGACATCGAGGAAGTCGTCGCGGAATACAACATCCTGCGCGGCTGCATCCACGATCTGGCCCAGGAAAACGGATTGGTCCTGCAAGGCAAACCCTTCCGCATTCTGAATCGCGTTCTGGATGGCGCGATCGGCATGGCGGTTAAGACGTTCGCCGCGGCGGCCGCACTGGAAGTGCAGCATCGCCGGGAGGACTATCTCGCATTCCTGGCGCACGACCTGCGCACGCCGCTGAGTGCAATTTCCATGACGACGAATGTCCTGGAGCGAATCCTTCCGGCGCCAGACAGCAGTGCGACGCAGACGCAGCTTTTTAAAACCCTGCATCGCAATGTGCAACATCTCAGCGAGCTGGTAAGTAATGTAATCGAGGAAAACACCAAGCTATTGCCGGAGCAGGATTTCCGGCTGGAGCGCCGGGCGTTCGATTTGTGGCCGCTAGTCGAGTCGCTGGTTCAGGATCTCGATCCGCTGGCAATCGGGAAAAAAACGCGGCTGACCAACCAGGTGCCCTATGAGATGGTCGTCTATGCAGACGCCAGTTCGCTGCGGCGGATCTTCCAGAACGTGATCGCCAACGCCATTGACTATACGCCGGGCGGCGAGGTGGTCATCGGCGCCAGGAAGCTCGCACCGGCAGGCAGCGTCGAATGCTGGGTCAGCGACAACGGTGCGGGAATCCCGCAGGAGCGTCTGGAAAAAGTGTTCGACAAGGCCGAAACCGATCCGGAGAAGAAGGGCGGCACCGGCCTGGGTCTCGCCGTCGTCAAGGCGTATGTCGAGGCTCACGGCGGCACGGTGAGTGTCGAAAGCAAGGAAGGCGCGGGTTCGACATTCCGCTTTACGCTACCGGCAAGGCAAATCGACAGCGCAGTCGTCTCCAACGCCTCATGATGCGCGCCGGTGGCTGAAGGGTAAGAAATGGCGGCGAGCATCGCCGTCATGGGACGTGCTGACAAATTCTTCGGCATCGGTCCGGCTTGCGTTCCGATTCCCGCGCTCCTTCCCCTTCAAGGGGAAGGCCGGGATGGGGATGGTTCGCTTCACAGCCGCAACGCCACTGCTTGCCCCGTTATACTCATAGCCGGGCACACGCTTTCGTTCCGCATCCAGGTCCCTTCCCATGACAGCCATTGCCGCCGAAATCGCATCACGCAAACGCATCGCGCTGGTCGCGCACGACAACAAGAAGGAGGATCTTCTGGAATGGGCGCGCTATAACCGCGATCTGCTTGCCCATCACGAACTGCTCGCCACGGGCACGACCGGCAAACTTCTGGAAGAGGCGCTGAAAACGCCGATCGTGAAACTGCAAAGCGGCCCGCTGGGCGGGGACTTGCAGATCGGCGCGAAAATTTCGGAAGGTCTCATCGACTTCGTGATTTTTTTCTGGGATCCGCTCGAGCCGCAGCCTCACGATCCGGATGTCAAGGCGCTGATCCGCATCGCCGTGGTGTGGAATATCCCGGTGGCCTGCAACCGCGCTACGGCCGACTTCATCATTTCGTCGCCGCTGATGTCGTCGGCCTACCAGCGCGCGCTGCCCGATTATCAAGGTTATCTCGATCGCGCCCGGCGCCCTTGACCAGGGAGCGATACGGAAATTCTCACCGCAAAGGCGCAAAGGAACGCAAAGGAAAGCGGCCGAAAATTCGAGGAGTGCATGTGTTGCCACATTGACCTGGCTTGCATCTGTGCGTCGTTGTTTCGGGGTAACGTGAATCGAGAAGACATGCGCGGGACCTCCGCATTGCAAGATCAAATTGACAAGTTACGATTCTCCAATTTCGTCCCGGTCTTTTTTTGCGTTACTTTGCGCCTTTGCGGTGCAACGTGAACAGTTATGATGTCGTTTCGTTTCAGGCGGAGATAAAAACATGAAAGTATTCATCACGGGAGGCGGGGGATTCTTGGGGTATCGGTTGGCCTTGCGGCTGCTCGAGCGCAGGACGCTGGCCGGGCCGGACGGAAAACCCGTCGCTATTTCCCAGATCAAGTTGTTCGACGCCGCGTTTGCGCCGAATCCCGATCCGCGGCTCATATGTGTGCAAGGCGACATCGCCGACCAGGATGTCGTCGAAGCCGCGCTGGATCATGACACGGCGTCCGTTTTCCATCTGGCGGCCGTGGTCAGTGCGCATGCGGAAGCCGAGTTCGATGTCGGCTATCAGGTCAATCTCGATGGCACGCGCAACCTGCTGGAGGCCTGCCGCGATCTGGATGCGCCGCCGCGCCTGGTGTTTGCCAGTTCGCTGGCCGTCTACGGCGGAAAGCTTCCCGCCGAGGTGGAAGATTCCGTTACGCCGACGCCGCAGACTTCGTATGGCACGCAGAAAGTCATCGGCGAGTACCTGGTCAACGATTACTCGCGCAAAGGCATGATCGATGGCCGCAGCCTGCGCCTGCCCACCATCGTCGTGCGTCCCGGCAAGCCGAATCTGGCATCGACCTCTTTTGCGAGCGGCATGTTCCGCGAACCGCTCAACGGCGTGGTCTGCGAGGTCCCCGTGGAAGAGTCCACCGAAATGTGGATCCTTTCGCCTGGCAAGGTGCTGGAAGCTTTCGTCCACGCGCATAACCTGCCGGCCGCGGACTGGGGAGCCCATCGCGCGCTCACGCTGCCCGGCATCACGTTTGCCGTCGGCGAAGGCGTCGAGGCGCTGCGCAAGATCGCCGGCACCGAAGTCGCCAAGCGGGTTGTATTCAAGCGCGATGAACGCCTCAACAGAATGGTGCGATCCTTCCCCGGGCGATTCAAAACCGACCGCGCGCTGGGCATGGGCTTCAAGGCCGATGCCGACATCGGCGGCATCATCAAGGACTACATCGCAAGCGAAGGCATCAAGCTTTGAATCCGGAGATCCGATGACACTCTCGTTCGTTCGATTGGCAAACATCATTTTCGCGGCCCTGATCGCGGGCGGAATGTTCGTCATCTGGGCCGGCTACGATCCGGCAACCTTGTCCCCTTCGACTTACGTCGAGCAGCAGCAGAATGCGATTCGCGCGCTGAATGTCGTCATGCCGGTGCTGGGCGCGATTGCCATCGCGCTGACACTGATTTCGGCTCTCCTGCAGCGCAAAGACAGGACGGTGTTCGTCCTCCTGGTTGTCGCGGCCGCTTTCCTGATCATCAGCGGAGTGGTCACGCGTTTCGGCAACCAGCCGATCAACGCCCTGGTGATGACCTGGGATATCGCCAGGCCACCCGCAAACTGAACCGAATTACGCGATCAATGGTGGGGGTTTCATCGGTTGAGAACCCTCTGCGGGCTGATCGCGCTGGCCCTCATCACCTGGGCAAGCATAAACCCAGGGAGAACAACAAAATGAAGTTATGCAAATCAGCCGCTGGCGCAATCCTGGTGACGGAACTGATGGCGGTTGCGGCTCCAGCCGCAATGGCCGATGACGCATTCAAGTCGGGAACCACGACCAGGACGCGTTGAGCCTTGGACGAGCGCCGCCGGCCCTGGGCCAGATTCTTCACGGCGCTTGCTGTGGTTGGTGCCGTCGCGGGAGCGGCGGTCTGGCTTGACTCCTCCGCGCGCCCGCAACCCGGCCGCAATTTGTTCGATTCCCGGGCGGCATTCCACGACTATGTTGCGCGGCTGGGCCTGGGCGCCATGTCGACAGCGGCCGCTATCGAAAAGCTGGCGTCGCTGGGTTTCTCCTGCGAAACCTTCAAGGACGGCAACGTCGCCTGTTTCCGTGAAGTGCGCGGCACCCTCTGCGGCGAACGGCAATTCGTGGATTTATTCGTTCCAGGCAAGGACGGCGCGGTGCACACCGTGTCCACGCGCTTCGGGCGCGTTTGTTTCTAGTGCGCTAAAGCGAAGTGCGAATTTTCACCGCAAAGGCGCGAAGGAACGCAAAGGAGGACAAAAAATCGGTGGCGAATCGGCAAAGGTAAGAGTCGTTGCATGAGCGTAGGGCGCAGGAGATTCTTCCCCGCCGGCAAAATGGCATGTCGTGAATACCGTCCGCAATTTCAACGCACACTTCCAAAACACCATTCGGCAACGCCTGTTTTTCCTTTGCGTTCCTTTGCGTACCCCTCAAGGGGGTATTAAAAAGAATCTTTGCGGTGAAAGGAAAATGAACGAGATATCATGCGGCCTTGCGAAGGTTGTCGTTCAATTCTATAGAGAGGGAGCAGGAAGCATGTCGGGATTGACGCTTGAAGCGGCAAAGCGTTTGCTGGATCGGGCGATAGCCAGGGCGACGCAGGAATTCAAACGGCCGGTCTGCGTCGCGGTTTGCGACATGCAGGGATTCCTGCTCGCATTCGCCCGAATGGAGGGCGCGCCCGTCAGGAGTATCCAGATCTCGCAGGGCAAAGCCTATTCCGCGGCGCGCCTGGGCGTATCGACGCAATCGATCCTCGAGCGACTGAAGCGGGAAGGCATCGAGATCGGTTATTTCTGCGATCCGCTGCTCACCGCCCTGCCGGGCGGCAGCGTGCTCAAGGATGCATCCGGCGCGGCGCTCGGCGCCATCGGTGTCAGCGGGCTGACTTCCGCGGAAGACCAGATCGTCACCGACTCTATCGCCGACTTTGTCCTTTCTGGTTCCAAGTCCTGAAGATCAATCTTTTTCACCACAGAGGCACAGAGGACACAGAGGAAAACTTAGGACATTGAACGCAAGGGGATGCGGATAGACGATTTTCTTGCCGATTCGTCCATGCGAAGATTCTTCTGAAGTGTGTCAGCCGTTCTCTGTGCCCTCTGTGCCTCTGTGGTGAAAATTGAATGGCGAATAGATAAGGAAGGCATGAGCAAGGTTCACATTGGCTGTGGAGCGGGATTCGCGGGGGATCGATTCGATGCGGCGGTGCCGATCGTTGCGGCGCTGGCGAACGTGAAGGGCGAGCGCTTTCTGATTTACGAAGTGCTGGCGGAGCGCACGCTGGCCATCGCCCAGCGGTTGAAGCGCGAAAATCCCGATCAGGGCTATTCCCCCTTCCTCGATATCTACCTGCCGCTGGTGCTTGCGGACTGCCATCGTCACGGCATCCGCATCGTGACCAACATGGGCGCCGCCAATCCACTCGGTGCGGCCCGGCGGGTGCATGCGCTTGCGCGCGGGCTCGGCATCCGCGGGCTCAAGGTCGCCGCGGTGACCGGCGATGATCTGCTGGCGACCCTGTCGGAGCACGACATTCGCCGCGAACCGATCATCGAAGGCATCGCGCTCGATGACCGGCCCATCGTGGCCGCCAATGCTTACCTCGGCGCCCGACCGGTGGCCGATGCGTTGGCGACGGGCGCACACGTCGTTCTGGTCGGGCGCACGACGGATGCCGCGTTATCTCTTGGGCCACTGATGCATGTCCACGGTTGGCAGGCGGGCGACCTGGATTTTCTCGCGCAGGGAACCGCCTGCGGCCACTTGCTCGAATGTGGTGCGCAGGTCAGCGGCGCATATTTTCCTGACCCGGGATTCAAGGATGTGCCCGATTTCGATCGCGTGGGCTTTCCGATCGCGGAGGTCGAGGCGGACGGTTCGCTGGTCATCACCAAGCCGCCAGGCACCGGCGGGCTGGTGAGCCGGGCCACGGTAATCGAGCAGCTGCTCTACGAAGTTCACGACCCGCACAATTATCTGACCCCCGATGTCGTGCTCGATATTGGCGACGTGGAAGTCATGGAGGTCGGAGCGAACCGGGTTGGCGTGAGCGGCGCGCGCGGCAAGGCTCCGCCTTCAACACTGAAGGCGACGGTTTGCGTGGACGCAGGATGGCTCGGCGAAGGCGAGATTTCTTATGCCGGGCCGAATGCCCTGGCCCGCGCGGAACTCGCCGCATCGGTGGTGCGGGCGCGATGCCGTGCCATCGGCATCGGCGAACCCGTGCGGGTGGAAGTGCTGGGCAGCGGCGCAATTTTCGACAGCAACGGCCGCGCCCGCCGCCCGCCGAGTGCGAGTGCAGCGGAGGAATACCGCGTGCGCGCCGCCGTGCGCAGTGCGAATCGCAAGGTGGCGCAGCAGGTCTCCGACGAAGTGTTGAGCCTGTACTGCTCGGGCCCCGCGGGCGGAGCGGGCGTGCGCCAGCATGTCAGTCCGCAAGTCAGCACGGCCTCCATTCTCATCGATCGAAAACGGGTGAAGGCGCAAGTGGCCCTGGTGGAGGAAACATGAATATGATCGAAGTGCCGTTGCACGCGGTGGCGCATGCGCGTGCCGGGGACAAGGGCAACCGTTCGAACATCAGCGTCATTCCCTATCTGGCCGACGCCTTTGCGTTACTGGTGGAGCAGGTGACCGAGGAGCGCATGCTCGCGGTGTTCGCGCACAAGGGCGCCACGGCGGTAAAGCGTTACGTGCTGCCGAAGCTGCCGGCAATGAATTTCGTCATCGACAACGCGCTCGAAGGCGGGGTGAATTCCAGCCTCGGCCTGGACGGTCACGGCAAGGCGTTGTCGTTCCTGGTCCTGGGCGAGATCAAGGTGCGCGTCCCGGTCGACTGTATCCCGGCAGGTTCGCCCTATCGCGAAGCGCGGGCGAATGGTGAACGGTGAACGGTAAACGGTGAACGGTGAACGTTGAAGGTGAACGGTACCGAGTGACAGGGGGGCGCGAAACATTTCGCCTATCCCGTTTGGATCATTGCTAAGCTGGGTTATGCATGGAAACGTGTTGCGGGTTTTTCCTTGCCGTTTACCGTTTACCGTTCACTGTTCACCGTTCACTGTTCACCGTACACTGTTCACCGATTACCGATCACCGTTCACTCAAAATAAAAATGGCCTGGAGACGCGGCTGGATCAGTCTGTTCCTGTTTACGCTGGCGATGATCAATTACGTCGATCGCGTAGCGTTGTCGGTGGCGTCGAAGCCGATCGCAGAGGAGTTCGGCCTGTCGCCCGTGACGATGGGCTATCTGTTCTCGTCTTTCCTCTGGACCTATCTGCTTTGCCTGATCCCGATGGGGATCCTGGTCGACCGGTTGGGAACCAAGACCATCAACGCCGCCGGTATCACGATCTGGTCCGCGGCCACCATGCTGACCGGTGCATCCTGGAGCTTCGTTTCCCTGATCGGCACACGCCTGGCCATGGGGGTCGGCGAGGCGACAACTTTCCCTGCGGGCGGACGCGTGGTGCGCGAATGGATTCCGGCCGGCGAGCGCGGCGTCACCAACGCGATTTTCATGGCGGGCACACAGGCGGGGCCGGCGGTGGGTGCGCTGCTCGTGGCCTGGATCATCAGCCAGATCGGCTGGCGCGGATCCTTTCTTGTTGTGGGCGCAGCGGGCTTCGTCTGGTTGCTGGCGTGGCTGATCTTTTTCGACCAGCCCGAGAAGGTGAAATGGCTGGGCGAGGAAGAGCGCGACAAGATCCTGCGCGAGCGCGATGCGAAGACGAGCGCCCTGCAGACCAGGACAAAAGCCACGCGCGTGCTCGACTTGCTGCGCAACTGCACCATGGTCGGCCTCGCGCTCGCCGAAGGCTGCGCGGTTTACACGCAGTATCTTTTCCTGACCTGGCTGCCCAGTTACCTGCAGACCACGCGTGGACTGACCATTCTCAAGACCGGCATGTTCACCGCGCTGCCTTATGCCGGCGCCGCGATCCTCGGCATCCTGCTGGGTCGCCTCAGCGACCGGCTGCTAACCGCGGATGCGATCGGGAAAGGCCGCCGCCGTACGATGGGTATCGTGATGATGCTGTCTTCCGCGGTGATCCTGTTCACGCCTTTTGTCGACGATATCTGGTTGCTGCTTTCGTTGTTCACGATCTCGCTGACCGGCATGGCGACCGCGATCTCGCTGAATTTCTCGCTGGTCAACGACCTCCTGCGCAATCCGGAAGATAGCGGCAAGGCCATGGCCATATTGGTCGTTGGCGGGAATATTTTTGGCGTCACCGCGCCCATTGCCACCGGCTATGTGATCCAGGCCACAGGCAGCTATAACTGGGCATTCGCCATCGCGGGATTGCTGCTGGTCACAGGCGCAACCATCCTGTTGACGATGACGCGCTCGCCGATCGAAATCGCGAAACCTCAAGCATGAAATTTAACCTCAGGCGGAAGACTTAACCGCAAAGGCGCGAAGGCGCAAAGGAAACGCAAAGGAAGGCAAGA
>JANXVW010000239.1 GCA_025351455.1 Betaproteobacteria bacterium | reverse complement strand
GATCGAAGAAAATTGACTGATCGTGACCGATCAGTGTAAAAAACCACAACAGCACCGACCGGACGTTCCGCCCGGTCACGATCATCCGGAATCATCGGTCACGATCAGCGGAATACGCAATGTAGTTGGTCAGGTGGAAGTGCGAGTCGTTGAAGTCATACGCATCAGTCCGGTTTGCAAACCCCGTGAGGACGAGGGCGAGCGCAGCGCAAGTGAGCAGCGAATTGAACCTGTTCATCTCGTTTTCCCGGTGCGAGAAAAGTCTGGCTTGCGAGGATAACAGCATCGCCGAAGACCGATAAGACTCCCCTGTGTTTCAAAGGTATCGGGGAGCTGTTTGCTGCTTTCCGATGACGGGATTTCATGCAGGTCCGGTTGAGCCCCTACCGAACACCTCGGCCAACTCCCGGACGCTACGCGGACGATTTGAAACGCGATACGCAATGAGCCTGACTCACCACAAAAATTCTGCTCAGCGAGTCGTTTCGAAAGCGAAATCGCTGACGTGATAAGCGTCGTCGGCTTTCTTCGGCGCAATCGGAGCGAAGCGCGAACCTGGCCCGGCGTCCGCCACGTGCGGCGCCGCTTTAAGTCTGGCCTGGCCCATCTCGTACTCCCAGGCGACGAAGCGACGCCTGTGCGCATGCCACCGGCCGATGGTGTTCATATCACCCAGGAATCCGGCGTAGTAATCGCCATGCACGAGCGTCGCGAGTGGCAACGCCTCGCCGTCGAGCATTGCTTTCTGCGCGGCGCTAAGTTTGGGCTTCTCCCGTCCGGCCGGCTGGTCGGGAATCAATACTCCGAATGCGGTCATGATCGCGCTCCTTCTCCGGTCACCGGTTGGTGACCCGACTTGCATTCGACCATTCAACGCGCATCTCTCCCTTATTTACAGCGTTATCCGCCGCACGGCGGAAATGACCGGACCGGCGGGTTCGGCGCGGCGGGCGGCGAAAAGGAGCGGCGAATTTCGCAGTACGAACGGTCACAACGCCTCGGCATCGCAGTACAAAAATAAAAACGGGCGCCAGGGCGCCCGTCTTTTGCTGCTGCCGGAATTCAAATCCTGATCGAGGGTCTTGCGAGCCGAACCACTCCGGCAGTGCCGCCCTTTTACCCGTTCATGTGCACGAGCCGCAGCAGATTTCTACTACTTGGCCAACTGAACCAGTACGCGCCGATTTTTCTGCTTGTCGGCCGCAGTCTTCTCCGGCGAGACGAGCGGCTTTGACGAGCCCACCCCGATGGGGGTACAGGGCAGCTTCATCCCCTTGGTCTTGAGCGCGGCGCAAACCGTTTTCGCGCGCGCCTCGGAAAGTTTCTGGTTCGCTTCCGCCGTGCCATCGGCATCGGTATGGCCTTCGGCGCTGACATGCAGGTGCGGAATGGCCGATAACGCCTTGGAATTGCCGGTCAGGACTTTCAGGAGCCCGCTGATCCGCTTCGCATTGCCGGATGCAAACTCCGCTTTCCCCGTCTTGAACTCGAACTGGCCGTCCTTGACCTGCTGGTCGGCGAGGGATTTATTGATTTTGTCGAGCAGCGACCCTTTGGTCAGGCCCTGAATGTCGGAAGCCTTGGGCATTTCCAACGCCCATACGGACGAACAGGCCACTATCAGCAGACCGGCAGCAACGATCGGAATGGTACGCATGCAATACACCTCTGTAATTTGACGGGAACGCAGTATAAGGGATCGGGCACAGGCTCAGGCCGCCGGGTTCGGATAGCGCAGCTGGATTTCCCTGATCGCGTCCAGCGTTTCATTGTCGAGCGCGAACTGTGCCGCGGCGATGTTTTCGCCGAGTTGCGCCATGGTCGTGGCCCCGATGATCGACGCGCCCATGAACCAGCGACTCGACACGTAGCCGAGCGCCAGTTGCACCAGGGTCAAGCCCCTGCGTTGCGCGAGCGCCGCATAGGCATCCACCGCCTCGGATACCATCGGCTTGCGAAAGCGCAGGCCGAGCGAATCGAACAGCGTGAAGCGCGTATTTGCCGGCTTCGCGCCGCCCATGTATTTTCCGGACAGAATGCCGGCCGCGAGCGGGCTGTAAGCGAGCAGGGACATGTCTTCCCGGAACAGCGTCTCGGCGAGATCGTTGTCCACGTTGCGCGAAAGCAGGCTGTAGCTGTTCTGCAGCGTGACCGGGCCGGGAAAGCCCAGTTCGTCGGCCGCGCGTTGGAATTCGCACACGCCCCAGGACGTCTCGTTGGACAGACCGTAGTAGCGGATTTTTCCGGCCTTGATCATCGCGGCCATGCCGGAGACCTGTTCGTGGATCGACGGGCCGGTTTTTTCCTTGCCGGGATCGAACTCGGTCGCACCGAAGTTCGGCACATTTCGCTGCGGCCAATGGATCTGGTACAGGTCGATGTAATCGGTCTGCAGGCGCTGCAGGCTGGTGTCCACCGCGTCGGCGATCACGTCCGCCGTCAGATCGGTGCGGCCGTCACGGATCCAGTCGCGGCGGCCCGGTCCGGCGACCTTGGTCGCGATCACCAGAGAGTCGCGCTGCTGGCGTGCCAGCCATGTGCCGAGATAGGCCTCGGTGCGTCCCTGCGTTTTCGCGTTCGGCGGTACCGGATACATTTCCGCTGTATCGATGAAATTGATGCCCTCGCCAACGGCGTAGTCGAGCTGTTCGTGGGCTTGTGCTTCGGTGTTCTGCTCGCCCCATGTCATGGTGCCGAGGCACACGCGCGAGACATTCAGATCGGTGCGGGGGAGGTTTTTATATTGCACGATGGTGATTACCGATTAGTGGTCTCAACCCACGCCCTCACCGCAGAAGACGCAGAGGAAAAGCGCAGTAAAGAAAGACGGGGTTTGTTTATCATTTAGTCCATTGTCCGCCGCAGTACCAATTTGCGGATCGGGTTCGCCTACAATCGGAACTCTAACAACAATCTATTTCTATCCTCTGCCTTCTTTTCCTCCGCGTTCTGCGGTGAGAGCTGAACTAGGATTGAATTAACTCAATGCTTACACCATCGGGCGCGGCGACATAGCACAGGACCAGCCCGGGTTTGAACTCCCACGGTTCCACCGCCATGCGCCCGCCTTTGCGTTTCAGTTCCGCGCAGAACGCCCGTAAGTCGCCGCGATAGGTGAACCCGAAGTGGTCGGTGCCCCATCCGTCATGACTCGAATAGCCGCCGTCGAAATGGCGCATGGGTTTCGCCTCGGCAGGTTGCTCCCCCGGACGCTGGCCGCGGATGACGACCGTCATGCCACCGACACGCACATCGACCTGCGGCGCACCGCGCAAATTCTCCTGCACGGCGGTGACCTCGCCCCCGAACATCTCCCGATACCAGTCCGCCGCCGCTTTCGGATCGCGGCTGATCAAGTGGATGTGGTCGAACTGCAGACCTTCGCCCATGGACTCCCCCGTTTCTTATTTTGGCAGGACACAGAATAACCCAGAGCCGACTCTCACCGTACCCTCCGCGCCATTACGGTTCAGGGCCAGACCCTAACCTGCGACGAGCCGATCTATTTCGACGGCGAGCGCGACGGCGTCGTTGCTGAAGTAATGCGCGGCGCGCCGTCACCCCCGTGGCAAAGCAACCGCACGATTTCGCGCACCGTCTGGCCGGGCCGCTGATCGGCGATGCCGTGAACCACGACGACAGCGACGCGATCATGTTCGCTCACTGGCGAACCCGTATCAGGCGGGAATGTTCAGTACACACGCCGCGGAAAGAAATGGCAGCGGAGGAACCGGGCGAAGTGAATTTGCGCGCACGCATGGTCGGCGCACTGTAGCGCCGGGGTGCGGGGGGGTCAATGCGGACAGGACTTCTTGTTAAAGCTGACCTCTCATTACGAGTTCACCGCGTTACCTGTTCAGGAAAGATTTCTCAAAGCTCACCGGGTTTGCGCCGACCCTGCGCCATCGCCGAATCGTCGCCCGAGTCCGTGAACGGCTTCGCGCCGACGGGTTCCAGCATCAGTTCTGCAGTTACAACCTTGTCGTTTTTCTGCTTGCCCGGCGCAACCGGGCCTGACTGCAACCTCTTCGGATCGGTTCCCGCGGCGCGCAGCTTGTCGAGCACCGCGCTGGCGCGGCTTGCAGCGAGCGTTTGCATGGCATCGTCGTCGACCTGTTCCACTTCGACCAGCCACGCATACATCGCCTTGTAGAATTCCGCGTCGCCGGTTTCGGGCATGAGCATGCCTGCGCGCCGCGGCTGCGTTCCCGTCTTCTTGGCATATTGCGCGACCAGGTTGCGGACGACGGCAGGATCGGCGGCTTTCTTGCTGACCAGGCGTTCCAGCGCGCGTTGCGTGGCGAGGCGGTCGAACATCACGGGTGCCGGCCTTTCTCCCGGCTCGAGAGAGCGGCCCTGCGCCAGCGCAACTTCCCTGCTTGCCATTTCTTCTTTCATTGCGGCGCGGTCGGTGTCGGGCGCATACGCCGCCTGCACAACCAGTTTGAGCTGCGGCCGGTCGCTCAGGACTTTTGCCACTTCCTGAAGTTTTTCGTTTTCCGAAGCCCGCAGCTTCGCGCTGCCCGGTTCGAACGCGACGCTGCCGGCATCGTCCTTTGCGTGCTTGTCGCCGAACAGGCCGGCGAGCGCGCGGAAGGGCGCAGTCACGATTTTCGCGATGAGATGGCCGATGGCTTCCCGGATCACCGTGCCGATGGCGAACTTGGGATTGTTCAGGTCGCCCCTGACCGGCACGGCCGTGCGGATTTTTCCTTCGGAATCCGTCAGCAGCGCCACCGCAAGGTCGAGCGGCAGCCTGAGCGCAGTGGGCGAGTCGACGGCCTCGCCGAGCCGCAGGTCGCGAATGGTCACCTCGTTGTCACCGATGAGCTGGCTGTTCGCGATGCCGTATTTGAGATCGAGCCAGAGCTTGCCGGATGCGATCTTGCGCCCGAGGAAGGTGACGGAGTACGGCGTCAGGTCGGGCAGGTCGACATTCTCGAACGCCGCATGGACTTCGGTGAAGGTTTTCGGCGCGAAGGACTCGATTTGCCCGTCGACCTGGACCGAGCCGAACTCGCCGATATCGCCTTCGAATTGCAGCGTGGCGCGGCGCTCGCGATTCGTTCCCAGGCTGGTCGCCGTGCCGGTGAAGTTCGTCACCTGTGTGGCAAACGGCAGCGCCAGGCTGCGGTCGGAGAAATTCACCGTGCCATCGCGCAACCGTACTTCGCCGATTTGGACCGGAAATCCGGATGGCTTGGCGTCGTCGCGTGACGGCGACGGCATTTTGTCGGGCACTGATGCGCGCTGGAACAATTGCAGCAGGTTCAACTCGCGCTGCTCGGAGATGTCGATCTTGGCCTCCGGCGACTGCACGATGATCTCCTTGATCAGCACCCGGTCGGGTCCCAGGGACAGGCGGGCGTCCGCGGCAGACAGTTTCTCCCAGGCAAGCACCGTTTCGTCGCTGCCGGCCTCGTTGAGCCGCACTTTCGCCAGATCGACGGGACCGCTTGCCGTCAGCGAAATCTTTCCAGCGGTGAGCCGATAGGCGATGGTCGCGGTCGCGGAAGCACTGCCGGATTTGAGATCGACCGCGACATGGCGTGCGATGAACGGCTGCAGCGGAACGAGTGCCATCGCCGCCACCTTGACCTTCGCGTCGATTTTCGACAGATCGGAGGCGGCGGAACCGCTGGCGGAGACGGAGCCGCCGCCGGCAATATTCGCGGACGCGTTGAACGCCATCGACTTGGCGCCGGTATTCGCAATGCCGTCTGCGGCGACCGCGACGTCGCCGAACCGGTACTCGACCGCCTGCTTGCCAAAACTTCGGTCAGACAGCGCCACGTCGAGGCCTTTCACGCTGACCGCATCGATGGCGTAGCGCCACGGACGCATCGGGGCCAGCGGCGATGCCGGTTCGTTGCTACCTGCAAAGCTCGTGGCGATTGGAAATGCGCCATCCGTCCCGCGCTCGATCAACAGCGTGCCGCCGTCGACGGTAAGGCGCGCCGCCCCCAGCGAGTGCTTTGCCAGGTCCAGATGGCCTTTCTCGATGTGCAGTTCGGTCAATCTGACGGCGGAAGTATCGGCTGCGGGCAGGCGCAAATCCTTCAGCCGCAGGTCGATGTCGCTCACGATCACGCCCG
Source organism: Betaproteobacteria bacterium (assembly GCA_025351455.1). Lineage (GTDB taxonomy): Bacteria > Pseudomonadota > Gammaproteobacteria > Burkholderiales > JACQAP01 > JACQAP01. Next base: position 6,808 of record JANXVW010000239.1, on the reverse strand, counting down.
GCGTGTCGCCGCCGGTATCCGCCGTGATTGCGGCCTTGCCGAACAGGGCTGCGGATCGCACCAACAGCGGTGCCGGGCGCTGCCTGTCTTCGTAACGCAGGGCCACGTCGTCGACGCTGACGGCCTTCAGATCCACATGCCAGGGTTGCGCAGCCTCGACTGCCCGCGGCTTCCCGGCTTCGGCGGTCGACGGCTGGTCCCGCATGAAACCGGCCCAATTCCACATGCCTTCCGCGTTCCTTGCGACATCGACGCTGCCGCTGCCCAGCGCAACGACCGGCAGTACGATTGTGCGGCGCGCAAGCTGGAGGCTGCCGTCGCGCGCTTCGAGCGTTCTCAGCGACACGATCGGCTCGGCGAAGCCGTCGCGCACGACACGCAATCCCGCCGTGGTCATGCGAAGCCCGCTCAGGCCCAGATCCGGCTGGCCGTTTGCATAGCCGAATATATAGTGCGTGGCGAGGTTCAGGGTGCCTTGCGGTTCGGCGAGGCGCACGTCGTCGCGGATGAATTTCCACACCGTTGCGAGTTTCAATCCTTCCAGCGACAGATCGCCTTGCGATTGCAAAGGCATGAGCGCGATGTCGCCGCGCCATGTCAACGCAGCGCCGTCGGCAAGGCGCGCGGACACGGTGTAATGCCCTTCCCGATCCGGCAGGGTCGACAGATTCTCGAGTTCAAGGCGAATCGGCAGCACCTGCGTTTCGGCGGGCACGCCGGAAGCGGCGACCTTGCGATAGGTCAGCGCACCGTCGCTGGCCAGAAGATGCTTCACCGTGATCCGGATGGACCCCTTGTCCTGCGGTTTCTCAGGCGGGCTGGTCTGCACCCAGCGCTGCACGAGCTCCCCGATGTTGAGATGACCGTCGCGCTCCTGCTCGAGCTGGATTTGCAAGCCGTCCGTCTGCGCTTCGCTGAGCACCCATCCCCTGCCGAAGCCGCTGCCGAGCAGGCTCAGATCGAGATAAACACGTCGAACGGCGAGCAACGGGGTACCGCTTCCCTGCCCCAGCCGCAGTTCCTTCGCTTCAACGCTTAATGCAAACGGATTGACCTTGAGCTTGCCGATGGACAAAGTCTGGCCGAGCCGCTGGTCGGCCAGCGCGACGAGCTGGCGCTGGAGCAGATGCGGAACCAGGAAAAAGCCCGCCGCGGCGTAAACCAGACCTACGACAGCAGCCGCGCCAAGGAATCTCGCAAGTATCGTGTTGCGCCGTGACTTGTCCATCGTTCACCCTGCATGCGTACCTGCGCGGCAGTGGCGACGGCAGCGCGAGAAAAACTCCCTGTCGCAGCAGTCGAGCAAAAACTGCTCCTGTTGACGCGCGCGGGCGCACCGCATCGTAAGGTCCGGACAACACGAGAAATATGCGGTCGCGGCGGACTGCGCCGGGCATCGCGGGGAGGGATTTCTGCAAAGGTTGCCGGCACGGGATGCAAGAAAGACCGCGTCCTGCTTCGCGCTCGCCGCCGACGGTCGTCGTGTTCCCACTACAAAAAACGCGGTCCCGGTCGTTGCCAGACAGCTGCGGCCGACGATGCCTTCTTCCGTGTAAAGGCTGGTTCGCGTACTCATATCGTCGAGGGCGGCATGGAAAGGGAGGCAGACGAAGGGCAGCATGCGGCCAGCCGCCAAACACTCCTTCCCTTTCAAGGAGAAGGGGGATTAATGAGTACGGCCTGGCGTTGACGGGAGACGGACTAATGAGTACGGCGCGGCGTTGACGGGAGGGAGAAGAAAAAAGGGCGTCGAAGGCTGCTTGTTTATTTGTCCAGCCATCATTCATTCGTTGCACTCTCGGACCAACGACGCACCCTCCTTCCCCTTCAAGGGGAAAGTCGGGATGGGGATGGGTTAGCAGCATTGCAGTTCAGGCAGCCCGCTTGGTCGAAATCTCGGAGATGGTCCGGGCCAGGCGGCGCATATCGACCGCGGCGATCCTCAGGATGGCTGCGGCCGGCATTCCGGAAGGCAGGTTGCCGGGCTCAAATAACCCAAGCGAATATCCATGGCCGAATAAATCATAAGGCTGGCATAAGAAAGCGGGTGGTCGCGCTGCTATCCTTGCGTGCTTCCAACCGTGTACCTGTGCGCTCCGCGATCGATTCAACGCTTGCGGGGAGTGCATGAAAAAACGAAACGGGAATGAGCTCTCCGTGACATCGGGTTGCAACACAAACCCGGTAGAGTGCGTTGCTTTTTCGCTTGCACCGGCACGGGAGTTGTCTGTGCGTGCTTCCGCATTCCAACCTCAATGACATAAGGAAAAAACCATGGCGATCAACAATCCGGTAAATAACGGGGTCAACACCGATGCGCTGTTCGGCGCGCGCGAGGCGCTGACCAAGGCGCCGGAAGCCGCGCAGTTCAAGTGGCGCGCGTCCTGCGAGTGGATCAGGGGCACGCAAAGCCGCTCGACCGTCGACAGCTTCTACGGACTGGGCGCCGAGCAGAAGCACAAGACCAAATTCACCTACGATTCCGATCACCCGGAAGTGTTCGCCTCGGAAGATGCGGCGGCCACGCCGGTCGAAATCGTACTCGCCGGGCTGGCGGGCTGCCTGACGGCGGGCATCGCGGCAGTCGCGCAGGCGCGCGACGTCCAGTTGCGCTCCGTCAAGGCGACGCTGGAAGCCGGAATGGACATTCGCGGCATCCTCGGTGCAGATCCCGATGTACGCAATGGCTTCGACGGCATCAAGGTGACCTACAAGATCGATGCCGATGCGTCGGATGACGACATCAAGGCCATTGTCGCGCAATCGCAAAAGCGTTCCGCGGTCTACGACATCATCACCAACCCGACCAACGTCACCGTCGAGGTGAAGTGAGGCTTTGCCCGTAGTGCGAAGCATGGAGCGATTGACGACCGTTGTAATCGGCGCCGGACAGGCCGGCCTCGCCATGAGCTGGTGGCTCGCCCGTCGCTCGATCGACCATGTGGTCCTCGAGCGCGGCGCGGTCGGCAACTCGTGGAAAACCGAGCGCTGGGATTCCCTCACGCTGCTCACGCCCAACTGGCAGAGCCGGTTGCCCGGTTACGGCTACCAGGGCAATGATCCCGATGGCTTCCGCACGATGCCCGAGACCATCGGATTCATCGAGCAGTACGCGCGGGCTATCGCGGCACCGGTCCACCCCGATACGCGCGTGACCTCGGTGCGAAGCCGCCGCGGCGGCTACGAAGTCGTCACCGATCAGCGCATCTGGCAATGCGACAGCGTCGTGCTCGCCACCGGCGCATGCAACGTCCCCGTGATCCCCTCGGTTGCCAGCGCCGTGCCGGCCGGAGTCAAGACGCTTACGCCGCTGGCGTATCGCAATCCCGGGCAACTCGAGGAAGGCGGCGTGCTCGTGGTCGGCGCGTCTGCTTCCGGCATCCAGATTGCGGACGAGATCCAGCGCTCAGGTCGGCCGGTGACCCTGGCCGTCGGCGAGCACGTGCGCGTTCCCCGCGTGTATCGCGGCAAAGACATCAAATGGTGGATGGACGCGAGCGGCGTGCTCGACCAGCGCTATGACGAAGTCGACGACATCGTCAGGGCGCGCAATGTGCCGTCGCTGCAACTTGCCGGCTACCCGGACCGGCGCACGATCGACCTGAATTCACTTACTGCAATCGGTGTAAACCTCGTCGGCCGCCTCGCCGCCATCAATGCCGAAGGCAAGGCGCAGTTCTCCGGGTCGTTGCGCAATGTCTGCGCGCTGGCCGACCTGAAGATGAACCGACTGCTAGGAACGATCGACGAATGGGCCACGGCGAACGGACGCGACAGTGACCTCCCTGCACCGCATCGCTTCGCCGCCACGGAAGTCGAAGAATCGCCGCCCCTGCTGCTCGACCTCACGCACGGCAAAATCAAGACCATCATCTGGGCAACCGGATTCCGCCCGGACTATTCCTGGCTCGACGTGCCGGTCCTCGACCGCAAGGGACAAGTCCGTCATGACGGCGGTGTCGCCGAAGCCCCCGGCCTGTATCTGATGGGCCTGCCCTTCCTGCGCCGGCGCAAGTCCAGCCTCATCGACGGCGTCGGCGATGACGCCCGCGACCTGAGCGCGCATCTCGCCGCCTATCTGCGCGACCGCGTATTGTCGAGTCCGGAACTCATTGCAGCGCGGGGATAAGCTCCGACCCGGCACGCGCCCCGCCCGCCTGTCCGTCCACGCCTTTAGGTAAGATGCGCGGATCCCCTTTGGGAGAAGCGACATGACCCCGGTTACATGCAACCTCCTCGCGGCGACAACGCTGGCCCTCGTTTTCGCCCACTCCTCCTGTTTAGCCGCCGACTCCTTTAATGCCAGGCCCGGCGCCTGGGAAATGAACGTCACCACCGTGACAAACGGCAATCCGATCCCGGCCGACGTGCTGGCGCAATTGACGCCAGAGAAGCGCGCCGAGCTCGAAGCTTCCATGAAGGCGCGCGAGGGCAAGCCCGACAGCCATACGTTCCAGACCTGCGTGACGCAGAAGGACCTGGACCAGAACAGCATGATCAGGTCGGATGGAGACGGCAAATGCAAGAGGAAAGTCGTGTCGAAGTCTTCGACCAAAATCGTTATCGAACAGACCTGTCCGGCCCCGCGTGCATCCACCGGCAAAGCCTCCATAGAGGCCAAAACGCCGGAAACGCTGCTGGCCGTCATCGATACGGTGCAGGGTTCCGGCGGCAAGATTCACGTGGACATGAAGGGGCGCTGGATCGGGGCCAGTTGTGAAGGGATCAAGGGAGAAGAGTAACGGCCGTGAATACGTGAATACCGTGAATGTCGCAAGGGCAGGACAATCAGGAATCACCCCCAAAAGCGATACCGCTCTACGTCAGGCTATTCACGGCATTCACGACATTCACGGTATTCACGACATTCACGGCCCTTCACGGAAGTCAGGCGGCGAGCAGCGTCCTGTCTTCGACTACGGGCGTGTGCGCAAATAACTGCCGGGTCACGAGCGCGGGATCGTTGATCGCGCGAATGGCTGCAAACGCGTCCTGCGCTTGCGGATAGCGGCGGCGCAAAAAGTTGAGCCATTGCTTGAGCCGGCCGGCGTGATGATGCGGTGCGATGTGCGCGCCGACGATCTGCCAGAAATCGGCGACGAGCGGCAGCAGCGCCTGCCAGGTCACGAAGGGGTCGGCCGCGTCCGCGCGCATGCCATGGCCCCGCTCACGGATTGCGAGTGCTAGGCCGGGATCGGCGACCATGCCGCGTCCCAGCATCAGCGCGTCGCACCCCGACAAGGCGCGGCAGCGCAACGCGTCTTCCACATTCCAGATTTCACCATTGGCGATGACCGGGATGCCGACCGCGGCGCGCAGTTCCTGGATGCGTTCCCAATAGGCGGGCGGGCGGTAGCCGTCAGCCTTGGTACGCGCGTGCACCACCATTTCGTCGGCACCGCCGCCTGCGATCGCAAGCGCGCATTCGAGCGCGCGCGAACTGTCGTTGTAGCCCAGCCGCATCTTGGCGGAGACCGGCATGTCACGCGGGACGGCGCGGCGCACCGCGGCGACGATTCGCGCGATGAGTTCCGGCTCGTCGAGCAGCACCGCGCCGCCGCGATGCGCGTTGACGCCCTTGGCCGGGCAGCCGAAATTCAGGTCGATGCCAGCGGGTCCCAGGGCGGCGAGCTTCGCGGCATTTTCCGCGAGGCACACCGGATCCGAGCCGAGCAGTTGCGCGCGCACCGGCACGCCTGCGGGTGTGCGTCCGCCGTTGCGCAGCTCGGGCACGATGCGCGTGAATACGCGGTCGGGCAGCAACATGTCGGTCACGCGGATGAATTCGGACACGCAGCGGTCGACGCCGCCCACGCGCGTGAGGATGTCGCGCAGGACGAAATCGAGCAGGCCTTCCATGGGCGCGAGCAGGATCATCAGCGGGTCAGAGCCTGATGGTGCATACGGCCCCGATCAGCGGCTTCTCGTAGGAACGCACATCGGCTCCGGGTATTTCGATTTCCCCCGCTTCCTGTTTCTCGGCTGTTCTGGAGACCGGGTTGCCGCTGCCCTCCACCGTGGCATAGCGTTCCACGATATGTTGCTCGTAACTGCCCGACCTGCAGTCGAACCAGACCAGCATTTTCGACGACAGGTATTCCGGAGCCTCCGCAGAGGTCACGGCGATGTAAAAAGCGTTCAGCAGATAGGCGGAACGAATCGAGCCTTGTTCGGTTTTCACGCCTTTGACGAAAACATCCGAAACCGGCACCTCTTCCACCGACTGCGTTCCCACGACGAAGTGCCAGCCTTGCGCTTCGATCGCAGCCTTGTGCGCCGCGCGGAATTCATTCATGCCCCGCGTTGCGTCTCCGCGCATTTGTTCGAGCATGTCCTGCGCGAGGACAGGCCCGGACAGGGCGACGGTCAACAGCAAGGGCAGGATTTTCCTCATGAGGGGGCGTAGTTTAACGTAGTCGCCTTGGAAGCAGGACGCGGAGGCAGGACTCAGGACTAAGCGAAAAGCGAACGAGGGGATACGGACCGCACTGTGTTTCAGGCAAGTACCGGAGTCCAAGTCCTTTAACCTGAGTCCTACGCCCTGCCTCTGCCTTTAGCTTTTTCTCGGTCTTTCGTACTCCGCGATCACCTGCGCCCCGAGCAGCAGCAGCGTCGCGGCGATTTCGAAACTCAGCAGCACGACGATGGCGCTGGTGAGCGATCCATACACGACGCTGACCTGCGAGATATTGCCGAAGTACCAGACGAGCCCGTGACGGATGGCTTCCCACAGGATACCGGCCGTGGCGCCGCCGATCAGCGCATTCAAACGCGGCAGTCTGCCGAACGGCATGACCAGGTAGATCGA
>JANXVW010000236.1 GCA_025351455.1 Betaproteobacteria bacterium | reverse complement strand
GGTTCCCGCCGGATCCGAATGATCCGGCGCACGGCCGCGGTCGAGGCCTTTGTCGGCCTCGGCGCCAACCTGGAGAATCCGGTGCGGCAGGTGCAGCAGGCGATTTCCGAATTCGGTGCCATCGAACATACCAAGGTTCTGGCCGTTTCCTCGCTGTATCGCACCGCTCCCGTCGGCTATGCCGACCAGCCCGATTTCATCAACGCGGTCGCGAAGCTGCAAACCGCATTGTCGCCGCATGAATTGCTCGATGCGCTGCATGTCATCGAGAACCGCCATGGAAGGCAGCGTTCGGTGCGCAATGCGCCGCGCACGCTGGACCTCGATCTGCTGATGTACGGGGCCCGCGTGGCCAAGGAAGAGAGCCTGACCCTGCCGCACCCGCGCATGCATGAACGCGCTTTCGTTTTGCTGCCGCTCGCCGAAATTGCACCGGATGTCCAGTTGCCGGGGCGCGGGCCGTTGTCGCAACTGATCGGGTTGGTCGATCGCGGCGGCGTGGAGAAACTCGATGTCCCCTGAGAAGTATCGCTACATCGTCGTCGAAGGACCGATCGGTGCCGGCAAGACGAGCCTGGCGCGGAGGTTGTCGGCGCACCTGGGCAAGGCGTTGCTGCTGGAGGATCCGGATTCCAATCCGTTTCTCGCGAAATTCTACGAAGACCCACGCCGTCATGCGCTCGCCACGCAGTTGTTTTTCCTGTTCCAGCGCACGCAGCAGGTCGGCGGGCTGAAACAGATCGACTTGTTCGAGGGCGGCACCGTTGCCGATTTCATCCTCGACAAGGATCCCCTGTTCGCCAGTCTGACCCTGTCCGATGATGAACTGCATCTGTACCAGCAGATTTACGGACACCTGATGCCGCAGGCGCCGACCCCTGATCTGGTGATCTACCTGCAGGCATCGCCGGATAAGCTCATCGAGCGCGTACGCAAGCGCGGTGTCAATTACGAACGCCACATCTCCGAGCAATATCTGGTACGGCTTGCCGATGCTTACAGCCGGTTCTTCTACCAGTTTTCCGCCGCACCGCTGATGATCGTCAATAGCGACCATCTGAATTTTGTTGATGATGCCGGTGATTTTGATTTATTGTTGCGCCGCGTTACCGAGATGAAAGGGCCGCGGGAATTTTTCAGCCGCGGCGAGTAAAAAGCACGTTAAAAGGGGTTTATGAAAGTAACGACCAGCGTTTTGCAAAAAATGCGTCGGGAAGCCGATCGCATCACGATGTTGACTTGTACCGATGCGAGCTTCGCCGCGCTGCTCGACTCCGCCGGCGTTGACATCTTTCTTGTTGGCGATTCGCTCGGCATGACGATACAGGGCCATGATTCGACCCTGCCCGTCACCATGGAAGACATGATCTATCACACCCGAATCGTCGCGCGACGGACCGAGCGCGCGTTGGTGCTTGGCGACATGCCCTTTGGCAGTTACCAGCAAAGCACGGAAAAGGCGTACGAAAACGCGGCGCGGTTGATGAGCGCGGGAGCGCACATGGTCAAGCTCGAAGGCGCCGAAATCATGGCGCCGCAGATCGAATTCATTGCCAGCCGCGGCATTCCGGTTTGCGGCCACATCGGCCTCACGCCCCAGTCGGTGCACGCGATCGGCGGCTGGAAAATTCAGGGCAAGACCGACGACGCGGCGATGAAGTTGATAGCCTCAGGCAAGGCGCTGGAGAATGCGGGCGCCAGTCTGATGGTGGTGGAGCTGGTGCCGGCCGCTGTGGGCAAGGCCCTTACCGATGCGTTGTCGATCCCGGTGATCGGCATCGGGGCCGGAGTACATTGCTCCGGACAGATCCTGAATCTATATGACATGCTCGACATCTATCCCGGCAAGAAGCCGCGCTTCGTGAAGAATTTCATGCAAGGCGCGTCGTCCATCGCCGATGCGATCCAGCGCTACGTTGCCGAAGTCAAGGCCGGAACCTATCCGGCTGCCGATCACAGTTTCTAAAGGAGGCAGGCGCGAGGCAGGAGGAACGAGGGAGGAGGGAAGGGCGCGGTCTGGCCGGTTTGAACCCTTTGTCCCTGCGCCCTCGTTCCTCGTTCCTCGGAAAATGGAAGTCATCAGAACCCTGGCTGCGCTGCGCGGACGGCTCAAAGGCGAACCACTGGTCGCTTGCGTGCCGACCATGGGGAACATTCATGATGGTCACTTGAGCCTGGTGCGCATCGCAAAGAGCCAGGCGCCGGTGACGATCACGACGATTTTCGTGAACCGGCTGCAGTTCGGGCAGGGCGAGGACTTCGAGAAATATCCGCGCACATTCGAAGACGACTGCGCGAAACTCGAGGCCGAAGGAAACACCATCGTCTGGGCGCCGGACGAAAAGGAAATGTACCCGGAGCCGCAGACCTTTTACGTCGATCTGCCGAAGGTTTCCAACAAGCTCGAAGGCCGCTTCCGGCCGGGGCATTTTCGCGGCATGGCCACGGTGGTGTTGAAGCTGTTCAACAGCGTGCAGCCGCAGGTCGCCGTATTCGGCAAGAAAGACTACCAGCAGCTGGCAATCGTGCGCCAGATGGTCGACCAGTTCGCGCTGCCAATTAAAATTTTCCCTGCTGAAACCGTGAGGGCGGAGGACGGACTGGCCCTGTCATCGCGCAACCGCTACCTTTCCCCGGCGGAAAGAAAGGAGGCAACGCGGCTGCGCGAAGCCATCATCGGCGTGCGCGACGCGGTGCTCGGCGGCGACCGCAATTTCATCGCAATGGAATACGCGGCCGGCGCGCTGCTCGCTCGTCACGGCTGGAACGTGGACTACGTGGTGGTTCGCAACCAGCGTGCCGTTTTGCGACCGGACAATACCGACAAGGCGCTGGTGATACTCGGCGCCGCCAAGCTCGGGCAGACGCGGCTGATCGACAATATCGAGGTGCAGGCGCCGTAAGGGCCGTGACTGCGTGACTGCCGTGACTGTCGTGACGTCATAAGGGCTAAGGGCCGCCCAATGCTGAGGGAGGGTCTGGCGATTCAAACACGATAGTCACGACAGTCACGATAGTCACGGCTTTCTCAGCCTTCCCCCCTCCCCACCTTCGCGAAGTACTCTTCCATCGTAATCAATCCGCCCGCACCTGCCGCCTTGCCTTGATCTTTCGCGGCCAGCGCGGGCTGGATCGCATCGATGCGCTTCCATACCGCGAACGGCGTTTCGCAATCGGCACGCGGCACGTACTGCGAGGGGTTCACCTTCTGGTAGCGATGTACGTAGCGCGGGCAGTTGATGAACAATTCCTCCACGCGCACCCGCACCACCAGATCGGCGCCGTTGTATTCCATGATTAAAGGATCGTTTTCATCGATGCTGGCCGTGCCGTGCAGGCGCATGCGGTGCGGCGTTTCGAAATCGATGAACAGCATGCCGATCTTGCCGTAGCCGCGGATGTTGCCCATGGAGTAGAACATGCCGTTGCCGTCGTAGCTCGGAAAGGCGAGAGTGTTCTTGTCTACGACCCGCACGAACCCGGGATCCCCGCCCTTGTAGGAGCAGGTCGGAAAGCCGCGCGCATCCACGGTGGCGAGGTAGAACATGTCGCGGCTTTCGATGAAGGCTTTCTCGTCGGCGGCGACTTCGGAATGTACGATAATCTGCTCGGCGGCATCGGCGATGCGGCGCGTGTCGAACAAATCCTGAAAGGCGCGCTGCGGGTCGGCGTAAAGCTTGCTCATGGTCCCCTCCTGTTTTTATTTATCGGGCGCTGGCGTGCAACCCGCCGGCACTTTAGCATTGGCCGCCTATTGCCGCGAACCGCATTCTTCCCGTGACGATTCTCTTCTGCAGCGATTCAGAACCGGCCGAGCCCTGGCGTCTTGCCTGCGCCCAGGCTTTTCCCGACATGGCGTTTCGCGTATGGCCGGACACCGGACCGCGAGACGCAATCCGCTACGCCTTGGTGTGGAGGCAACCGCCCGGGTCGCTCGCGCGCCTGCCGAATCTGAAAGCGATTCTGGTGCTTGGCGCAGGCGTCGACTCGGTGTTGGACGATCCAGGATTGCCGGCCCACGTGCCGGTGGCAAGACTGGTCGATGCGGGACTGGCGGGTCCGATGGCGGAGTACGCGCTCTATGCGGCATTGCACTTCCAGCGGCGCATGTCGGATTACTTCGCGCAACAGCGCACCGTGATCTGGCAACGTCGGGACGAATTGCTCGCCCGGCAATGGCCAGTCGGCGTGATGGGCCTCGGTGTGATCGGCGCCACCGTTGCCCAGCGTATTGCTGCGCAGGGATATCCGGTCCTCGGGTGGAGTCAAAGCGGTCAATCCGTCGAAGGCGTCGAGGTGTTGGCCGGAGCAACGGGTCTTGAACGGTTTCTTGCGCGAACGCGGGTGCTGGTGAACGTGTTGCCACTGACATCGCAGACGCGTGGGATTCTCAACTCGCGAACCTTCTCTGCCATGCCTCGCGGCAGCTACGTTGTCAACATCGGCAGGGGCGGACACATGGTCGATGCCGATCTGATCGCCGCGCTGGATTCAGGACGACTCGCGGGCGCACTGCTGGATGTTTTCGAACAAGAACCGCTGCCTGCCGCGCATCCGTTCTGGCGCCATCCGAAAATCATCGTGACCCCGCACGTCGCCGCGCCGACGCTTGCGTCGGAATCGCAGGCGCAGGTTGTCGAAAATATCAGAAGATTGGAGCGCGGCGAAATGCCGCTGGGGCTGGTGGATCGGGACCGAGGCTACTAAACCACCTCATCCCCCGGGCGCGCGGACACGTTAGCGGTAAGTCGCCCGATTGCGGGAAGCGCGCCATGCTCCGCCTCCCGCCCCGGATCGCTTTGCGAACGCCGTGTCGGCGGAGTTCCTCCACAAGTGGAGAAGGTGCCAAAAGCAAAGAGGCAACCGATGGGTCGCCTCTTTACATATTCCCTCTCCGCTCAGGGGAGAAGGCTAGGGTGAGGTGTCCGTCGGCAACTTGTAATCCTTGAAGTCTTCACGCAGTTTGGTCTTGAGCAGCTTGCCGGTCGCGGTGTGCGGCAGTTGATCGACGAACACGACGTCGTCGGGCATCCACCACTTGGCCACCTTGCCTTCGAAGAATTTAAGCAGCTCCTCGCGAGTGACCTGGGCATCCTTTTTCTTCACCACCACCAGCAGCGGACGCTCGTCCCACTTCGGGTGACGGATGCCGACCACCGCGGCTTCGGCGACGGCGGGATGGGCCACGGCGGTATTCTCCAGGTCGATCGAACTGATCCATTCGCCGCCGGACTTGATGACATCCTTGGAGCGATCCGTGATCTGCATGTAGCCGTCGGCATCGATGTTGCAGACATCGCCGGTCGGAAACCAGCCGCGGCCGTGCTCATCCTTGCGCAGTGGATTGCCGCCTTCGGCCCTGTAGTATTCCTTGCAGATCCAGGGGCCGCGCACCAGCAGGTCGCCGAATGCCTTGCCGTCCCAAGGCAGATCCTTGCCGGCATCGTCGACGATTTTCATATCGACGCCGAAGATCGCGCGGCCTTGATTGTTCTGCAGGCCAAGGCGCCGTTCGGCGTCCCAGTCGTTGTGCTTGGCCTTGAACGTGTTGACCGTGCCGAGCGGGCTCATTTCGGTCATGCCCCAGGCGTGAATGACCTGTACGCCATAATCTTTTTCGAAGCTGCGGATCATCGCCGGCGGGCAGGCGGATCCGCCGATGACGGTGCGCTTGAGCGCGCTGAAGCGCTTGTTGTTCTGTTTCATGAACGCGAGCAGGCCGAGCCATACCGTCGGCACGCCCGCGGAGACCGTGACTTTTTCCTTCTCGAACAGTTCGAACACGCTGGCGCCATCGAGCCCCGCGCCAGGGAATACCAGCTTGGCGCCGACCATGGCCGCGCAATAGGGCAGGCCCCAGGCGTTGACGTGGAACATCGGCACCACCGGCAGGATGACGTCGCGCGCGGAAATGTTCAGCGCGTCCGGCATGCTTGACGCGTAGCAGTGAATGATCGTGCTGCGGTGGCTGTAGAGCACGCCCTTGGGATTGCCCGTCGTGCCCGAGGTGTAGCACAGCGAAGACGCCGTGCGCTCGTCGAACTCAGGCCAGTCGAAATCATCGGAATGCGCGTCGATCAGTTCTTCGTAGCACAGCACATTGGCCAGTTTCGTCGGCGGCATGTGCGCTTTGTCGGTCATGAAGATCCAACCTTTCACCAGCGGGCACTTGTCGGCGATGGCTTCGACCAGCGGCACGAAAGTCAGGTCGACAAATACATAGCGGTCTTCGGCATGGTTGGCGATGTAGATGATTTGCTCGGGGAACAGCCTGGGATTGATCGTATGCGACACCGCACCCATGCCCGCCGCCGCGTAATAGGCCTCGAAATGCCGGAAGCCGTTCCACGCCAGGGTGGCAACCCGGTCGTTCATTTTTACGCCGAGGGCGGTCAGTGCATTGGCGAGCTTGCGGGCGCGGTTGTGAGCTTCGCGGTAGCTGTAGCGATGGATGCCGCCGCCTTCCACCAGGCGGGATACGATTTCGGTATCGCCGTGGTAGCGATCCGCGTGCCTGATCAGCGAAGAGATCAGCAGCGGGGTGTCCATCATGAGGCCTTGCATGGCGCAGCTCCCGTCATTATTCGATTCGCCCGGATTCTAGCAGTTTGCCCCGCCAGAATAGGGTTGTCCGTCGAGCCGGAAGCGATCGCATTCGTTGCACTGCAAAAGAGCATTGGTGCATGGTTCGCGACTCGTTTACAACCGCGTTGCTTTGCGAATAGAATCCGGGCCGTAGAATAAGGGCTCATGGCAGTCTGTACGGCGCTCGAACCCGGTCGGCGAGCGCCAGGAGTAAAGGCCCGGAGCTGGCGCAACCAATAAAATAACTAGACAGAGGACGTCCACGACCGTGTCCCGAAAATCCATTGTTCGTTTCGAGGCCGCCGTCCCGGGATCGTCCTTTCGAGGAGAAGGAATCGCAATGAGATCCCTGAAGACGGCGTTGCTGCTGTCGGCAGCCGTTCTGGTGCCAATGCTTTCCACCGCTTCGCGCGCCGAAGAGACGATCAGGATTGCCTTCATCGAAGGCCTGAGCGGGCCCTTCGCGAACGTCGGCGAAATCGGCCTGCGCCACTATCAGCTCGCGGCCGAAGCCGTCAATGCGCGCGGCGGAGTGCTCGGCGGCACCAAAATCGAAATCGTGCCATTCGATCACAAGACCAGTCCGCAGGAAGCGCAACTGGTATTCAAGCAGGCGGCCGATCAGGGCATCCGCTATATTGCGCAAGGCAACGGGTCGAGCGTGGCCCTCGCCCTGTCCGATGCGGTCGCCAAGCACAATGAGCGCTACATGGACAAGAGCGTTGTATTCCTGAATTACGCGGCAGTCGATCCCGCACTGACGAACGAAAAGTGCAACTACTGGCATTTCCGCTTCGACGCCGACGGCGACATGAAGATGCAGGCGCTGACGAATTACATGGCGCAGCAGAAAGGCATCAAGAAGGTCTACCTGATCAACCAGGACTATTCCTTCGGCCAGGCGGTGACCAAGGCGGCGAAGGCAATGCTGGCGGCCAAGCGGCCGGACATCGAAATCGTCGGCGACGATCTGCATCCGCTTGGCAAGGTCAAGGATTTCGCACCCTACGTCGCCAAGATCAAAACTTCGGGCGCCGACAGCGTCATCACCGGCAATTGGGGCAACGACCTCGCGCTGCTGGTGAAGGCCGGTAGGGAAGCCGGGTTGAAGGCCGATTTCTACACGTACTACACGGGGGCGGCCGGCGCGGTAACCGCCTTCGGCGAAGCGGGCGCCGGCCACGTCAAGCAAGTGACCACCTGGCATTCGAACATCGGCGGCAAACAGGCGGCCGAGCACAACACGGATTACCGCGCGCGCTATCCCGACGTGAAGGACGATCTCTACTATTCGTCGATCCGCGAGTCCGTCAACGCCCTGGCGATGGCGATCGACAAGGCCAGGAGCGCCGATCCGGCGAAAGTCGTGGTGGCGCTGGAAAACCTCAAGTTCGAGGATGACTCGGGCGAGGTTTACATCCGTGCCGACAATCACCAACTGGTGCAGCCGCTTTATATTTCCACGCTGGTCAAGGCAAACGGCAAGGACGTCAAGTTCGACGTCGAGAAAACCGGCCTCGGTTTCCGCACCGACGCGCGCATCGAAGGCAAGGACACCGTGATGGCGACGACGTGCAAGTTTCAAAAGCCGTGATTTGGCGATTTGGCGAACAGTGATTAGCACGGACTCAACTTTGAGAAACGCCCGCCTTGGAAGACAACTTTCCTGTCCGAATCGCCCAATCACCTAATCGCCCAATCGCCTAATCACCGCCTCCAACATGGAATTCTTCCTCGTCACCCTGCTGAACAGCCTGTCCTATGGACTGCTGCTATTCATGCTGACGTCCGGGCTGACGCTCATTTTCAGCATGATGGGTGTGCTGAATTTTGCGCACGCGAGCTTCTACATGCTCGGCGCGTATTTCGCCTACCAGACCGGGCTGCACATTGGTTTCTGGCCGGCGTTGTTCGTGGCACCGGTAATTGTCGGTATTCTCGGCGCGGCAACGGAAAGATTCGGCCTGCGCACCGTGCACAAGTTCGGGCACGTCGCCGAATTGCTGTTTACCTTCGGCCTGGCCTACGTGATCGAAGAAGTAGTGCATCTGATCTGGGGTCGTGCGCCGGTGGACTATCGGGTTCCCACCGAACTGGATTTCACGCTGTTTACGCTCTATACCACCCAGTACCCGGCCTATCGCGGTTTCATGATGCTGGTTTCGGTCGGCATGCTGCTCGTCCTGTATCTTGTGCTGACCCGCACGCGCATCGGCCTGGTGATTCAGGCTTCGCTTGCCCATCCGGAAATGGTGGAATCCCTCGGGCATAACGTCCCGCGCGTGTTCATGCTGGTGTTCGCGGGTGGCACGGCGCTGGCCGGGCTCGCGGG
>JANXVW010000277.1 GCA_025351455.1 Betaproteobacteria bacterium | reverse complement strand
TCTGGAACTTCGTGCTCTAAATCTCCCTCTCCCTTTGTGGGAGAGGGCCGGGGAAAGGGGGCGTAGTTCATTTTTTCTTTACCGCGCGCAGCGCGCTATCAATCGATGTGGCAGCGCGCTTGCCATCCTCGACGGCGGCTACCGTGAGATCGAGTCCGCCGGCAACACAATCACCGCCGGCCCACACGCCGGCCAGCGAAGTGCGGCCTTCGTCGTCGGCGGCGATGCGGCCGTCTTCGAGTTCCAGTACCTGCTTGCCGCCGGCGACGAGTGGATCGGCGACAAGCGTCTGGCCGATGGCCTTGAACACCATGTCGGCGGCGATCGTGAAGCGTTCGCCTGATCCAGATAATTTTCCATTTTTGCCGGCGCGCGTGTGTTCGAACTCCACCGCGCCGACCATGCCGCTCTCAGTGACAACGCGCACCGGCCGCGCCCAATGGCGAATCAGCACGCCGTTGGTCTGCGCCCAATCCTGCTCCTTGTGGCTGGCGCCCATGTGTTCCTGCCCGCGCCGGTAGACCATCGTGACTTCTTCCGCGCCGAGGCGTTTGGTCTGGCAGGCGATGTCGATCGCCGTCATGCCGCCGCCGATGACGACGACCTTGCGCCCGACCGGCAGCGCGGACAGGTCTTTGGTCTGGCGCAGGGTGCCGATGTAGCCGATGGCGTCGTACACGCCTTCGATGTTTTCCGAGTTGATGCCGAGGCCGTTGACGCCGGCGAGACCCATGCCGAGAAACACCGCGTCGTACTCGCGACGCAATTTCTCCAGCATGATGTCGCGGCCGAGCACCTTGTCGGTCTGCACCTGGATGTTGCCGACGGCGAGCAGGTAATCCACTTCGTGCTGCGCGATGCCACCGGCTACTTTGTATGCCGCCACGCCGAATTCATTCAGCCCGCCGAGTTTGTCGCGGCCTTCGAATACGGTGACCGCGTGGCCGAGCATCGCCAGACGGTGCGCACAGGCGAGGCCGGCCGGGCCGCCGCCGACCACCGCGACATGCTTGCCGCTCGTGGGGCCGGCCTTGAACAATTGCACGCCAGCATCGAACAGCCAGTCGGTGGCGTAACGCTGCAAGGCGCCGATGGTGACGGGCCGGTCCTCCTGCGTGGTGCGCACGCAGCTGCCCTCACATAGCACTTCGGTCGGACAGACGCGCGCACAGACCGAACCCATGATGTTCTGCGTGAGGATGTCCTTCGCCGCGCCTTTGGGATCGCCAGTCGCGATCTTGCGGATGAAGCTCGGGATGTCGATTCCGGTCGGACAGGACTGCACGCACGGTGCGTCGTAACAGAAGTAGCAGCGGTCGGATTCGACCACCGCCTGCGCGCGCGTCAGCGGCGGATGCGCGTCCGCGAAGTTACGCGTGTAATCCTCGGGCGGAAGCCGGTTGCTGCGGATGTCGGCCAAGATGAGGTCGCCTCTATTGGTTGCTGGCCAGCGTTGTGACCACGACGCACACATTCTCACCGCTTTCCCTCATGCCAACTCTTTCCCTGATTCCAACTTTTTCGCCGATCCCAACCCTTTCCCTCATCCCAACCCTTCTCCCGGGGGGAGAAGGGCTCATTTGAACCCTCTCCCTCCGGGAGAGGGCAGGGTGAGGGAGCGAAGCCCGGGAGAGGGCAGGGTCCGGGAGACCTAACGTCACAGGGACCGAGGGTGAAAGAACCTGCCGCGATCGCGCCATTTGTCGCACGGTCATAGAAACATCATCAATTTTGCGAGCTGAGGGCGCCGTAGCTTTCCGGCCGGCGATCGCGGAAGAACTGCCACAGCTCCCGCACCTCGCGCACCATTTCCATGTCGAGGTCGGCCACGATCAGCTCGTCCTTGTCGCCGCTCGCCTGCTTGATGATCTTGCCGCGTGGGTTCACGAAGTAACTGGAGCCGTAGAATTTGCCGATGTCCCACGGCGATTCGGTGCCGACGCGATTGATCGCGCCGACGTAATAGCCGTTGGCCACCGCTGCGGCAGGCTGTTCGATTTCCCACAGGTATTGGCTCAGGCCCGCGACAGTGGCGGACGGGTTCACCACGTAATCGGCTCCGTTCAGCGCAAGCGCGCGCCAGCCTTCCGGAAAATGCCGGTCGTAGCAGATGTACACGCCGAGCTTTACGTAGGCGGTGTTGAACACCGGGTAGCCGAGATTGCCCGGCTTGAAAAAGAATTTCTCCCAGAACCCGGCGACTTGCGGCAAATGGTTCTTGCGATACTTGCCCATGTACTTGCCGTCGGCGTTGATCACCGCGGCGGCGTTGTAGTACACGCCGGGCATTTCTTCCTCGAAGATCGGCACCACGATGACCATCGAGTGCTTTTTTGCGTACTCGCACATCAGTTGCGTGGTCGGGCCGTCGGGAATTTTCTCGACGGCGCGATACCACTTCTTGTCCTGGCTGGGGCAGAAGTAGGGCTGCGTGAACACTTCCTGGAAGCACAGCACCTGCACGCCCTGTTTACCCGCCGCATCGATCAGCGGCAGGTGTGCCTCCACCATCTTGTCGCGAATCTGCTGCGGCGACATGTCGGTGTTGCCCTTCAGGCCCATCTGGATCAAACCTGCTTTCAGCGTAGACATGCCCCTCTCCCCGACCCTCTCCCGCGAGGGGAGAGGGAGTTTCTGAGTCGTTTCTAGTGCCATTTGTTTCGCGTAGTTCACCCACGCCCTAATCCCAAATCTCCCTCTCCCCTGGCGGGAGAGGGCGGGGAGAGGGGGGCTTCTACTTCTGCGCCGCTTCCCAGATCTTGTGCGTATACGCACCTTGCGGTTTCTTGCTGATGACCGGATCGGACTTGCCGGTCAGCAACGTCTTCACGGTGCGATCATAAGCCGCCGGCTCGAGATAACCCAGCTTGCCGCCTTCAACCAGCTTGGCGATTTCCTGCATCATCGTTTTCTGGTGGCCTGCGGTCTGCGCGCCGGAAGCGTCGTTGTCCAGCACGATCTTGACGGCTTCGTCCTGGTTCTTGATCGCGTAGTCCCAGCCTTTCAGGGAGGCCTTCAGGAAGCGCGCCAGCTTGTCCGCCATTTTCGGATCGGCGATGGATTTTTCCAGCGCGTACAGGCCGTCTTCCAGGGTCGCCACGCCCTGATCTTCGTATTTGAAGACGATCAGTTCATCGGCCTTCATGCCGGACTCGATGACCTGCCAGTATTCGTTATACGTCATGGTCGAGATGCAGTCGGCCTGCTTCTGCAGCAGCGGATCGACGTTGAAGCCCTGCTTCAGCACCTTGACCGCGTTGGCGTTGCCCGAGGTCTTGTAGCCGAGCTTGTCCATCCACGACAGGAACGGATACTCGTTGCCGTAGAACCAGACGCCGAGCGTGCGGCCGGCGAAGTCCTTCGGCGATTTCACGCCGGAATCCTTGCGGCAGGTCAGCATCATGCCGGAGCGCTTGAACACTTGCGCGATGTTGACCATTGGCACGCCTTTTTCGCGTGTGGCCAAAGCGGAGGGCATCCAGTCCACGATCACGTCGGCGCCGCCGCCGGCGATGACCTGGCTCGGATTGATGTCCGGGCCGCCGGCTTTCACCGTCACGTCCAGGCCCGCATCCTTGTAGAAGCCCTTGTCCTTCGCCACGTAGTAGCCGGCGAACTGCGCCTGCGTGACCCATTTCAGTTGCAAGGTGAGCTTGTCCTGCGCGAACGCGGCACTGCTGCCGAACGCGAGAAGCGCGAGTACCGACAGAATATTACGGGTCTTCATTATTTTCCCTCTCCTGAGGTTGTAGCTTCGAAAAGCGATCACCTGCGATAGGACGGGTGCCAGAACGTGCATACCCGTTCGATCGCGGCGATCGCGCCATAAAAAACCGAACCTGCCAGGGCGGCGACCGCGATCACCGCCCAGACCACATCCACATTGAGCCTGGCCACTTCCGTGCTGATGCGAAACCCCAGGCCGAGGATCGGCGAGCCGAAGAACTCGGCAACGATCGCGGCGATCAGCGCCAGGGTCGAATTCACCTTCAGCGCATTGAATACGAAGGGCAGCGCGGAGGGCAGGCGCAGCTTGGCGAAGGTCTGGCCGAAGCTGGCGCCATAAGAATGCATCAGATCGCGCTGCATTGCATCCACCGAAGCGAGGCCCGCCAGCGTGTTGACCAGCATCGGGAAGAAAGTCACCACGGCGACCACCGCCGCTTTCGAGTGCCAGTCGAAGCCGAACCACATCACCATGATCGGCGCGATGCCGACGATCGGCATGGCGCTGGCAAGGTTGCACAGCGGCAGCACGCCGCGCTTGATGAACGCAATGCGGTCCGCAATCATCGCGGTCAGGAAACCGGCGGCGTTGCCGATCACGAAACCGGCGAGCACGGCCTTCAGGAAAGTCTGGCGGAAATCCGGCCACAGGATGTCCGCGCGATTGCCCAGCACCGTTGCGACTTGCGCGGGGGAGGGCAGCAGGACTTGCGGCACCGCGAAACCGGTGACCACGACCTGCCACAGATACAGCAGTGCGAGCCCGAACAACCCGGGCGCGAGCAGGGCGGCGACGCCGTGGCCCGCCGAGCGCGCGAGCACATCGAGGCGTTGCCACAGGAACAGCGTCCAGCCGGCGACGAACAGCCACAGTCCCGGCGCCTGCGTGCCGAAGGGGCCGGCACCGCTTAGCAGGATCAGCGTGCCGGCCGCGCCGGCGAAGAGGCCCAGCGTGCCGGCGACGTGATCGACTGACAGGGAGTGCGACCAAAAACACAATCCCGCGCCCGCACAGGCGAGCAGCGCAAAGGCGAAGGCGGTGGGGTTGGCGAGCCAGCCTGCCGGCGTCACGAGCCCGATCACCATCAGGATGATCGCGGCGATATAGGTGGCCCGGTTCGCGCTCACGCCGGCGATCCTTGATAGCGCAACACCAGCCGCTCCGCCAGCGCAACGATGCAAACCAGGACCACGCCGACCAGCGACGCCATGATCAGCGCCGACCAGATCTGCATGGTCTGTCCGTAATACGATCCGCTCAGCAGCCGCGCGCCGAGGCCGGCCTGCGCGCCGGTGGGCAATTCACCGACGATGGCGCCGATCAGGCTGCCAGCAATGGCAACTTTCAAACTGGCGAACAGGAAACGGGTGGCGGCGGGCCAGCGCAATTTGCGGAACACTTGCGCGCGGCTGGCGCTGTACGTGCGCATCAGGTCCAGTTGCAGCGCATCCGGCGAGCGCAGTCCCTTGACCATGCCGATGGTCACTGGGAAGAAACACAGGTACATGGAGATGACGGCCTTCGGCAATAGCCCCGTGAAACCGGCATTGCCGAGCACGACGACTACCATCGGCGCGATCGCCAGGATCGGCACGGTCTGCGACGCGATGATCCACGGCAACAGGCTGCGGTCGAGCACTGGCAGGTGGATGATGCCGATGGCGAGCGCGATACCGAGGAGGGAACCGAAGACGAATCCGACCAGGGTGGCCGATACCGTCACCCCCGCGTGATAGACGAGACTGCGTTTACTGGTAACCGGTGTCGCGAAGACAGTCTGGTAAAAATCCTGCGCGATCTGATGCGGCGCCGGCAGTACGGGCCGATCCATCGACCAGGTTGCCGCGAGGAGTTGCGGCGTGGTCCAGGTGATGCCGTCGCGCTTGAAGCGGTCGGTGACCTGCATCGAGTTGAGCCCGACTGCAAGCGCGTACCAGCCAAGGATCAGGAAGGCGAGCACGGCAGCCACCGGCAGGGCGTGGAACGCGAGCCGGTTCGCGCCGCTCGTGCGTGGCAGGGCGGGCAGCGCGAGGGCGTCAGTCGTCATAGCTGTGGCCGGCGCGTAATGCCTGGCGCACGCGGTGCGCCACTTCCAGGAAGCCGGTCGTTTCGCGGATGTCCAGTTTGCGATCCGGAGGCAGGTTGTTTTCGACGATCTCGAGGATGCGACCGGGCCGCGGACTCATGACCACGATGCGGTTCGACAGGAACACGGCTTCCGAGATCGAATGCGTGACGAACACGACGGTCTTGCCGGTCTGGTGCCACAACTGCAGCAGTTGTTCGTTCAGGTGGTCACGGGTGATTTCGTCCAGCGCGCCGAAGGGTTCGTCCATCAGCAGCAGTTCGGGTTCGAAGGCGAGTGCGCGGGCGATGGAGACGCGTTGCTGCATGCCACCGGACAACTGCCAGGGGAATTTCTTTTCGAAGCCGGCGAGGCCGACCATGGAAAGATACTTTGCCGCCCGCGCCTTGCGCTCGTCCGCCGGCATGCCGATGATTTCCAGCGGCAGCAGCACGTTGCGCAATACGTTGCGCCAGGCGTACAGCGCAGGGGCCTGGAATACGTAGCCGTACGCGCGTTTCAGGCGTGCTTCTTCCGGACTGACGCCATTGACCGTGATGCGGCCGACGCTCGGCGTTGCCAGGTCGGCGATCACGCGCATCAGCGTTGTCTTGCCGCAGCCCGAAGGCCCGATGAAGGAAACGAATTCGCCGCGTCGGATCTGCAGGCTGATGTTGTCGAGGGCGACTACCGGTGCGTCGGCGGTCTGGAAAGTCAGCGACAGGCCGCTGATATCGACGGCGTTCCCGGATGGTTCGACGGTTTTCCCCACTGCGTGCAGCGCGGATGCGGCGCGCGCGGCCGCGCGGTCGGGCAATGCAAGAGCCTTGTCAGGAGTCGACACTGCGGTCACCGTGCAAACCATTCTCGAGGGATGAACTGAATATCGGACACAACGCTTGTGTATCGCTAGCACACAGCCGCTGTGCAAATTACACAGCCACTCTGGTAACGCAATCGCCGTGCCACGGTTTTGTGCCCGCCAGGCGCCGCGATCCCGCGCCGTTCCTCCGCATTTCAGGTTGCCGCTAGCGTACTCCGCGACGTGCGCGGCGTCCATGCGCCTGACCGTGGTGCGGCGCGCTGCGCCCGTGCACCGGCGTGGCGCCAGAGGCGAGGGTAATGCAAGAATATAGATTCCGTATCGCGCTTCACCCATCCCCATCCCGACCTTGTATCTTGTTTCCGTGCCGGAGTAGCTGCCGGCATACTTGGAGCGGTGACCGCGTTTCCCGACCAAGACCTCGAGTCCGTGGGGAAGATAACTGGCCCGCTCCGTTCTGTCGCCCGAGGCAGACTGAACGGTATCCATGGCCTGCGCGTGCGCATGAGCCTGCATGAACAAGGTGGGTCGGCAACAGGGGCGATGCGCTTGGGCTGAGATAGAGGAGGGTGAACATGTACGTGATCGGTGTGGACGTCTCCAAAGCAAAGCTCGACTGTGGGTTGATCGTTGAGCTCGATCCGATGAAACGGCGTCAGAAGGTCGTGAGCAATGACGCTCAGGGCTGGGTGAAGCTGGTGGATTGGGCGTGCCAGAGCGCGCACTGTGCGCCAGAGCAGTTGAAGATCGTTCTGGAGCCTACGAGCAGCTATCACGAGGGGGTTGCGCATTACGCCCATGATCGCGGGGCGCGGGTGTGGATCGTCAACCCGAAGCAGGTGCGAGACTTTGCCAAGGGGCTGGGGTTGCGCAGCAAGACCGATGCGCTCGACTGCCTGGTCTTGGCGCAGTTCGGACTGAAGGGCCGCACCGTGGACTGGATCCCGGCGCCACTGCCGGTGCGCCAGTTGCAGGCGCTGCTCAGACGCATGGAGGACGTGGAGAAGACTCTGCAGGCCGAGTTCAACCGCGTGGAGGCGGCCACGGCTGCGCAGGCGCCCGAGCCGGTCATGCAGTCGCTGGAGAAGTCCGTGGAGTTCTTCAAGCAAGAACGAAAGCGACTCAATGAGCAGATCGATCAGCATATCGACGGGCATCCGGACCTGAAGAGCGACTACGAGTTGCTGCGTTCGATTCCCGCCGTGGGCCCGTGCAGTGCGCGGGTGATGCTGGTGAAGCTTCGCGCCCGCCAGTTCGAAAACGCCGCCCAAGCGAGCGCGTTTATGGGCCTGCGCCCGGTGTACTGGGAGTCGGGGAGCAGCGTGCGCAAACTGCCGCGCATGGGTCCCCACGGCGAGCGCCTGGCGCGGCGAATCCTGTACATGGCCGCTCTGACGGCCATGCGCACCAATCCCGATGCTCGCGCCCTGTATGAGCGCCTGGTCCGTGGCGGCAAGAAGCCCATGCTGGCCCTGTGTGCCGTGATGCGCAAACTCGTCCACATCTGTTTCGGCGTGCTCAAACATCAGCGTCCCTATGAGCCGCAAATCGCTTCGAGCACTTGACAGCTCAGACGGTATCTTCCCCTTGAAGGGGAAGGAGTGTGCGCTCAGGTGCCGGTAATCCAGCGCTGCAGCGCGAGCGTGATCACGAAAGCCGCCCCTGCCAGGCACCCAAACAGTATCTGCCCCGCCCCCGTCAGCAGGATCGCGTCGACGAGCGAGATGCCCGCGATCAGGCTGATCACGGCGCGCGGCACATCGCCAGGCTTGCGCCGGCGGAGCAACC
>JANXVW010000180.1 GCA_025351455.1 Betaproteobacteria bacterium | reverse complement strand
CATCGAAGTCTGGCTGCCCGGTCAGAATGCTTACCGGGAGATTTCCTCGTGCAGCAACTTCGAAGCGTTCCAGGCGCGGCGCATGCAGGCAAGGTTCAAGGGCGAGAAAGGCAAGAACGAATGGGTCCACACCCTGAACGGGTCCGGGCTGGCGGTGGGAAGGACCTTGGTCGCCGTCTTGGAAAACTATCAAGAAGCCGACGGAAGCGTAGTTGTTCCGTCGGCACTCCGCCCTTACATGGGCGGAGTGAGCCGTATCACGGCTCTTCGATAGTTTCAGTGCAGGCTAACCTGACCACTGACAAGCGGTCAGGTTAAGCAAAGCGGCCGGAACTAAAACTATCAAGAAGCCGACGGAAGCGTAGTTGTTCCGTCGGCACTCCGCCCTTACATGGGCGGCGTCGAATCGATTCACCGGGGCTGAACGCCCTACGGCGCGACGTGGCTCTCGTCGTCCGCGATGGTGGAAAACAGCGGACGGTACGCGTCTTCGTAACGAACCAGGATGTCGAAGTAGTTGCGGATGTTCTCGGTCAGAATGACCGCCTCTCCGCCGCGCGCAAAACCGCGTTTGACCGTGATGTAGAAGTCCGAACGGGTCAGCAAAGGCAGCGTCTTCTTGATGTCAATCCACTTATCGGCATTCAGGCCGTGACGTTGTGTCAGGATGCGGGCGTCCTCGAGATGGCCGTAACCGATGTTATAGGACGCAAGGGCGAGCCAGGTGCGGTCCGGTTCCATAATGCGTTCGGGTAACGTGTCTATGAGAATTTTAAGATAGCGTGCACCGGCAATGATGTTCTGCCGCGGATCCAGGCGGTCGTTTACGCCGAGGCGGTCCGCCGTTTCGGAAGTCAGCATCATCAGTCCCCGCACCCCCGTCGGGCTCGTCGCCAGCGGATTCCAGTGCGATTCCTGGAAACCCAGCGCAGCGAGCAGGCGCCAGTCGATGCCGGTCAATTCCTGGGCTTCCTGGAAGATACCGCGATACTGCGGCAATACCGACTGCCGGCGCTCGAGGAACGCGGAGACGTCGGCCTGCGTCAGCCGCTGGATATGGCCGTAGTATCGATCCAGCAGTATGCGCAGCGTGCCGTTGGAATTGATGCGGGCGAAGAACTCCTGGATCCGCTCGACCAGCACCGGGTTTGCATCTTTGGGCAGCGCCCATGCCAGCGTTTCGGGTTCCCCCAGGTTGAATGCGCGGCCAATGTTCGGTGAAAAATTTTGCGCGAGCTCGACGATGTTCGAATCGGTCACGACGTAGTCGAATTCGTCACTGGCGAGTTTGTCGAGAAGCTCCATGCCATCCGTCGCTATGATTTCTTCCCACCTGAGCTTCGGTTCCTCGATGACTTCGAGCCTGAGCTGTTCGGCGCCGCTCGAACCGGCCAGAACCGCAACGCGCTTGCCGGCCAGGTCGTGGACGTTCCTGGGATGCTGGTGATCGGTATTGTAGGCAACCACCGTGTGCACGGACAGGTACGCCGGCCCGAAGATGAATTCCTTGCGGCGCTCTTCGGTTGCAGTCAGGCCAGCCGCAGCCAGGTGAGCGAGGTGCCGGTGCAATGCGGGCAGGATCTCGCTGAATTTCGTGCGTTCCACGAGGCGCAGGCGCGTGCCGGTTTCCTTGGCAAACATGTCGAGCAGATCTTGCTCGATGCCGCTGTATTTGCCGTCCGCGCCGAGGAAGCGGGTCGTGGGGCCGTTGCGGACCAGGACGACGAGTTCGTCGGTTTCGCCGAAGGGCTGCACCGATCGCTCGAACATGGCGTCCGGATCGCACGATGGCAACGTCACAAGCAGAACTGCCATGGCAGCACAAAGCCCCGCTGTCGACGATGGGCCATTCCATGTGAGTGTCCGACGTTTCATGGCCAATAGCTGAAACTGCGCGTGTGAAGGTTCGCAATAAACCGCATCGCTGGTAAAATAGCACACCAATCCGGAGAGGTACCGAAGTGGCCATAACGGCGCTGACTCGAAATCAGATGGTCAGGGAGACCTGGCACGTGGGTTCGAATCCCACCCTCTCCGCCAAATAAAAGCGCCGCCATGAGCGGCGTTTTTATTTGGCGCAGAGGATGGTTGAACGAACCCACTGGTTCGACCAAGCGAGCACTGCTCGTTTGGGACGCCGTCACGCCCAAGCGTGTCGGCGGTCCCGAAGCGCATGCGCTTCGGGATGACCGGATCGCCCCAAGGCGAGACGGGCACAATCCCACCGTCAGCTTATCGAGAGAGGTTACTAGCGCCGCCATGAGCGGCGTTTTTACTTGGCGCAGAGGGTGGTCGAACGAACCCACCGGTTCGACAACGAGCTTGCCGAGTTTGAGTGCAGGCTAACTTGCTTGCGCAAGTTAAGGACTGTGGCCGGCCGGAACTACCACTCGGCACTGGCTCGTTGGACGCCGACACGCCTAAACGTGTCGGCACAATCCCACCCTCAAAATTTTTAGCATTCTCCGCAGGAAACAGTCTTTAAGCCGTAGCCATGTGACTAACATCATAGTGAATGCAAAAGATGTATTCGCAAAGGGAATGATCGATGGGAAAGACATCGGTCCGGCACCATGGGTTACACTTTCCAGGCCGCAATCCGGATTCTTAAGGGACAGCCTGCATGTATCTGCCTTCGCATTTCGAAGAGACTCGCGTAGAAATATTGCATGGCTTGATTCGTGCCCATCCGCTTGGCGCGCTGGTCACCTTCGGCACCGACGGTCTGAATGGGAACCACGTTCCGTTCGAAATCCATCCGGACCCAGCTCCGTATGGCACCTTGCGTGCGCACGTTGCGCGGGCGAACCCGGTATGGCGCGAGTTTTCGAAAGAGGTCGAACCGCTGGTGATTTTCCAGGGCGCGCAGATCTATGTCACGCCGTCCTGGTATCAGACCAAGAAGGAGACCGGGAAGGTTGTGCCGACCTTCAACTATATCGTGGTGCACGCGTACGGCACGCTGCGCGTCTTCGAGGACTCCGCCTGGTTGCGGAAGTTTGTCGGCGGACTCACTGATCGCTTCGAAGCGTCCCGTGCGCAACCGTGGGCCGTTACCGATGCGCCGGAGGAATTTGTCGCCATGCAGTTGCGCGCAATCGTGGGCATCGAAATTCAGCTGACGCGCCTGATCGGAAAGTGGAAAACCAGCCAGAACCGGCCGTCGGCCGATCAGGAGGGCGTCATCGCGGGGTTGCGCGAGTCGGACGATGCGGTTGCGCGGGAGATGGCTGCTGCCGTCGAGCAGAACAAGAGGTCCTGACCCGAGCCAGCCCGGATTAGTCGATCAAACCGTCCTTGACTGCGTAGCGCACGATCATCGTCTTCCCGCGACCATGCTTCGCCAGCGCTTGAGTCCGGCGCCGCACAAAGGTAGGCTTCGCCGCGAGAGAAATCACGCGATCCCGGAGCCATGCGAATTTTCCTGTTTTTATTGCTTCTTCTGCCACTCACGTCCGCCGCACGAGAGTGGGTTGAAATCAGCGGCGATGCCGAATCGGTTTTCTATTTCGACCGCGACAGCCTCAAGCGCGACGGCGATATCGTCGAAGTCCTGCTGCTGTGGAATTTTCCGGAAGTCCAGCTTACGCGGCGGCCGATCAAACCTTATCTGTCGGCCACGCGGCTGACGCGCTACGACTGCAAAAAAGGCGGCCGCGCTAACATAGAAACGACCCTGTATCGCGGCGCCATGGCAAGCGGCGACGTAAGTGACGTCTATCGCACGCCGGATGCCGAAATCAGTTTCGAGTGGGTCAATCCCGACGCGCCCGGCGGCGAAAGCATGCGCCGCGCCTGCGCCGCTGCTGGAAACGGTGAACGGTGAACAGCGAACGGTAAACGGTAAAGACCGCGAGTATTGACCTGCGATCCGAAAATGGCGAACCAGCGGGAAGCCTGTCCCTCGTGGTTGAAGCGAATTTTTCCTTGGCCTTTGCCGTTTTCTGTTCACCGTTCCCCGTTCACCCGGTTGTTTTCGTTCACCGTTCCCGGTTCACCGTCTATAATGGGGCGCCCGCGTCATCCCACCGGTCGTCCCGAAAGCAATGCTCCAGGCCCGTCAGATCGAATGTACCCGCGGCAACCGGCGTCTGTTCCATGATCTGTCGTTTCGACTGGAAGCGAAGCAGGCGTTGCGCGTTGGCGGGGAGAACGGCAGCGGCAAGACCAGCCTGCTGAGAATGCTCGCCGGGTTGTCGCCGGTGGAAGCGGGCGAAATCCTCTGGAAAGAGGGACGGATTGCCGCGCTGGGTGAGGACTACCGGCGCAACCTGGTGTTCCTCGGCCATTCCAATGGCCTCAAGGACGATCTCACAGCGGTCGAGAACCTGCGGTTCGCGCTGGCGCTCGCTGGTTTGGAGGCCGGGGATACTGCGTTGCGTGCGGCGCTGGGCGCACAAGGCCTTGCTTCGATTGCGGACCTTCCCGCAAGGTTGTTGTCCCAGGGACAAAAGCGGCGGGTCGCGCTGTGCCGGCTCGGCTTTTCAGCAGACAAGCCGCTGTGGGTGCTCGATGAACCCTTCGCGGCGCTTGATGCCGCTTCCGTAGCGCGAGTCGCGGCCGTCGTGGTTGCTCACCTGCGTACAGGCGGCATGGCGATTTTCACGACGCACCAGGAAGTCGACCTCACGGGCGTGCAAGTTTGCCCGCTTGAATTGGGAGTGCAGTAATTGGCGGCGACGGCGGCGGGTGCCTGCCGCGCGGTCGTGACCCGCGACCTGTTGATCGCGGCGCGCCGGCGCAGCGACGTGCTGACGACATTTTTCTTTTTCGTCATCGTCGTGAGCCTGTTTCCGCTTGGTGTCGGGCCGCAGCCGGATACGCTGCGCGAAATCGCGCCGGGCGTGGTCTGGGTTGCCGCGCTGCTCGCGGCGATGCTGTCGCTGACACGCATGTTCGGGGCGGATTACGCGGACGGCACGCTGGAGCAGGTTGTGCTGACGCCGCAGCCGCTGACCTTGCTGGTGTTGTCGAAAGCCCTGGCGCATTGGCTGACGACCGGGCTGCCGCTGGTGCTGGTGGCGCC
>JANXVW010000131.1 GCA_025351455.1 Betaproteobacteria bacterium | reverse complement strand
CTTTTCCGGGTCGCCGACTTCGGGCAATGCTTCGAACAGTTCCGACAGCAGCCACAGCAGCAGCGTGGCATAGGCCTTGGGCGCATTCATCAGCTTGTCGGCGGCGAGGACGTTGATCACGCCGCGGCCCTTTTCGTCGGTCTGCATGAGGTCCGCGATGTTGAGCGCGGGCTCGCCGAAGAAATGGTCGCCACCCTGTTCGTCGATGGCGATCAATCCACGCTGGATCGCGCCAATGCTGGCCGAGGAAATGTTGCCGTATTCGGTGGTGAATTGTTTGGCGTTGTCGCCGACGTTCTGCACCATCGCGCGCAGGTCTTTGAGATCGAGCAGCAGCATGTGCTGGTCGTCTGCTATCTTGAACACCAGGGTCAGCACGCCGGCCTGCGTTTCATTGAGGTTCAGTAGACGCGCCAGCAGCAACGGGCCCATTTCCGAGACCGTCGCCCTCACCGGATGGCCAAGTGCGCCGAAGACATCCCAGAATACCGTCGGGCAGCTTGCGAATGCAAACTCGCCGAGGGCAAGACTGTCGATTCGCTCCTTGAGCTTCGGATTCAACGAGCCGGGCTGCGACAAACCGGCGAGGTCGCCCTTGACGTCGGCCATGAATACCGGCACGCCAATCGAGCTGAAGGCTTCAGCCATGGTCTGCAGCGTCACCGTTTTACCGGTACCGGTGGCGCCGGTGATCAGTCCGTGGCGGTTCGCAAGCCCGGGCAACAGGCAGAGTTCGTGCGCGGATTTTGCGATCGGCAGAGGTTGCGTCATGGGCAATTGGGTGCTGTCGGCAGCGGAGCGTATGGTAAGATTTTTTAATAATTATATCAGCCGCCTATATCAATCGACGCGTCTCGCGCATTGGCGGTGGCTGTCAACGCAGAGGAAGGTATGGCAGGTCACAGCAAATGGGCGAATATCCAGCACCGCAAGGGACGCCAGGACGCCAAGCGCGGCAAAATCTTTACCCGGCTCATCAAGGAAATCACGGTCGCGTCCAGGCTCGGCGGTTCCGATGCCGCCACGAATCCGCGCCTGCGCCTCGCGGTGGACAAGGCCTACGCGAACAACATGCCCAAAGACACCGTCGAGCGCGCCACCAAGCGCGGCAGCGGCGAACTCGAGGGGGTGAGCTATGAAGAAATCCGCTACGAGGGTTACGGCATCGCCGGGGCGGCGGTCATCGTGGATTGCATGACGGACAATCGCGTGCGCACGGTGGCTGAAGTGCGCCACGCCTTCGCCAAGAACGGCGGCAACATGGGCGCCGAGGGTTCGGTTGCGTTCCTGTTCAAGCATTGCGGCCAGCTGTTGTTCGCTCCGGGGACGAGCGAAGACAAGGTCATGGAAGCGGCATTGGACGCCGGCGCGGAAGACGTCATCGCCAACGACGACGGCAGCATCGAAGTCATCACCGGGCCCCACGACTTCCTCGCGGTCAAGGACAAGCTGGAAAAGGCCGGCCTCAAGGCAGAGTTGGCGGAAGTGACCATGAAGTCCGTGGCGGAAAGCCTGTTGACCGGCGACGACGCGCTCAAAATGCAGAAACTCATGGATGCGCTGGAGTCGCTCGACGACGTGCAGGAGGTGTATACGAGTGCGGTGATGGAACAGTGAGGGGTGAGGCGAGAGGCGTGAGGGGTGAGGCGTGAGGCGGCAAATCCCATCCAGCGATCCGTCAGCGGATCGCGTGGGTGGCGCAAACGCCCCGTCCGCGGCGCCGCTTGAGGCTGCGTCTTCATTCTCCTCGCGCCTCACGCCTCACGCCTCACCCGTCATCAG
Source organism: Betaproteobacteria bacterium (assembly GCA_025351455.1). Classification (GTDB taxonomy): domain Bacteria; phylum Pseudomonadota; class Gammaproteobacteria; order Burkholderiales; family JACQAP01; genus JACQAP01. The sequence continues at coordinate 10,722 of JANXVW010000131.1, read as the reverse complement.
AATTCTCGGCATCGACCCGGGCTTGCGCATCACCGGGTTTGGCGTTCTTGAAATATCCGGCCAGAAGCTGACCTACGTCACCAGCGGCTGCATCCGCACCGACGCACGCGGCGAATTACCCGATCGCATCCGCACCATTCTCGAAGGCCTTTCGGAAATCATTGCACAGGTCAAACCGCAGGAGGTCGCGGTCGAGAAGGTGTTCGTCAACGTCAATCCCCAATCCACGCTGCTGCTCGGCCAGGCGCGGGGGGCGGCCATTTGCGCGGCGGTGATCGGCGCGTTACCGGTGTCGGAATATACGGCGTTGCAGGTCAAGCAGGCGGTGGTCGGCAATGGCCACGCGCGCAAGGAACAGGTGCAGGAGATGGTGCGCCGGCTGCTCAAGCTGCCCGGGGATCCCAGCGCGGATGCGGCGGACGCCTTGGCGTGCGCCATCTGCCACGCGCACGGCGGCCTTGGCTTGGGCAAATTGCAGACGCGCGGATTCAGGATGAAACGCGGGAGGCTGGTGTGATCGGGCGGCTGACCGGATTGCTCGTCGAGAAGCGTCCGCCGACCGTCGTGATCGAGGTTCACGGCGTGGGTTATGAAGTCGACGTGCCGATGAGCACGTTCTTCCAGTTACCCGCGAACGGCTCGACCGTCACATTGCAAACCCACCTGATCGTGCGCGAGGACGCGCACTTGCTGTTCGGCTTTGCCACGGACCAGGAACGGCAGGTGTTCCGCCAGTTGCTCAAGATCAGCGGCGTGGGGGCGCGCACCGCGCTCTCGGTGCTCTCCGGCATGTCGGTCCCGGAGCTGGTGCAGACGGTATCGGCGCATGATGGCGCGCGCCTGACCAGGATTCCCGGCATCGGCAAGAAGACGGCGGAACGGTTGCTGCTGGAACTGCGCGACAAGCTCACCACGGGCATCGGCACCGTCGTCGCGGGCAGCGACGCGGAAATCAGGAGCGATGCGCTCAATGCATTGCTTGCACTTGGTTACAGCGACAAGGAGGCGACGCACGCGCTCGGCAAGATCGCGCCGGAAACGCCGGTGCAGGACGCCATCCGCCACGCGCTCAAATTGCTCTCGAAGGTGTGACCGGCGTCCGGGGCGCGAAGATGCGCCTTCCATGTCGTTCGAGAACGACAAATATACCCGGCACGAGGGCGAGGAATTCCCGGGGTGCTGGGCTATAATCCGTGGCAAATTTTCAGGCGCCTTTCGCCTGCGCAATCGAACCCGGGGGATGTGCACAAAATGATGGTCGCAGCACGCGTTGTCATGGCAGCCCTGGTCTTGCTCGGGTATGCGGCCGGGGTGAGCGCCGCCGCAGACGAAGGCGCGGACAAGAAACAGCAGATCGAGCAGCTCATCGGGCTGCACGACCTGACCACAGCCGTATCGATCGGCAACTACTACCTCAAGCAGGAAAGCCTGCTCGCCATCCGCAGCCTGCTCACCCGCCTTGGCAAGGAGGAGAAACTCGGCCGGGATTGGAATCTGAGCAATCCGCTGTGGCAGCGCGCGGAGGAGAGGCTGTCGAAGCAGGTCATGGCGAAAGTGGCGGAGGATTTCAGCAGCCTCGAGTGGCTGCGTCCGCAATGGGAGGATCTCGACTCTCGTGAATTCTCCGCCGAGGAACTCGATGTGCTGCTGACTCACTTCCAATCCGATGTCGGCCGCAAGCAGGCGAAGATCGTCGATCATACGGTGTCGACGCACGTGATCACCACGCTGGCGTTCTCCGGCAAGTTAAAGGACATAGCCGGCGTCCAGGAAGAGCGCAACCGCATGCAGCACATCTGGAACAAGGAAGACGACGACATGCGCTTCTCCATCCAGGACGCGACCAACGCCGACGGCCAGCGCTTTGCCTATTCGGCATTGGGCAAGAAATATTTTGTGACGGCGATACTGAAGCTAACCGGCATCATCAGCCATCGCATCGACGAACTGGCGCTGGCGCTGCCCAAGGAAGTGGACGCCCGCGCCGACGAGGTTCGCTCCCTGTTGCAGGAGTTCAAGAGCGGCCGCGGCTGATGCCAGAAGCGCATCTTCGCAGCGGCGACCAAGGATGATCGAAACCGACCGCCTGATCACGCCCGCCCCGCAGTCGACGCAGGAGGAAGCGCTCGAGAGAGCCCTGCGCCCCAAGCAACTCGACGAATACATCGGCCAGGAAAAAATCCGCGGCCAGCTCCAGATTTTCATCGAAGCCGCGCGCAATCGCGGCGAAGCCCTCGACCACGTGCTGTTGTTCGGCCCGCCGGGCTTGGGCAAGACCACGCTGGCGCACATCATCGCGCGGGAAATGGGCGTTAACCTGCGGCAGACCTCGGGACCGGTGCTGGAGCGCCCGGGTGACCTCGCCGCGCTCCTGACCAACCTCGAACCCAACGACGTCCTGTTTATCGACGAGATTCACCGCCTGTCGCCGGTGGTTGAGGAGATCCTTTATCCCGCGCTGGAAGACTACCAGCTCGACATCATGATCGGCGAAGGCCCGGCCGCACGCTCGGTCAAGCTCGACCTGCCGGCGTTCACGCTGATCGGCGCTACCACCCGTGCCGGCATGCTGACCAATCCGCTGCGCGACCGTTTCGGCATCGTCTCCCGTCTCGAATTCTATTCATCGGCCGAGCTCACGCGCATCGTGCAGCGCTCGGCCCGCCTGCTCAACGTGGAAACTTCGCCGGAAGGCGCGTTCGAAATCGCTTCGCGTTCACGCGGCACGCCGCGCATATCGAACCGGCTGCTGCGGCGCGTGCGCGACTATGCGGAAGTAAAGGCACAGGGCAAGGTCGACCGAGAGATTGCGGATGCGGCGCTGAAGATGCTGGACGTGGACCGCATCGGGCTCGACGTGATGGATCGCAAGCTGCTACTCGCGGTTGTGGAAAAATTCGGCGGCGGTCCGGTGGGCATCGACAACCTGGCGGCGGCCATCGGCGAAGAGCGCGATACCATCGAGGACGTGCTCGAACCTTTCCTGATCCAGCAGGGTTACCTGCAGCGCACGCCGCGCGGGCGCATGGCCACCGCATCGACGTACCGGCATTTCGGCCTGGCCGTGCCCTCGCCTTCGGGCAGCGCCGAGCTCTGGCGGGAGAATTGACATCGAATTCGAAATTCCAGTGCGCGTGTATTACCAGGACACCGATGCCGGCGGGGTGGTCTTCCACGCGACTTACCTGCATTTTCTCGAGCGCGCGCGCATGGAGTGGATGCGCGCGCGCGGATTCGATGCAAGGGAACTCGCCAGCCGATTCAAGCTTGTATTCATCGTCAGACAGATTCAGATCGCCTATATGAAACCGGCTTTGCTCGATGACCTCCTGGCGGTCAGCGCGGCGGTGGAAAAGCTGGGCCGTGCCCAGGTGACCTTTGTCCAGGAAGTCCGGCGCAACGGCGAAGCGCTGATGCGCGCCACCGTGAATGTCGCCTGTGTCGCAGCGGACAGCCTGAAGCCCCTGCCGTTTCCGGAGGACATCCGGCTGTCATTGGCGGACGGGGCCAAGCCAGCGGCGACAGAAATAATCCGGGCCGGTCAACCCCGCCGCCACCTTAACCGCGTTTAAAGGACTGCATACAACCCCATGAACGTATCCCAAGACCTGTCCCTGATCAGCCTGATCGGCAACGCCAGCGTGCTGGTGCAGCTGGTATTGGCGTTGCTGCTGGTGGTGTCGATGATTTCGTGGTGGTTCATCTTTCGCAAGATGTTCGTGGTTCGCGACGCCATGCGCCGCACGGATCAGTTCGAGCGCAGCTTCTGGAGCGGCGCCGATCTCGGCACGCTCTACCAGGCCGCAGCGGGCGCGCGCCACAACGCCGGCAGCATGGAGCGCATATTCGAATCCGGCTTCCGCGAATTCGTGAAACTGCGAAAACAAAGCGGAACCAGCCTCGGCATGATCATGGACGGCACGCGCCGCGCCATGCGCGCCACCTATCAGCGCGAGCTCGACCACCTGGAAGCGCACTTGTCGTTCCTTGCCACGGTCGGATCGGTCAGCCCTTACGTCGGTCTATTCGGCACGGTGTGGGGCATCATGAATGCGTTTCGCGGACTGGCCAACGTCGGCCAGGCTACGCTTGCCCACGTGGCGCCGGGCATTGCGGAAGCGCTGGTGGCCACCGCCATGGGCCTGTTCGCGGCGATTCCGGCGGTGATCGCCTTCAACCATTTTGTGCGCCACATCGAACGCCTGTCGACGCGCTTCGACAGCTTCATGGAAGAGTTCTCCAACATCCTGCAGCGCCAGGCCAACGCGCCGCAGCAGGCCGCAACCGGGCAGCACGCGGCCCTGAACTCCAACTGATCCGGCCATGGCGACCAACCGCCGGCGTCATCCGCGCCTGATGAACCAGATCAACGTCGTGCCTTACATCGACGTGATGCTGGTTTTGCTGGTGATTTTCATGGTCACGGCGCCGCTGATGAATCCCGGCGTGATCGACCTGCCGAGCATCGGCAAGAGTTCCGCCCCGCCGGCGCTGCCCATGGAAATCTCGATTCGAGTCGGCGGCGCCCTGTCGCTCACTGACCGGGATGTGTCGGGTGCCGAGCGGCCGGTCAATCGTGATGAACTGATCAGGCTGATCAGGAGCAAGCAGTCGAAAAAGCCCGATCAGCCGGTAGTCATTTCCGCGGACAAGGACGTGAAGTACGAGGCCGTGATCCAGATCATGGACCTACTGCAGCAAAATCAGGTCAAGCGTGTCGGGCTGCTGGCGAAGCCGCGTTCGGGATGAGACTGCGCAAGGCTGACGAACCCGGCCGCGTCGCTTCGGGCGCACTGGCGGTAGTGGTGCACCTGATGTTCTTCGGCCTGCTCGTGTTCGGCATCAGCTGGCAGAAGAAGGTTGCCAGCCCGGTCGTGGTCGACCTGTGGCAGGACTTGCCTGAGCCGTCAAAAAAAGTGGTACTGCCGCCCGAACCGCCCAAGCCCGCGCCGAAGCCCGTCCTGCAGCCGCCGCCGAAACCGGTTCCCGAGGTAAAAAAGGAGCCGGTGCGCCCGCCGCCCGCGCCGAAAGTGGAAGCGCCCAAGCCGTCGGCCGCGGACATCGAGCTCAAGGAAAAACTGCGCAAGCAGAAGGAAGAGGAAGCCGCGCTGCGCGAAGAGCAGAAGAAGGCCGAGGCCGAGCGCAGGGAAGAACTGAAGAAGGCGGAACTGGAGCGCAAGGAAGAGCTGAAGAAGGCGGAAGTGGAAAAGCGCAAACTGGAAGAAGAGCAGCGCAAGGCCGCCGAGGACCAGCGGCGCGAAGAAGCCGAACAGAAGCGCGCGGAGCAGGAAAAACTGCGCAAGGAAGACGAGGCGCGCCGCGCGGAAGAGCGCAAACACGCGGAAGAGCAAAAGCGTGTGGAAGAGGCGAGGCGCGAAGACGAGCGCAAACAGCACGAGGCCGCCATGGAGCGCGAGCGCCAGCAGCAGGAGGCCGCGCGCAAGGTGCGCGAAGCGGATGAAGCAAAGCGCAAGGCCGAGGCGGCAGCGCGCGCCGCCCAGCAGAAACTGATCGACGACTGGCGTGCGCGCATCCAGGCCAAGATCAAAGGCCGGGTGGTGGTGCCGCCGAATATGGTCGGCAATCCCGAGGCGCGTTTTGAGGTCGTGTTGTTACCCGGAGGAGAGGTATTGAGCGCGAACCTGAAGAAATCGAGCGGCTATCCGGCGTACGACACGGCGGTGGAACGCGCCATCGCGGCTGCGCAACCATTGCCGGTTCCGACTGACACAGACCTGTTCCAGGAAAACTTCCGGGAACTCCATCTGGTTTTCAGACCCAAAGACTGAACGAATTCAAACCATAAACCTGCCTGCATATCCATCCTTCATGTCCACTTTCATTCCGATACATCGCCTAGTCAGCTGGAGCGCGGCGGCTGCATTATTGCTCTGCATGATCTGCGGCCGGGCAGCGGCCGCGCCGATCGCCATCGAAATCATCGGCGGCGGCGCCAACCAGATCCCGATTACTGTCGTGCCCTTCGCCAACGAAGATCGGTTCGCGCAGCGCATGGCCCAGATCATTTCGGCCGACCTGCAACGCAGCGGACTGTTCAAGCTCGGCTCCATCGGCAGCGCGCGTCCCTTGCCGGCCGAACCTTCGGAAATCAACTACCGCTACTGGAAAGGCGAAGGCGCCGAGACGATGGTAATCGGCAGCGTGTCGGAAAAGACCGACGGCCACGCGGAAGTGCGCTTCCGGTTGATGGATGTAGCCAAGCAGTCGCAAGTGCTTGGATTTTCCTACACCGTCAGCGTGCCGCAATTGCGCATGACGGCGCACAAGATCGCCGACATGATCTATGAAAAACTCACCGGCGACGCCGGCGTGTTCGCCACCAAGATCTGTTATGTGACCAAAAACGAGAATCGCTTCGAGCTGCAGGTGGCCGACGCGGACGGATTCAACTCCGATTTCATCCTCGCGCACCGGGAACCGATCATTTCGCCGCAATGGTCCCCGGACGGCACTCGCATTGCCTACGTCTCCTTCGAGCGGCGCAAGCCGATCGTATTTGTGCACAACCTGCTGGACGGCACGCGCACGGTACTGGCCAACTTCGAAGGATCGAATTCCGCGCCGTCGTGGTCGCCGGATGGCAAGAAGCTGGCGATCGTGCTGACCAAGGACGGCACGTCCAATCTCTACCTCATCGGCGCCGACGGCACCGGGCTGAGCCGCCTGACGAGCAACCAGGCAATCGACACCGAACCGAGTTTCTCGCCCGACGGGAAATTCATTCTGTTCACATCCGACCGTGCCGGCAGCCCGCAGATCTATCGCATGCGCGCCGACGGACAGGGCGAAGCCGAGCGGCTGACTTTCGAAGGCAGCTACAACGTCACGCCGCGTTACAGCCCGGATGGGAAATCGTTCATCTTCATCCATCGAGAGGAAGGCCATTTCAACGTCGCCGTGCAGGATATCGCCACGCGGCAGATGCAGATTCTCACCGCCGGCAGCCTGGACCAATCGCCGACATTCGCACCGAACGGCAAGATGATCCTCTACGCTTCCGAGACAAAGGGGCGTGGTATATTAGCCGCCGTCTCGAGCGATGGACGGATCAAGCAAAAAATTACTGCGCAGTCAGGCGACATTCGCGAGCCTGCGTGGGGACCGCTTCCGAACAATCGCCGAAAGGAGTAATGATGAAAAATAATCTTTATGCCCTGTCCCTGACTTTATTGCTTGCCGCGTGCGCGAGCCAGGGACAAAAAAGTGCCGACATAGAACAGCGCGACCTGTTCGACCAGCAACAGGCCCAGCGCCAGCAGGCGGCGAAGACCCAGGATGCCGACCGGCAGGCGAAGATCGCGAAAGAGCAGGAAGAACTCAAGCGCCAGCTCGACGAGCAGCAGCGCCGCCAGCAGGCCCAGAACGATCAGGCGATCGTCAAGCCGCTGCCGGGTACCGGGGTCGGCGGCTCGCAGCTCAAGGGCGATGCCTGGGCGCAGCTCAAGGAGCCGGGCAGCGCGCTGGCAAAGCGCAGCGTCTATTACGAATACAACCGTTACGAGATCAAGGAAGAGTACGTGCCGGTGATCGAAGCGCACGGGAAATTCCTGATGGACCATAACGATCTTAAAATCGCCGTGCAGGGCAATTGCGACGATCGCGGCAGCCGCGAGTACAACCTCGCACTGGGTCAGCGCCGCGCGGACAGCGTCAAGCGTGCGATGGTGCTGCTCGGTGTCGGCGAGAAGCAGATTGAAACGGTCAGCTTCGGCGCGGAGAAACCGGTCGCTTTCGGCCAGGATGAAGAGAGCTGGGCGAAGAACCGACGCGCCGACATCGTCTACCCGAACGAACCGCAGTAATGTCCGTTCGCCCCGGTATCAACAGCGCGCCGCAATTGCGGCGCGCTTTTTACTTCTCGGGCCTGTCTGGGGAAAAGCCATGGTGATCCGAATTTGGTCGACTCCCGGTATGCGTTTTGCGCAAGGCAGGCGGGGGCAGCGATGGCTGCCCCTCGTTGCGTTCGTGTTGCTTGCGTTCGGCGCAATCGCTTCCGTCGATGCGGGGCCGCGGACGCCGGCTGACCGCGACGAACTTCACCAGATGCAGAGCGAGTTCGCTGCCCGGTTCGCGGGGCTGCGCGAAGAACAGTCCATCGTCGTGGAAAATTACCGGCGACTGCAGGCGAACGAGCGGCAGTTACAGGACGGGTTTTCGCTGTTGCTGGCGCAGGTGCAGGCCGTCAAGGAAGACCTGCCCGCGCCCAGCCAGAAAGTGGCCCAGGCCGAGCCCAGCCCCAGCAATCGGGGCGTGGTGCAACTGCTCAACCAGGTCGAAGCCCTCAACGGCGAACTGAACCGGTTGCGCGGCCAGATGGAGGTCCTCACCAATGACATCACCAATGCGCAGAAGCGCCAGCGTGACATGTACGTCGATCTTGATACGCGACTGCGGCGCATCGAGCAGGGTGGCGCAGGCAAGAAGGACGCGGACAATGTGTCCGCGCTCGAAGAACGCATTCGCAAGCTCGAGCAGGGATCGGCGACGCCGGCAAGCATTCCGCAGCCGGTGATTTCTACCGTAACCGTGCCGGTGAATCCGCCACCGCCTGCTGGCGCCGCGGCGCCAGCCACTGCCACTGCCACTGCCACTGCCGCGGCTTCGCCGTCCCCGTCACCGGCAAATCCGGGCCCGCCCGCCGCAACGACGTCATCGACCTCGCTGCCGCCCGCATCGCTCTCCGCCACCGACCAGGCCGCCATCCAGCGCAGTTACGACAACGCTTACAGCAATTACCGCCTCAGCGACTATCCAAGCGCGATTCGCGGCTTCGAGGCATTCCTGAAGAGTTATCCGAAGCATGCGCTCGCACCCAATGCGCAATACTGGATCGGCGAGTCCTACGCCCACCTGAAACAATACCGTGACGCGATCGATGCGGAACGCCGCCTGCTCGGCACGTATCCCGACAGCGCGAAGGCGCCCGATGCGCTGCTGATCATCGGCACGGCGGAAGGCAGCCTCGGCGACAACGCCGCCGCGCGCAAGACGTTCGAAGAACTCATCGCGAAGTATCCCGCCAGCGAGGCCGCCGAAAAGGCGAAAGGCCGGCTGGCGAAACTCAAGTAGTCTTTCGCCTTCGCCGCAAAAAATGAAAAAGGCGGTCGTGCTGCTCTCCGGCGGGCTGGATTCCGCGACGGCACTCGCGCTAATAATCCACGCCGGGTTCGAATGCCACGCGTTGTCGGTGAACTACGGACGACGCCACCAGGCCGAATTGGCTGCTGCGCAGCGCCTCGCCGCCACGCTCGGCGCGAAACAGCATCGCCCGATTGCGCTTGACCTGCGGACATTTGGCGGAAACCCCACGCATTACCTGCGACCCGCTTGAGCGCAGATGGAAACACCCGCGCAAGTCGTCATTCTCGTCATCGCCAGCGGATTCATGCTGGCGTTTGTATTCGGCGTGGTCGCGCAGAAGACCGATTTCTGCACCATGGGTGCGGTATCAGACATCGTCAACATGGGCGACTGGGGCCGCATGCGCATGTGGCTGCTGGCCATTGCGGTGGCCATCGCGGGCGCAAATGCGCTCGACCTCGCGGGGCTCGTGGATCTGTCCCGTTCCGCCTATCCCGCGCCGCGCTGGCCATGGCTCGCGTTTCTCATCGGCGGATTACTCTTCGGCATCGGCATGACGCTGGCGTCCGGTTGCGGCAGCCGCAGCCTGATCCGCATCGGCGGCGGCAATCTCAAATCGCTGGTCGTCATGCTGTTCCTCGCCCTGGCCGCGGAGATGACGCTACGCGGCCTGCTTGCGCCGCTGCGCACGGAGGTGCTGGGCGCACTCTCCATCCAGTTCGATCAGGGGCAGGACCTGGCATGGCTGCTTGCCGGGGCGCTCGGCATCGGCAAGCGCAGCGTGCAAGCATGGATCGCGGCCGGACTTTCGCTGGCATTGCTGGCATTCGTGCTGAAGGATCGCGATTTTCGCGCCGACCACGAGCGCCTGTTCGCCGCCGTGGTGATCGGCCTGATCATCGTCGCCGGCTGGTATGTCACCGGTCATCTCGGTTTCGTCGCGGAAGACCCGGAGACGCTGCAGGAGGCCTACCTCGGCACGCGCACCGCGCGCCCCGAATCCTTCACTTTCATCGGTCCCGCCGCCAATGCGCTGGAGTTGCTGCAATTCTGGACCGATAAATCCGCGCGCGTAACCTTCGGCGTCGCCGTGGTGGTCGGCACCCTCGCCGGGGCGTTCGCCTATGCGTTGTTCAAGCGCCGCTTCCACTGGGAGAGTTTTGCGTCGGCGTCCGATACGCGCAATCATGTGATCGGCGGAGTTCTCATGGGATTCGGCGGGGTCACCGCGGCGGGTTGTACCATCGGCCAGGGCATCACCGGCGTCTCGACGCTGGCACTGGGCTCGATCCTGGTGTTTTTTTCCATCATAGCTGGCGCCGCGCTGACCATGAAGATACAGTACCGGCGCATGCTGAAAGCAGGTTAGCGGGAGCTGTTGACCGTACCGCGTGTTGCGCGCGGTTTGACGTACCAACTGACAGGCCGGTAGAATGCGCCTCTTTTTTTGGGCGGTTAGCTCAGTTGGTAGAGCAGCGGACTTTTAATCCGTTGGTCGCGAGTTCAAGTCTCGCACCGCCTACCATTTCGACCAAAGGGGTTAACGAACTCTAGCTGGTCCTCAGGTCTTTCAAACGTGTCGAATTCGTGATTAGGGTCACCACGTTTTCTCCACGTCCC
>JANXVW010000116.1 GCA_025351455.1 Betaproteobacteria bacterium | reverse complement strand
TGGGCGCGCTCATCCTTGGCAGCGTCATACAGGTCGATCAGCTCCCGGATTTCGGACAACGACAATCCCAGCCGCTTCCCGCGCAGCGTGAGCTGCAGGCGGACCTTATCGCGGTTGCCGTAGACCCGGTTGCGGCCGGCGCGCGTGGGCGCGATCAAGCCGTGGTCTTCATAGAAACGGATCGCGCGGGTGGTCAGGCCGAATTCACGCGCGAGTTCCGTAATCGTGTAAGTGGTGTCGGCCATGCGGGCGGCGGTTTACGCAAGCGTCAAGTAGAATTCAACTATAGCGCGGCCTCTCCTTCGACTGGTATTTGTTCATGCAGACCTCCGTTGTCCCCGCAGTTGCCGATGCGATGAGCTACCCCTTCGCGGAACCGCCCGCGGCCGGCAGCGTCTGCGAGGTTGCACCGGGGCTGTACTGGCTGCGCATGCCGCTGCCATTTGCGCTGAACCACATCAATCTCTGGCTGTTGCGCGATGGAATAGGCTGGACTGCCGTGGACTGCGGCATCGGCCTGGACGACACGCGCGCGCACTGGGAACGGATTTTCACCGAGTTCCTTGGTGGTCCGGGATTGACGCGCGTATTGGTGACGCATTTCCATCCCGATCATTTCGGCAACGCCAGCTGGCTGACGCAACGCTTCGGTGCGCCGTTGTGGATGACCGAAACGGAATTCCTCACCGCCCACGCGCAATACGAAACACTGCCCGGATTCGGATCCGATGCGACCGCCGAACTGTTTTCACAACACGGACTGGATGCGCAACGCGTGTCGGGGATCGCCGGGCGAGGCAATTCGTATCGCAAGATCGTGGGAGAACCGCCGCGCCGCTTCGTGCGCATGCTCGACGGGGACGAGGTCGAAATAGGCGGCAACCTGTGGCGTGTCATTGCTGGCTACGGCCATGCCCCCGAACACGCTGCGCTGTACTGCGAATCGCTCGGCGTGCTGATCTCGGGCGACATGTTGTTGCCGAAAATCAGCACCAATATCAGTGTCTGGCCGAGCAAGCCGGAGAGCGATCCGCTCAAATTATTCCTCAGGTCGATCGATCGCTTCACCGAACTGCCCGCCAATACGCTGGTGCTGCCGTCGCACGGCCTGCCTTTCCGCGGCGCGCACCATCGTGTGCAAATGCTGCATGCCCATCATCGCGACCGCCTCGCGGAAGTGCTCGATGCCTGCTCACGACCTTGTTCCGCGACAGACCTGCTTCCAGTACTGTTCCGCCGTACGCTGGACACGCACCAGACCTTCTTCGCCATGGGCGAATCGATCGCACACCTGAACTACCTTTGGCTTCAGGGCAGGCTATCGCGTTCGCAGGGTGCCGACGGCGTTTTGCGCTTCCTGAGGCCGGCTAAATGAAAGTCGCTGGAGTTGCGTACCGCAGCGTCTGGCGCGAAGCCGACCGCGTCGCGATCATCGACCAGACGCGATTGCCCTTCGAATTCCACACCCTTCGGCTCTCCAATCAAGACGAAATCGCCCACGCGATCCGTTCGATGCAGGTGCGCGGCGCGCCCCTGATCGGAGCGACTGCCGCCTACGGCGTTGCCCTGGCGATGTCCACCAATGCTTCCGATGCCGGCCTGCAGTCGGCCGCGAAACTGCTCGGCGGCACGCGCCCGACCGCAGTAAACCTGTGCTGGGCCATCGAGCGCATGGTCCGGCGACTGCAAGCGGTAGCACCGGCGGCGCGCGCCGCTGCTGCGTGGGAGGAAGCCGAACATATTGCGGAAGAGGACATCGCCTTCAATCTCGCCATCGGCAGGCATGGATTGGCTTTGCTGCGCAATATCGCGGACAGGAAAGGCACGGTCAATGTGCTGACGCACTGCAATGCCGGCTGGCTGGCGACGGTGGATGTCGGCACGGCGCTGGCGCCGATTTATCTTGCCCACGATTCTGGCATTCCCGTCCACGTTTGGGTCGATGAAACGCGGCCGCGCAACCAGGGAATGCTCACCGCGTGGGAACTTTCCCGGCATGGCGTGCCGAACACGTTGATTGCCGACAATGCCGGCGGCCACCTGATGCAGCACGGAGAGGTGGACCTCGTCATCGTCGGCGCAGATCGCGTCACTGCCACCGGGGACGTGTGCAACAAGATTGGCACCTACCTCAAGGCGCTGGCCGCAAAGGATTGCGGTGTTCCGTTTTATGCCGCCGTGCCTTCACCGACCATCGACTGGAACATCCACGATGGATTGCATGAAATCGCCATCGAAGAACGCAGCGCAGATGAGTTGCTGACGATGCGGACTCTCGACCCGGCGAACCTGATCACACACGGTCGCATTGCGCCGGAGGGTACGAGCGCGGCCAACCCCGCTTTCGATGTCACCCCTGCGCGGCTGGTCACGGCGATCATCACGGACCACGGCATTGCGCCGGCGAGCCGGGAAGGGCTGCATGACCTGTTTCGCAGGAAAGTGGCTTGAACGTGACCGAACTGGCCCTCAGGAAACAGATCATCGCCACGGCGCGGAGCATGAACGCCCTGGGCATCAATCGCGGCAAGTCCGGCAACGTCAGCGCGCGCTGGAAGAACGGCTTCCTGGTTACGCCCTCGGGATTACCCTACGAAGAAACGAAGCCGGCGGATATCGTCTTCATCGACGCGCAGGCCAGGGCAAAGGGAAAACGCGCGCCTTCTTCCGAATGGCGCTTCCACTTCGATATCTACAACGGCAAGGGCGAAGTCCAGGCGGTGGTGCATACGCATTCGAGTTTCGCGACGACGCTGGCCTGCCTCGGCATGGATGTGCCGGCGTTTCACTACATGGTGGCCGCGGCCGGCGGCAACAGCATCCGCTGCGCGTCGTACGCCACGTTTGGCACGCAAACTCTTTCCGACAATGCGCTGGCAGCGCTCGATGGACGCAACGCGTGCCTGCTGGCGAACCACGGCATGATTGCAACCGCCGGCAGCCTGAACGCCGCGCTGGCGCTGGCCGTCGAAATCGAGGCATTGTGTGAGCAATATTGGCGAGCGCTGCAAATCGGCAAGCCCAATCTCCTCGCCGATGACGAAATGGCTGTCGTCGTGGAAAAATTCAAAATTTACAACACACAGGCACGCTGAATCCTCGCCAGACTTGCGCTCAAACGCGGTTCGCCCTAACTTAGTCACATGGCCGAAGAAAAATCGCATCCGCCCGCCTCCGCCGACCCGACCGATGTTGCACGGGTTTTCGCGGAAATTGCGCTGCGCAGCAAACATCTTATCGAAACCCGACTGGCCGATCAGGTCCGACATGCCGGCGAGGAGCCGACCGACGAACTCGGGGTCGGCAAGGCCTTCTCCGAACTAGCGGGCAGGCTCATGAGCGACCCGTTCAAGCTGGCCGAGATGTCGATGCGCATGTGGCAGGACTATTTCACGCTGTGGCAGAGCACCGTCCTCAAGGCCTCGGGCGGCGAAGCGCAGGCCACGGCGGAACCCGGCAAATCCGACAATCGCTTCAAAAGCGAATTGTGGCAGAACAACCTGGTGTTCGATTACATCAAGCAGTCGTACCTGATCGCCGCGCAAAATATCCAGAAATCGGTGTCGGAAGTCGACGGACTCGACCCCAAGACCGCAAGCAAGGTGAAGTTCTTCACCCGACAGTATATCGACGCGCTCGCACCGACTAATTTCGTACTGACCAATCCCGAGGTGCTTAAGGCGACGATCGAGACCGGCGGCAAGAATCTGCTCGACGGCCTCAATAATCTTCTGCAGGACCTCGATCGCGGCGACGGCAAGCTGGCCATCAGCATGACCGACCCCAAAGCGTTCAAGATGGGGGAGAACGTCGCCAGCACTCCTGGCAAGGTGGTTTTCCAGAATGAGTTGATGCAACTGATCCAGTACCAACCCACCACGAGCGAGGTCTGCAAGACACCGCTGCTGATCGTGCCGCCCTGGATCAACAAGTATTACATCCTCGATCTGCGGGCCAAGAATTCCTTCATCCGTTTCGCGCTGGACCAGGGCATCACGGTATTCGTGATTTCCTGGGTGAACCCGGACGAAAAACATGTGGGCAAGACCTTCGACGATTATCTGCTGGAGGGTCCGCGCGCGGCGCTGGACGTCATAGAAAAGGCGACCGGTGAGCACGAAATCAACTTGATCGGTTATTGCCTGGGCGGCACGCTTTCCGCGTCGCTGCTGGCGTGGCTGGCGGCGAGAGGCGAGCGCCGGGCCAAAAGCGTGACCTTCTTCACCACGATGATCGATTTCTCGGAACCCGGCGAGCTGGGCGTGTTCGTCGACGAGGCGGCGGTCGACGGGCTGGAGAAGAAAATGGCGGAGCGAGGCTACCTGGAAGGGTCCGACATGGCATCGACCTTCAACATGCTGCGCGCCAACGATCTGATCTGGTCCTTCGTGGTAAACAACTATTTGCTGGGAAAGGAACCGTTTCCGTTCGATCTGCTGTACTGGAATTCGGATGCGACGCGTATGCCGGCAAAGATGCATACTTTCTATCTGCGCAACATGTACCTCAATAACAAGTTGCGCGAACCCTGCGGCATCACGCTGGCCGGTGAACCGATCGACCTGACTAAAATAGACATCCCGGCCTATTTCATCTCCACCATCGAAGACCATA
Source organism: Betaproteobacteria bacterium (assembly GCA_025351455.1). GTDB lineage: Bacteria > Pseudomonadota > Gammaproteobacteria > Burkholderiales > JACQAP01 > JACQAP01. The sequence continues at coordinate 402 of JANXVW010000116.1, read as the reverse complement.
TTGCGCCCTGGAAATCAACTTACCTGGGTGCCAAATTGCTGAACAGTCCGGTGCGGTTCACGCTCGGCGGCTCAGGCCATATCGCCGGCATCGTCAACCCGCCCTCGGCAAACAAATACTGGTACTGGACGAATGACAAGCTTTGCGACACTGCAGACGAATGGCTCGCTACCGCCGAAAAACATCCCGGATCCTGGTGGACCAACTGGAGCGCATGGATCGCCGGCTTCGGCGGCGGTAAAGTTCCGGCGCGCATTCCCGGGGCTGGTCTGAAGGTCATTGAAGACGCGCCCGGCAGCTATGCCAGTATGCGTCTCGATGCGCCTCCGCCGACCAAGGAGAACAAGGCAAAGCCTCGTGTGCCGTCGCGCAAAAAAGGCGGCTAATGACCGAAGGTCGAAG
>JANXVW010000066.1 GCA_025351455.1 Betaproteobacteria bacterium | reverse complement strand
CGCGGCGTGCCGTCGGGTTTGGACGTATCGAATTTCAGGGCGCCTTTGAACCCGACCGTTTTTGCGACGAGTTCGGCCAGTTCCTTGATGGTCAGGTCTTCTCCGCATCCAATATTGACCAGGGGCGGCGATGAGTGATGGGTAATGAGCGATGAAAAGTCTTTCTCTGACAGGCTCATCAGGAACAGGCAGGCATTGGCCATGTCCTCGCTATAGAGAAATTCTCTCCGGGGTTTGCCTGTGCCCCATACGATCACTTCGGGGACGGCACGCTTTTTGGCCTCGTGCATCTTGCGGATCAGCGCCGGCAATACATGCGAATTCTGCAGGTCATAGTTGTCGCCGGGTCCGTAAAGATTGGTCGGCATGGCGGCGAGGAAACGCGTGCCGTATTGCCGGTTGTAGGACCAGCACATTTCGATGCCGGCGATTTTTGCGATCGCATAGGCTCGATTGGTCGATTCCAGTGGACCCGTCAGCAGATATTCTTCCTTGATCGGCTGCGGACAATCGCGCGGGTAAATGCAGGAAGACCCCAAAAAGAGAAGGCGCTTGACGCCGGCTCGCCATGATTCATGAATGACGCTGTTCTGGATGGCGAGATTCTGCTCTATGAATTCGGCGGGATAGGTGTCGTTCGCCAGAATTCCGCCAACCTTCGCCGCGGCCAGAAAAACGTACTCGGGACGCTCAGAGGCGAGGAAAGCCTGCACTGCCGGCTGGTTCGTCAGATCCAGTTCGGCATGGGTGCGAGTGATGATATTGGCGTGACCTGCCGATTGCAGGCGGCGCACGATTGCCGATCCGACCAACCCGCGATGACCGGCGACGTAGATTTTTGAGTCTCGTTTCACTTTGCGATTGGGCGATTCTTCGATTTGGCGATTAGGGAAATGAGTTGGTCGGTCCAACAATTGTCCATTCAGCCCGCGACAACCTTCTTGTGCAGCCCGGCGAGCAGCCGCGAGACCTTTTCCGCCTGATTCAATAGCGCATCAGAATCACAAGCGTACCCCAGATCCTTCGCTATCAGAATCTGCGTTTCCAATTCACTGAGGGAACCCTTGGCAACGTTAAGGAATTGGGCAAATTCCTTGGCTCCGGTGCGAGCCGCGCCCTCGGCCAGGTTACTCGGTATTGATACGGCCGCCCGTCGCATCTGCGCCGTAAGACCGAAAGCCTCAGCAGAGGGAAACTTTGCGGTAAATTCGTACACCTGTTTCACCAGAGCCATCGCTTCTTTCCAGGCATCCAGCCTGTAGTGCGGCCGTATCGACTTGGTGCCTGATTCCACACAATCGCCTAATCGTCTAATCGCTCAATTGCCCAATCACCTTCGGTCGTCTTCGCGCCGTGCACAACCTTGCCCGCCATATGCCCGTGACGCGCGAATCAAATTGTCACGATGACCGTCGCTCCATATCGCGAGAGCACGCGATCGTCCGTCAGAAGAACAAGAGACTCAACCATACTCTGCGCAACCAGCATTCGATCAAACGGATCTCGATGATGATCCGGCAATCGCATCACTGCTGACGCATGCCGGCCCGATATCGGCAGTTCCTCGAATCCGCCCGACCGAAGTGCGACCAGCATTTCGCTCGGGTCGGCCTCGATCTTTCCGAGAGCCGCCTTGATGGAAACTTCCCAGATGCTTGCCGCGCTGAAATAGACTTGATTCGACGTGTCAGCCAAAAATGCCCGCGCGCGCTTCGGAAGCCCGACACCGCCGGCCAACCACCAGAGCAACAGGTGGGTGTCCGCGAGCAGCCTCATCGGCTCGCTTCGCGACCTGAAAAGAGCGCTATTACTTTCTCTGGCAGCGGTGCGTTAAAGTCCGGGCCGATACGTATCCGCCCTTTGAGCGAGCCGGGTTTGCGCACAGTACCCGCCGGATCTGCCGCCACCAGCCGGGCGACCGGCTTGCCAGCCTTCGCGATTACGACTTCTTCGCCAGCTTTTACCCGCTCGATCAGCCGCGAAAGCTGTGTCTTGGCTTCGTGAATGTTTACGGTTTCCATGGTGAACCTAAGTTTAGCTAAGTTAGCTAAGGAGGGCAATGGGAAGGGCGCGTCGCGCCGTGATTGGGTGATTGGGTGATTGGGTGATTGGGTGATTGGGTGATTGGGTGATTGGGTGATTGGGTGATTGGGTGATTGGGAATACCGTAATCACTCAACCATCGGTCTTCAAGCTTTTTTGCAGCCCCGCGATCAGTCGTGAAACATCTTCCAAATTTCCAAATATGGCGTTTTCGCGATTCAGGTAGCCCAGATCGGCGGATATCAACAATTGCGTCTCGAGCTCACTCAGCGACCCTTTGGCGACGCCTAGAAATTGCTTGAACTCCTTCGCTCCATTTCTAGCTGCGCCTTCCGCAAGATTACTGGGTATCGAAACGGCAGCCCTGCGCATCTGACTTACGAGTCCGTAGACCTCTTCTTTCGGAAACTCGCGAGTCAAAACATAAACATCTTTTACCAAGGCCATCGCCTCTTTCCATGCCTGCAGGTTGTAGTGAGGCCTCGCCATGAACTTATGTCACCTCAATCGCTGAATCATCTAATCACTTAATCACTTAATCACTTAATCACGGAATCACTGAATCACCCAATCGCCTTACCAATCACTCGTTGTAATCGTAAGGCCGATGTCCATGCCGCTTGACGAGTTCGTCGCGCTCGGCGGATTTCAGGTCTGCAGTGACCATTTCCTCGACCAGTTGCTCGAAGCTCACCTTGGCTGACCAACCCAGTTTGGCTTTTGCCTTGGATGGATCGCCAAGCAGGGTTTCGACTTCGGCGGGGCGGAAGTAGCGCGGATCGACCGCTACGATGGTCTTGCCGCTTTCGTCGGCGGCCTTTTCATCCACGCCTTTGCCTGACCATTTGATCTTGATACCCAGCCTGCGCGCGGCCACATTGACGAACTCGCGCACGCTATGCTGTTCGCCGGTCGCGATCACGAAATCATCCGGCTGCTCCTGCTGCAGCATCAGCCACATTGCTTCAACGTAGTCGCGCGCATGCCCCCAGTCGCGCAGTGAATCCATGTTGCCCAGGTACAGGCAATCCTGCAGGCCGAGCTTGATGCGCGCCAGCGCCCGCGTGATCTTGCGCGTGACGAAGGTTTCGCCGCGGATCGGCGATTCATGGTTGAACAGGATGCCGTTGCAGGCAAACATACCGTAGGACTCGCGGTAATTCACCGTGATCCAGTAGGCATACAGCTTCGCCACGCCATAAGGCGAGCGCGGATAAAAGGGCGTCGTTTCCTTTTGCGGGATTTCCTGGACTTTGCCGTAGAGTTCCGAGGTCGAAGCCTGGTAGAACCGTGTCTTCTTGCTCATGCCGAGGATGCGGATGGCTTCCAGAATGCGCAGCGTCCCGATCGCGTCGGAGTTTGCCGTGTATTCCGGCTCCTCGAACGAGACTGCGACGTGGCTTTGCGCGGCCAGATTGTAGATTTCATCCGGCTGCGTCTTCTGGATGATATGCACCAGGCTGCTTGAATCCGTCATGTCTCCATAGTGGAGAATGAAATTGCGGCCGGGGATGTGCGGATCCTGGTACAGGTGATCGATGCGATCCGTGTTGAAAAGGGAAGTACGGCGCTTGATGCCGTGGACGACATAGCCTTTTCGCAGCAGAAATTCAGCGAGGTAGGCGCCGTCCTGTCCGGTCACGCCGGTGAGCAATGCAACTTTAGTCATGATTCAGGAACCGAAAACGGTTCTGTATACTCCAAGAGCGACGGGAAGGGGCATCCGCATGGCATGCACCCCCCAAATTAAGGCAGCCAGGCGTTGGCCCGTCTTTGTTTAACGACCTGAAATTATGTGTCACGGTCTGGATTTTAAGCGATTTGTTTACCCTCTGATAAAAAACCCGGCCTGAGGTTCGCGCCGAAACGAGGCACCACATGATTTTCCCCGTTGTACTTTCCGGCGGCAGCGGCAGCCGTTTATGGCCGTTGTCGCGCACGCTCCTGCCAAAGCAGTTCCTTCCCCTGGTCAGCAGCAAAACCATGTTGCAGGAAACGCTGCTGCGCCTCGACGGCATCGCCACGCTGGGGGAACCGGTGCTCGTGTGCAGCAATGATCACCGCTTCCTGGCGGCCGAACAACTGCGCGAGATCCACGTCACTGCGGGCGCGCAAATCCTCGAACCGGCCGGGCGCAACACCGCGCCGGCGGTGGCAGTCGCAGCCCTGCATGTCTTGTCCAGGGATCCCGACGGCATCATGTTGGTCCTTCCGGCGGATCACCTCATCAGAAATGTGGCGCGCTTTCATGAAGTCGTCGCCAAGGCGGCCTCGGTTGCGTCCGCAGGCAGATTGGTGACATTCGGCATCGTCGGGCGCGAACCCGAAACCGGTTACGGCTACATCGAGCGGGGCGAGCCGGTGGAAAAGTCGGCGGACTGCTTTCGGGTGGCGCGCTTCGTCGAGAAGCCCGACGAGGCGCGCGCGCGGGATTTCATCGCATCAGGCCGGTTTTACTGGAACAGCGGAATGTTCGTATTCAAGGCGTCCCGTTATCTCGAAGAACTCGGCAAATACCGCAAGGACATCCTCGATGCGGCGACGGCTGCCTGGGCCGCGAGTTCGCGCGACCTCGATTTCGTCCGCCTCGAAGAAAAAGCCTTCCTCGCCTCGCCTTCCGAATCCATCGACTACGCCGTCATGGAAAAAACCGATGACGCCGTCGTGGTCGAGGCCGATATCGGCTGGAGCGACATCGGTTCGTGGACCGCGCTTTGGCAGGCCGGAGCGCCGGATGCCTCCGGAAATGTGACGGTCGGCGACGTTCATATCGACGACACCCACAATTGTTATGTGCGGGCCGAGCACCGCCTGGTCACGGCCGTGGGCGTATCGGACCTGGTCATCGTCGAAACATCGGATGCCATTCTGGTCACGCACAAGGACCGTTCGCAGGAAGTCAAACGGGTGGTCGATGCGCTGAAGGCCAAGCAGCGCGACGAGTACCTGGTGCACAAGCGCGTTTATCGTCCCTGGGGTTATTACGAAGGTCTCGACATCGGCGACCGCTTCCAGGTCAAACGCATCATGGTCAAGCCTGGCTCCAAGCTCTCATTGCAGATGCATCACCACCGGGCAGAGCATTGGATCGTCGTCTCGGGAACGGCAAGAGTGATCCGGGGAGACGATACGCTGATGCTCACTGAGAACCAGTCGACGTACATTCCACTCGGTGCCCGGCACAGGCTGGAGAATATCGGCAAGGTGCCGCTGCACATGATCGAGGTGCAGTCGGGCAGTTATCTCGGCGAGGATGATATCGTGCGGCTGGAGGATGACTACAAGCGCGCCTGAGGGCGCGCGCGGTGATTGGGCGATTGGGCGATTGGGCGATTGGGCGATTGGGCGATTCAGTAGATTAAATCACTTGATCATTCAATAACGGAATCGCTAAATCGCTGAATCGCGCCGAATCGCCAAATCGCCGAATCTCTCAATCGCCGAACTTTTCAATCGCCGAATCTCTCAATCGCCAATTTCTTCCATGCACAATTGCAGGCCGACTTTCCAGTCGGGCAGGCTGAATCCAAATTGTTTCTGCAGCTTGCCATTATCGAGCAGGGAATTCGGCGGGCGCCGGGCCGGCGTCGGGTAATCTGAAGTCGGGATCGGCAATACGTTCGCCATGCCTTCCCGGTTCTGCAGGATGGCCTGCGCGAATCCATACCATGTGGTTCGACCGCCCGCGGTCAGGTGATAGAGCCCGCCCGTTTGCCGGAAAAGATCCAGGTCGAGCACACCGTTGGTACAACTCGCAGCGATCGCCACGGCAGTTGCTTCGGCGATCAGGCGCGCCGAAGTAGGGGCGCCGACCTGATCGTCGACCACCTTGAGTTCTTTTCTCTCCTTGGCGAGGCGAAGCATGGTCAGGAGAAAATTACTTCCGCGCGATCCGTACACCCAGCTTGTCCGAAAGACGAGATGCGCCGCTTTCGCGGCCATCACTCCCTGCTCACCAGCAAGCTTCGTCTGGCCATATACATTAATCGGAGCAGTATCGTCTTCTTCGTGATAAGGCTCCGCCTTGCGGCCATCGAACACATAGTCCGTCGAATAGTGGATCAGCGCGGCATTGCGCAAGTGCGCTTCTTCGGCAAGGATGCGCGGCGCTTCGCCATTAATCTTCATCGCCTGCCCCGCTTCCGATTCCGCCTTGTCTACCGCGGTATAGGCAGCGGCATTGACGATCAGGCCCGGGCGTATGCCGCGGACGGCAGCGACGATGGAATCGGCGGACGCAAGGTCGAGAATATCGCGAGGTGGAGCGACCCCCTCACCGAAGATGGCGAGCGCGCGGCGCAGTTCCCATCCGAGCTGTCCGGCGCCGCCGGTAATGAGGATACGCATGGTTCGGGGATTGGGCGATTGGGGGATTGGGCGATTGGGCGATTGGGCGATTGGGCGATTGGGGGATTGGGGGATTGGGGGATTGGGGGATTGAATGGCTCAGCGATTGGGGGATTAGGCGATTGAATCACTTAATCGCTCAATCGCCAAATCGCTGAATTACACAATCGCCCAATCGCTATTGCTCAGGCAAAGGTCTCAGCCAGTTTCAAAGCAACGCCGCGGCTGTCTTTCTCTGAAACCAGTGGCGCACCGGAAAGCGGCCATTCGATGCCTAATTCGGGATCACTCCACAACACACAGCGTTCATGCTCCGGCGCGTAGTAGTCGGTGGTTTTGTAAAGCACTTCGGCCGATTCCGTCAAAGCTAGAAAACCATGGGCAAACCCTTCCGGGATCCACACCATGCGCTTGTTTTCGGCGGAGATGTGCAGCCCCATCCAGCGTCCGTAACGGGGCGATGAGCGGCGCATATCCACCGCGACGTCGAAGACCTCGCCCGCCACAACCCTCACCAGTTTGCCTTGCGCCTGCTTCAACTGGTAGTGGAGGCCACGCAGCACGTTGCGCGCCGAACGCGAGTGGTTGTCCTGTACGAAGGTCGCCTCGATTCCGCAAAGTTCCCGGAAGGCCCGCCGGTTATAGCTTTCCAGGAAAAATCCCCGCTCATCGCCGAACACCCGTGGTTCGAGCACAAGTACTTCCGGCAATACACCTGGCGTTGCCTTCATCCGGATGCCCCGTCTTCAAGAACGTCCAGCAGGTAGCGGCCATAAGCGCTGCCGCCCATCGGGCGGGCCAGTTCCCGCAATTCGCCGGCGTCGATGTATCCCAGCCGATAAGCGATTTCTTCCGGACACGAGATCTTCAGGCCTTGCCGATGCTCGATGGTTGAAATGAATTGCGATGCTTCCAGAAGGCTCTCATGCGTACCGGTATCCAGCCACGCATCGCCTCGCCCCAGCATCTTGACTTTCAGCTTGCCCTGTTCCAGGTAACGCCGATTGACGTCGGTAATCTCCAGCTCGCCACGCGTTGAAGGCTTCAACGATGCGGCGATGTCGAGAACCTCGTTGTCGTAAAAATACAAGCCGGTGACGGCGAAGCGGGATTTAGGCTGCGTCGGCTTTTCTTCTATGCTGACGGCACGGCCATGCGTGTCGAACTCCACGACGCCATAGCGTTGGGGATCCGTTACCTGATAGGCGAAAATCGTGGCGCCGGAGGCCATCTTTGCGGCTTCCTGCAGGCGCGCCGAGAGATCATGCCCATAAAAAATATTGTCGCCCAGGATCAGCGCGCAAGGGTCTTTGCCGACAAATTCCCGCCCGATAATGAAGGCCTGCGCCAATCCGTCAGGAGACGGCTGCTCCCTGTACGACAGGTTTATGCCCCACCTGGCGCCATCTTCGAGAAGCTCCCGGAAGCGCGGGGTGTCATGCGGCGTTGAAATGACCAAAATGTCTCGGATTCCCGCGAGCATCAGCGTCGATAGCGGGTAGTACACCATCGGCTTGTCGTACACCGGCAGAAGTTGCTTTGAGATCACCTTGGTGACGGGATGCAATCGCGTACCCGATCCGCCTGCCAAAAGAATGCCTTTCATCTTTTTTCGGAGAATCGGAAATCGGAAATCGAAACACCCGTCCGGGTGTGCCGGGCTGTCGCCCATAATCGGAAATTAAAATCCCGTTTATTCATGTCTCTCTCCGGAATCCGGCATTTCGAACCTGGGATCGGCAGTCTAAAAGCATTCGACAAATTCATCTGTCACCGTATTGAGGCGAGATCGATCAATGAGAAACCTTGCGATGCAATCCGCCAAGAAGTTGTGCCACACGCTCCATCTGGGCGAAAATATCATGGTCAACGGTCAGGTATCCCAAATCTGCCGAAATCATAAGCTGTGTCTCCAACTCGCCGAGCGAGCCCTTGGCCACACTTAGAAAGTGCGAAAATTCCTTTTTTGCTCGATCTTGCGGCGCCTTCCGACAAATTATTTGGCTCCGACACTGGGGCCCTGCGAACTTGCGAAGTCAAGCCGTATACCTCTTCCCGTGGAAATAGAGCGCTAATCTGATAGGCCATTTTCACCATTTTCATCGCTTCTTTCCATGCGTCCAGACCGTGATGTGGTCGGCTCATCAAAGGGCTCCGATTTCCGATTTACGATTCCCCATTCACCGTCGAGAATAGTTCGTCTCGACCCACTTGCGGTATTCGCCGCTGACAACGCCCTGCACCCAATCGGGATTATCCAGATACCAGCGCACGGTCTTGCGAATGCCGGACTCGAAGGTGTCCGTGGGTTTCCAACCGAGTTCATCGCTGCTTTTCGTTGCATCGATCGCGTAGCGGCGGTCATGGCCCGGCCGGTCCGCCACATAGGTAATCAGGGATTCATGCTTTTTGCGGTCTGAGGCCGGGCGCAACTCGTCGAGGATCCCGCAGATAACACGCACGACATCGATATTCGTGCGCTCGTTATTGCCGCCGATGTTATACATCTCTCCGGGCCGACCTTTGCTCAATGCGAGCCTGATCGCGGTGCAATGATCGCCGACATACAACCAGTCCCTGACGTTCATGCCGTCGCCGTAAACCGGCAGCGGCTTGCCTGCCAGCGCATTCAGAATGACCAACGGGATCAGCTTTTCCGGAAACTGGTAGGGACCGTAGTTGTTGGAACAGTTGGTGGTGATCGCCGGCAATCCGTAAGTGTGATGGTAGGCCCTCACCAGATGGTCGGAGCCGGCTTTCGATGCGGAATAAGGACTGTTCGGCGCATAAGGCGAGCGTTCGGTAAACGGCGGGTCGCTTGCCTGCAGCGATCCATAGACCTCATCGGTCGAAACGTGCAGAAAGCGGAATTGTCGCCGGGTCTCATTCGGCAATGCAGACCAATAGCTGCGTACGGCTTCCAGCAACTGGAATGTGCCGACTATATTTGTCTGCACGAACTCCCCCGGACCATGGATCGAGCGGTCCACATGGCTCTCGGCAGCAAAATTCACCACAGCAACCGGCTTTCGTTGCGCAAGTAATCTGCAAACCGTATCGAAGTCTCCAATGTCTGCGCGGGCGAAAGCATAGTTCGGGTTCGACTCTACGGCGCGCAAACTCGCAGGATTTCCGGCATAGGTCAGTTTGTCCAGATTGATCACGGACAAAGCAGGTTCGGTGGCGATCCACTGGTGAATAAAGTTGGCGCCTATGAATCCGGCTCCGCCGGTCACGATGATGCAAGCCTGAGTCATGCCATCCTTGCGCAATCACGTCTGTCTAAAGGCGGCCATTCTAGGGATAATCGCGCAACCAGTCGAACCCGCATCCAGGCCGCGTGCCCCGCATACTCCTGATCAAGACTTCGTCCATGGGCGATGTCGTTCACAACCTTCCCGTGGTCGCCGACCTGCGCGCAGCCATACCGGATTGTCGCGTCGACTGGGTGGTGGAAGAGCCTTTCAGTGCAATACCGCGCATGCATCCCGGGGTCGACCGGGTGATTCCCGTTTCGATGCGCCGCTGGCGCAATCACCTTTTTGCTGCCGGGACCCGGAAAGAATTTTCCGGTCTGCGCAGCCATCTTTGCCAGACCCGATATGACGCGGTGATCGACGCGCAAGGCCTGCTGAAGAGTGCGCTGCTGGCGTGGATGGCGAACGGCCGCAGTCACGGACTCGACTGGAAGAGCTCGCGCGAACCGCTGCGGATGTTTTACGACAAGGTCTACTGCGTGCCATGGTCGATGCACGCGGTCCAGCGTAACCGCTTCCTTGCATCCAATGCGCTCGGCTATGCCATTTCCGAATTGCCCGAATACGGCATTGCCGCGCCTGCCGAAAGCAGGTCGGCCCTGGAGTCCGTGTTTCCCATGTCGAGCAAGGGTCAGTTCGCCGTGCTGCTGCATGCCACCAGTGCCACAAGAAAAGAATGGCCGGAGATATCGTGGCTGCGGCTGGCCGAACATCTCTCCGCGCACGGCGTCACCAGCGTGTTCCCCTTCGGCAGCGCAGGGGAACGGCAGCGCAGCGAAAGGCTGGCTGCGCAAATTCCCGGTGCCCGGGTTCCGCCCGCCTTGAGCCTGGACCAACTGGCTGCGCTGATGGCTCGGGCGCACGTCGTCGTCGGCGTGGACACCGGCCTGTCACACCTGGCCGTTGCGCTCGGCCGGCCGACCGTCGGGCTCTATTGCGCAACCGATCCCGCCGCAACCGGACTTTATGGTTCGGCGCGAGCATTGAATCTCGGTGGCGTCGGGGTGACGCCTTCCGTTGATGAAGTCGCCGACGCGATACAACGTCTGCTGGAAAAAACTTGAGCCGGGTCCTTTACTCGCTGATGTTATATCTGCTGCTGCCGTGGGCGCTGCTGCACCTCGTCTGGCGCGCGCGCAGGCAGCCCGCCTATCTCGAGCATGTCGGCGAGCGATTCGGGATTTTTCCGGATAACCTGTCGTCGCGGGTCATCTGGATCCACGCCGTATCGGTCGGCGAAACGCGGGCGGCCGAACCCCTCATCAAGGCGTTGCAGGCGCGTCATCCCGATCATCGGATCCTGTTGTCGCACGGCACGCCGACGGGACGCCAGACCGGCGTGGAGTTGTACGGCGACCGCGTCGAACGCTGTTACCTGCCCTACGATTTCAGTTGGGCGTCGCGCCGCTTCCTGCGCCGTTTCCGTCCAGTGGTCGGCGTATTCATGGAGACCGAGATCTGGCCCAACCTGATCCGGGCAAGCGTACGTTCAGCGGTTCCCGTGTATCTGGTCAATGCGCGAATGTCTGAAAAATCCGCGCGCGGTTACCGGCGCATCGGCAGACTGACGCGCGGCGCGCTGTGGCGGCTGTCTTGCATCGGCGCGCAAACCGAACGCGATGCGCAACACCTCACTGACCTCGGCGCCAAGGACGTCCGCATTACCGGGAACATCAAGTTCGATCGTCTCGCGCCTGCGGAAATGCTGGCGCTGGGCACGGCATTGCGCGATTCCTTCGGTGCGCAAAGGCCCGTGTTCCTGGCCGCGAGCACGCGGGAAGGCGAGGAAGCGATGATTCTGGATGTGGTGGCCGGCATCGCAGTTACGGGGCTCCTGACCGTCATCGTCCCGCGCCATCCGCAGCGCTTCGACGAGGTCGCCGCACTCGCCAGTCAGCGCGGGTACAAGATCCAGCGCCGCAGCGAAAACCGGCCGATCGATGCGGACACCCGCATCGTCATCGGCGACTCGATGGGTGAAATGTTCGCGTACTACGCCGCCTGCGACATTGCATTCGTCGGCGGCAGCCTGCTGCCACTGGGCGGGCAGAACCTGCTGGAGGCGTGCGCAGTCGGCAGGCCGGTCATCGTCGGTGCGCACACGTTCAATTTCGAAGATGCGACGCGCGGCGCCATCGAAGCGGGCGCCGCGATCCGCGTGGCGGATGCACAAGAATTGGCTGGCACGGTCGGCCGGCTGCTGGGCGATGCGGATCGCCGCCATACCATGTCGGAAGCGGGAAAGCGCTTTACCGACGCCCATCGCGGCGCCACGCAGAAAACGCTCACACTTCTCAGGTGGTGAATTCGCCCTCTACTTCTCCGTAATGACCTTGCCTACGCGCTGGTCGTGCGGCCCCTCGGGCAGTTGTTCCACCATCTGCAGCTCGAACGCAGCCGCGATGCGGACAGCACGCTGGTCGACGGATGCCAGCAGGCGATCGTAAAAACCGCCGCCGTAACCGAGGCGCGCGCCCCCCGCAGTAAAAGCAACGCCCGGTACCAGCAGGAATTCGACTTTCGCTGGATTGATGATCCGGCAGCGCTCCGCGGGTTCGCGGATTCCCCAGACACCGGCGACGAGATCGGCGCCGGGATTTTTCACGTGCCGCAACTCCAGAGCGCGCTGCGCGCGATTGATCCGTGGCAGCAGCAGCACCTTGCCGTCGGCGAGAATTCGGGCGATGAATTCCGCGGTGTCGAGTTCGCTGCCAAATGATGCGTAGGCGGCAACCACTGCGGCCGCGCGATATTCCGGCAAGGCGAAGAGCTTTTGCGTGATGGTTTGCGAATGGCGGATCCGGCTCGCGAAGTCGGCGGCGTCGCGGCGCGCAAGAACTGCCGCGCGTAACTCAGCCTTGGCTTGCTTGATTGCTTCGGCGGGAGAAGCAGCGCCGTGGGTCATGCGCTGCGTCCGCTTACTGCACGTCTTCCTTGAGGAAGCGGTTCACATCGGCCAGGTCGGCTTCGGCCAACTTGCCCACCGCCGCCTTGAGCTTCAACTGGCTCACGATGGTGTTATACACCGCCTGCGCCAGGTCGCGCTCGGCCGCCGCCAGTTGC
>JANXVW010000055.1 GCA_025351455.1 Betaproteobacteria bacterium | reverse complement strand
TCCGAGATGGTCAAACGCGGAAATCCTGCGTCGCGCAGCCGCAAAACTCAAAGCAGCGACATTAAAAGTCTCCGAGTCAACCCTTCGTCGTCACACACGAGTGTCGCGCTGAGAGCGCAATATCTTTGCGTTAGCCCATTGAGCGCGTGCAATGCCTCAGCGGCTGCGCACTCGTCCTTTGCCTGAACCTTGTCAAAAAAAGGCTGCTCACTGGGGGGCAGTGAGCACATCCATTCTGGTCCACTAGGCATCCCATTACATCCAGAGGTGCCTATGCGAAATGCTACAGATATCACGCCCAATTCCCTTGACCGCGCTGGTTGGCGCATCCGTGAATGGGTGCGCGCCGTCGGGATCGCTCGGTCGACGTACTACGCGTTGCCGGCTGATCGTGCCCCCAGCGCGGTGATCGTCGGGGGCGCACACATTGTCACAGAGTCTCCTGCCGAGTGGCTGCAACGGGTCGGCAAGCAGAGGACGGCCGTATGAGCGCCCCGCATCTCCCTGAGGCAGTCCGATTGATCCTCAAGGCGGTAATAATGTCTCTTGCAAACGCCGGCCTTCTTTCATCGGTCGACGCGGACCACATCATCGCCCTGCTCGGACTGCAAGATGCATAGCGACGGAAGGTTTAACCGCGGCAAATTACCTAATCCGCTTGTCTATTTCGAAGCGTCGAGGCTGCACCTGATTGGGCGCGGACCCTGGCGATCCGCTCTTTGCCCGTTCCACGATGACCGTACTCCGAGCCTTCGAGTAAACACGGAAAGCGGTGCATTCCGCTGCATGGCGTGCGGTGCTCGCGGCGGGGACGTACTGGCTTTTCATCGGGCACGGCATGGTTTGTCGTTTCATCAAGCCGCGCGCGATCTGGGTGCATGGAGATCTGCGTAATGAACGAAACCCCGAAACAGGCGGCCAGGCGCCTCGCAGGTGCGGCGATACCTGGCGAGTGGCAGTCCGAGGCCTTGCACACGTACACCCGGGCAGACGGTACGCCGGTCTACTGGCGAATCCGGGTGAGGATGCAGGACGGAACGAAGTGGATTCGTCCAATGCGATTCAACCGTGGGACATACGAATTGGGAGAGCCGGAGCTTCCTACTGGAAAACCCTTGTATCGACTGCATGAACTCGCGGCGCAACCCGGTGAGCCAGTGTGGTTTGTCGAAGGTGAGAATTGCGCCGATGCATTGGCCAAACTTGGCGTGCTAGCGACAACCGCCGGCAGCGCTTCCAGCGATGACCGTGCGGACTTTTCACCGTTGGCGGGCCGCGCGATGACGCTGTGGCCTGACTATGACGCAGCCGGTGTCCAACACATGGCGCGGGTAATGACAAAGCTTACGGCGATTGGCTGTGCGGTGGAGACACTGGACGTTAACGCGATGGGTTTGCCAGATAAGGGCGACGCGGTGGACTGGCTCAAGGCGCGTGCAGGTGCAAGTTCGCCAGACTTGGCGACACTACCGCGCGCCCGTCGCGCGTCTGTTGCCTCAAACACATCGCAGTTTGTCGATACCGTGGAGCTAATCGACGGCGCGAGCATTAAACCCGAATCGGTGAACTGGTTGTGGCATGGCTACCTGGCACGGGGCAAGCTCCACGTGCTCGCGGGCGCACCTGGCACCGGCAAGACCATGATCGCCCTAGCATTGGCGGCAACGGTATCGACGGGCGGGTGCTGGCCCGATGGCACGCGCTGCGAGCCAGGGAATATCCTGATCTGGTCTGCCGAGGATGATATTGCCGATACCTTAGTGCCACGGCTAATCGCTATGGGCGCTGACATGCAACAGATTCGTTTCGTCGGCGACAAGTGCACGCTGGATGGCCGCGAATCCTTCGACCCAGCGCGAGACGTGCCGATGCTGATGCACGCGGTAGCCGATGCCGGCAAATTTAAGCTTTTGATCGTGGATCCGATCGTTTCGGCTGTGGCGGGCGACTCCCATAAGAACGCCGAGGTACGTCGCGGACTTCAACCGTTGGTAGATGTTGGGCAAAAACTCGGAGCAGCTGTTTTGGGTATCTCTCACTTCAGCAAGGGCACTGCAGGTCGGGAAGTCATTGAACGGGTTACTGGCAGTCTTGCCTTTGGCGCGCTGGCCCGCGTGGTGTTAGCGGCGGCAAAGCGGCCCGAGGATGAAGGCGGCGGACGGATTCTCGCGCGGGCGAAGTCGAACATAGGGCCCGACGGCGGCGGATTTACCTACGATCTGACTCCCGGCAGGATAGAAGCCCATCCGAATATCGCGGTGCACGTGCTCCAGTGGGGTAGCGCCATCGAGGGCAGCGCGCGGGAACTGCTGGC
>JANXVW010000041.1 GCA_025351455.1 Betaproteobacteria bacterium | reverse complement strand
CTCGCAAGGAGGTGGTGACATGACGGACTGGAGAGAACGCATTGTGTCCGACCGCGAGATTCTGGTTGGCAAGCCAACCATCAGGGGCACGCGCATTTCGGTTGAGTTGATTCTCGGCTGGCTGGCCAACGGCTGGTCGTTCGATCAGATTCTTGAGTCCTACCCGCATATCACGCGGGACGACATTCTCTCCGCCCTCGCGTTTGCCGCCGAGATGATGCAGGACGAGGAGTACATCGCGATTCATCAAGCGGCCGTTTGATGCCGGGTTTGCTCGCCAACGAGAACTTCCCGCAGCCGGCGCTGCGGCGGCTGCGCGACGCAGGCATGGACGTCGCGGCTACCGCCGAGCAATCACCCGGAATGCGGGACGCAGAGGTGCTTGCCTTGGCAAGGCGCGAACAGCGCTGGCTAGTGACCTACGATCGAGTGTATGGCGAACTCGCGTTCAGCAAGGTTCACGCCCCGCCTCCGGCGATCATTTTCATCCGGCAAGGGCCTTATCCGGCGCCTCGGCTCGCCGAGATGGTTTTTGAATTGCTGCGAGGGCCCGAGAAGATCGAGGGATTCTTCATCGTGGTCAGCAATAGCACCGCCCGCCGGCGCCCGCTTCCGGAGGAACATTTGTCCGAAGCGCCTCTCAAACGGGACTGACCGAAGGTGAACAATCATGATTTCTTCCATCAAGCTTCCTGACGTCGATGCCCTGACTGAGGATATGGCTCAAATGATCGTTCTTCACTACCGGCCACAAGTTGCGGCCTGATGCGGCAGATCCTCAATACGCTGTACATCATGACTCCGAATGCCTATGCGCATTTGGAGAACGACACGATTCGCATCGATGTCGAGCGCGAGAAGAAATTCCAGGTTCCACTGCACCACATCGGCAGCGTCGTGTGCCTGGGTAACATTATGGTTTCCCCCGCCCTGATGCACCGGCTGGCGGAAGATGGGGTCGGTCTGGTATTGCTCGATGGCAACGGACGCTTCAAAGCCCGTCTCGAAGGCCCCGTATCCGGGAACATCCTGTTACGCCGCGCCCAGCACTCAAAAGCCGGCGATGCGGCATTCGCACTCGCCGTTGCCAAAGCCTGCATCGCCGGGAAAATCAAGAACGGACGACAGGTATTGCTGAGGGGTGCTCGTGAGACCAAAATTCCCGAGGACCAGGCGATACTTTCCCGCGGTGCCGACGATCTGGCGGCCGCCCTGCGCGCGCTACCGGAAGCAGGCGATCTTGACGTGTTGCGCGGCGTAGAGGGCGATGCCGCGCGCAAGTATTTCGGTTGTGTAAACATTCTGGTCCGGGCCGACGCCCGCCCGCACTTTTCCATGGACGGGCGCACCCGCAGACCACCCCGTGACCGGATGAATGCCCTGCTCTCGTTTCTGTACTCGATGCTGATGAACGACTGCCGTTCGGCGCTCGAAACCGTCGGACTAGACCCGCAACTTGGCTTTCTCCATGCCGTTCGACCGGGGCGTGCCGCCCTTGCCCTCGACTTGATGGAAGAGTTCCGGCCGCTGGCTGACAGACTGGCTCTGACACTCGTCAACCGAGGTCAACTCTCCCCCCAAGATTTCATTATCCGAGAGGGCGGCGCTGTCTCCCTGGAGGGCGACGCTCGCAAGGCCGTGGTCGTCGCCTATCAGGAGCGCAAGCAGGAAGAGCTTGTCCATCCGGTTCTTGAACAAGGCGTGACACAGGGGCTCATTCCTATGCTCCAGGCCCGCTTTCTCGCACGCACGCTACGCGGGGAAATGGATGCCTACGTGCCGTTCCTGATCCGGTAACCGTATGCTGGTCATTGTCTGCTACGACGTGAATACAGAGACCAAGGTCGGTCGACGCCGACTCAGACGCGTTGCCAAGGTGTGTGAGGGTATCGGGCAGCGTGTTCAGAAGTCTGTCTTCGAGTGCCAGGTCGATTTGATGCAAATGGAGGACTTGGAACGAAGGCTTCTGGCGGAGATCGAACCAGCGGAGGACAACCTCCGGCTTTACCGAATGCCGGACACGCGAGGATGTGAGGTGCGCGAGCACGGCATCTTCCGCTCCACGGATTTCGACGGGCCGTTGGTACTTTAGCGTCAGCATGGCATGCGCGGACCAGAAGCAACCTGGTTGGGCGCACAAGGTTCGCGCACGCAAGAAATCCTTTGTCACATCAGAGAAATTTACCCATGTAGCTTGCCTGAAGTACCTCAACGAATGAAAATGCATGAAGGTTCGCGCAAAAGCTTGAGTTTTTCTAATGACGTCGGATGGTTATGCGCGAGCCGTTGCGCCCGTCACTCGTGACGGGCGAGGATTGAAACGCAAAGGACTGGCCGTGTCGAGCAGCTGGAATACCGGTTGCGCCCGTCACTCGTGACGGGCGAGGATTGAAACAGTGTA
>JANXVW010000016.1 GCA_025351455.1 Betaproteobacteria bacterium | reverse complement strand
GCCTGCGCGGTCTCTGCCACATCCAGTTCCTCCCAGTAACGCAACAGAAAGGCCTCGCGTTGACGGGGCGGCAGCCGTTCGAGCCCCTGTCCGATCACGCCGGCTATCTGCGAACGTTCCAGCCGATCGGCCGGACCGTCTCCCTTGCCTCCCGGCCCTTCGGTCTCCATGGACTCCAGGGGATCGTAATCTTCGCTATTGTCGTCCCGGGGCTGCAACGACGAGAACAGCGTCGTCCACAGCGAACGCACCTTCTGGCGCCGGTAAAAGTCGCGGATGGTGTTTTGCAGGATGCGCTGGAACAAAAGCGGCAACTCGGCAGGCGGCCTGTCCGCATACTTGTCGGTCAATTTCAGCATGGCGTCCTGGACGATGTCGAGCGCGACATGCTGGTCGCGCACGGCAAACACTGCCTGCTTGAACGCACGCCGTTCGACCTCCGCAAGGAAAGCGGCCAATTCCTGTTGGGTAGCCAGAAGATCCCCTCAAACCAATCGATTCCGTACGCGACTCGCCGCCGGTCCGCCGGAATGCCCGCGGACCCAATCGCCGCACCCCTGCTGTCAGGCGGGCCGCCACCGGTTCCAAGCCGCGGATTATACGGGCCAGTACGCCGCGTTTGTGGCCGGAGCATCCGGACGGGTAAAATGGGCGCGGCGAATCCATGCAAAGCGTCAATCTCACCAATCACTTCCTGATCGCCATGCCGAACATGGCCGATCCCCACTTTGCCAAGTCGCTGACCTTCATCTGCGAACACAACGAGCAGGGCGCACTGGGCGTGGTCGTCAACCGGCCCACCGAGATGACCCTTGAATCCCTGTTCGAGCAAATCGAGATTCCGCTCGAGAACCAAGCGGTCAAAAAAATTCCCGTGTATTTCGGCGGTCCGGTCCAGGTTGACCGCGGCTTCGTTTTGCACCGGCCGATCGGCGGCTGGCAGTCGACCTTGTCGATCAATGGCCAGGTCGGGTTGACGACATCTAAAGACATCCTCCAGGCGATGAGCCAGGGCGACGGCCCCGGCCTGGAAAACGTCCTGGTGTCGCTCGGCTATGCCGGCTGGGCGCCCGGCCAGCTGGAGCAGGAACTGGGACAGAACGCCTGGCTGACCGTGGAGGCGCAACCCTCGGTGATTTTCGAACTGCCGTCGTCCGAGCGTTTCGTTGCGGCTATGGAATTGCTCGGTTTCGATCCCGCCAGCCTCTCCGAGGACGCCGGCCATGCTTGAGGCCGCGCTGCGTGGCGGGGGGCGGAAATGAGCGCGATGCCCGAACCCGCCGATGCGCGCGATCCCCGATCCGGCACCGTGCTCGCCTTCGATTTCGGCGAACGGCGCATCGGCATTGCCGTAGGGGAGTTGCAACTTGGCGTCGCGCATCCGCTCGATACGATCGACGCGGAGGCCAACGATGTGCGCTTCGCCCGCATCGAAGCGCTGGTCAATGAATGGCAACCGGTCCTGCTGCTGGTTGGATTGCCTCTCGCGCTCGATGGCAGCGAACATGCGATGACCGCGCTGGCGCGCCGGTTCGCGCAGCGCCTGCGCGGCCGCTACGGCATCGAAACGCGCATGGTCGATGAGCGGCTGACGTCGGTGGAAGCCGAGCAACAGGCGCGCGACATCGGGCTGGATGTGCGCAAAGGCCGCTCGAAAATCGACCAACTCGCCGCCAAACTGATTCTGGAAGGCTACTTCAACCAGTGACCAAACCTGCCTTGCCCGACGCGGAAGACCTGCTGGCCGGCCTCATCGAGCGCATGCGCGTGTCCGTGACCCCGGACACGGCCCTGATCGGCATTCACACCGGCGGGGTATGGCTCGCGCAACGCCTGCACAAGGCGCTGGCGCTGCGTCAGCCGCTCGGCACCATCGATGTATCTTTTTACCGCGACGACTACGGCAGCCGCGGCCTGCACGCGAAGGTCCGTCCATCGGACATTCCGTTCGAAGTCGTCGATGCCGACATCGTCCTGGTCGACGACGTTTTACACACCGGCCGCACCATCCGCGCCGCCATGAATGAATTGTTCG
Organism: Betaproteobacteria bacterium; assembly: GCA_025351455.1. Classification (GTDB taxonomy): domain Bacteria; phylum Pseudomonadota; class Gammaproteobacteria; order Burkholderiales; family JACQAP01; genus JACQAP01. The sequence goes on along the minus strand of JANXVW010000016.1, from coordinate 8,057 downwards.
ACTATGGCAGGCCGCAGAGCATACGGCTCGCGGCGCTCATCGACCGGGGCGGACGGCAACTGCCGATCGCGGCGCAGTTCGTCGGCGCCGAGGTTTCCGTGGCCGACGGGGAGCAAATAGAGTTGACGAGGAACGAGCAAGACCGGTTGAGCCTTGTATTGACCCGGCAGGGTGCGGCATGACGGGCCTGAACCCGCAGTTGAATGCGAACGGCGAACTGCAGCACCTGCTGACCATCGAAGGATTGCCGCGGGAAATTGTCCTGCACATCCTGGACACCGCGCATTCCTTCCTGTCGGTGGGCGAGCGCGAGATCAAGAAGGTGCCGCTGTTGCGCGGAAAAGCGATTTTCAATCTGTTCTTCGAAGCCTCGACGCGCACCCGCACGACTTTCGAGATCGCCGCCAAGCGCCTTTCCGCGGACGTGATCAATCTCAACGTCGGCACGTCCTCGCAGAGCAAAGGCGAAACGTTGCTCGATACGGTGGCCAACCTGTCGGCGATGCATGCCGACATGTTCGTCGTCAGGCATTCGCAAAGCGGAGCGGCGCACTTGATCGCGCGGCATGTCGCGCCTTACATCCATGTCATCAACGCCGGCGACGGCCGCCACGCGCATCCCACGCAGGGATTGCTGGACATGTTCACCATCCGCCACTACAAGAAGGAATTTTCTTCGCTGCGCGTGGCGATCGTCGGCGATGTTTTGCATTCGCGCGTGGCGCGTTCGCAAATCCATGCACTGACTACGCTCGGGGTGCCGGAAGTGCGCGTCATCGGTCCGCGCACCCTGCTGCCCACCAATGTTTCCGAACTCGGCGTGCACGTCCATCACGACATGGCGACGGGATTGAAGGATGTCGACGTGGTCATCATGCTGCGCCTGCAGAATGAGCGCATGAATGGCGCGTTGCTGCCATCTGCGCAGGAATTTTTCAAATACTACGGGCTCACGCCGGAGAAACTGGCCAACGCCAAGCCGGATGCGATCGTGATGCATCCCGGCCCGATGAACCGGGGCATCGAAATCGATTCGAGCGTGGCGGACGGACGCCAATCGGTCATCCTGCCGCAAGTCACGTTCGGCATCGCCGTGCGCATGGCTGTGATGGCAATCCTGGCGGGCAACGCATGAAAATTCAGATCAGGAACGGTCGCGTGATCGATCCGCGCAGCGCGGGCGACAAGGTCCAGGACGTTTTCATCGCGGCCGGCAAAATCGTGGCGCTGGGATTAGCCCCGGACGGCTTCCACGCCAACCGCGTCATCGATGCAAGCGCGATGGTGGTTTGCCCCGGCCTCGTCGATCTGTCTGCGCGATTGCGCGAACCGGGATACGAGTACAAGGCAACCCTGGAAAGTGAAATGGCTCGGCGGTCGCCGGCGGCGTGACTTCGCTGGCCTGCCCGCCCGACACCGATCCGCCGCTGGACGAACCCGGCCTGGTGGAGATGCTCAAGCATCGCGCGCGCAGCCTGAACCAGGCGCACGTTTATCCCATCGGCGCTTTGACGCAGGGACTTAAAGGGGAGCGCATCACGGAAATGGCGGAATTGCTCGACGCCGGTTGCGTCGCATTTTCGCAGGCGGATGTGCAGCTTAGCGATAATCAAGTCCTCATGCGCGCCATGCAGTACGCCTCCACCTTCGGCTATCCGGTCTGGCTGCGCCCGCGCGACGCTGCGCTCGCCAGGGATGGGGTCGCGCACGACGGACAGGTCGCGACGCGTCTCGGACTTGCGCCGATTCCCGTCATTGCCGAGACCGTCGCGCTGTCCACCATCTTGCTGCTCGTACGCGAGACCGGTGCGCGGGTGCACCTTTGCCGGCTTTCCACAGGCGATGGAGTCGACATGGTGCGCCAGGCCAAGTCGCTGGGCATCAACGTAACCTGCGATGTTTCTGCCAACCACGTGCACCTGAGCGAAATGGATATCGGCTACTTCGATTCGAACTGCCACCTTGTTCCGCCGCTGCGATCGCTGCGCGATCGCGATGCATTGCGGCGCGGCGTGCAGGATGGGACGGTCGATGCAATCTGTTCCGACCACACGCCGGTGGACGAGGATGCCAAGCAGCTGCCGTTCGGCGAATCCGAGTCGGGGGCGACCGGGCTCGAGCTGTTGCTCGCCCTCACGCTGAAATGGGGGAATGAAGCGAAGCTTCCGCTGGCGGCCGTGCTGGCCAAAGTCACCAGCGCGCCGGCCGGCATCCTGGGCATTCAGGCGGGCAGCATTGCCGTCGGCGTCAACGCGGATCTGTGCGTGTTCGACCCGCACGCGCGCTGGAAGGTCGAGCCGGCAAAATTAAAGAGCCAGGGGAAAAACACGCCGTTTGCCGGCTACGAGATGAACGCGAAGGTGCGCTTCACCCTGGTCGAAGGGCATGTCGTTTATGAAGGGTGAACAGCGAACGGTGAACAGGAAACGAAAAAACCCGGGTTGAAAGTCAATCCGACGGGCACCATCTATTGTTCCCAATCTTCCTTTTCCTACCTTGATCGATGAACCCCCTGCTTGATTTTTCCGGTCTTCCGCGCTTTGCGGAATTCAAGTCCGAATCCGTCACGCCGGCGCTCGACCGGCTGCTGGCCGAGAACCGGGCGTTGGTCGAAAGCCTCAGGAAGCAGGACACCGCGCCCGACTGGGACAACTTCATCGCTCCGCTGGATGACGGCAACGAGCGACTGCGCCGTGCCTGGGGGCAGGTTGCGCACATGAACGCGGTCATGAACAGCCCGCAGTTACGCGATGTCTATAACGCGAACCTGCCGCGCATCACGCAATACTTCACAGAACTTGCGCAGGATGAAACGCTCTATCGTAAATACAGAGCGCTGCGCGCTTCGGATGCTTTCACGCGCCTGACCGGCGCGCAAAAGAAAGTCATCGACAACGAACTGCGCGATTTTCGCTTGGGTGGGGCGGAATTGCCGGCCGAAAAAAAGGCCAGATTCAAGCAGGTCATCGAAGAACTCGCGGGACTGTCCTCGAAGTTCAACGACAACGTGCTCGATGCCACCAATGCATTCGAACTGATCGTTGCGGACAAGCAACGGCTGGCGGGCATTCCGGACGACGCACTCGAGTTCGCCGCCGACGCTGCAGCGCAGGCCGGAAAGCAGGGCTGGAAGTTCACGCTGCACATGCCCTCCTATCTTCCTGTCATGCAGTACGCTGAAGACCGCAAGCTGCGCGAGCAGATGTATCACGCCTATGTGACGCGCGCCGCTGAGTTCGGTGAATCCGGCTGGGACAACAGCCGGATCATCGTCGACATCCTGCGGCTGCGCCGCGAACAGTCGCGTCTGCTCGGCCTCCCCAGTTTCGCGGACCTTTCCCTGCAGCCGAAGATGGCCGATTCGCCGCGGCAGGTCCTCGATTTCCTCGAGGAACTGGCGCAACGCGCCAGGCCTTATGCACAGCGCGATCTGGTGGAACTGAAGGAATTCGCGTCCCGTGAACTCGGGCTCGAGGACCTGCAGCCGTGGGACGTCGCCTATGCGTCCGAGAAACTGCGCGTCGAACGCTACGCGTTTTCCGACCAGGAAGTGAAGCAGTATTTCCCCGAGCACAAGGTGCTAGAAGGCATGTTCCGCGTCGTCGAGGCGCTGTACGGCTTGAGGATAGAACAGGACGCAGCGCCCAGTTGGCATGACGATGTGCGCTTTTTCTCCATCAGGAAGCACGGCGGCGAGATGGTCGGCCAGTTTTACCTGGATCTCTATGCGAGGCCCTCCAAGCGCGGCGGGGCCTGGATGGACGACGCCATCACGCGCCGCCGCAAGACTTCCGGGATGCAGACACCGGTGGCTTATCTCAACTGCAATTTTTCCGCGGCGTTGAGCGGCAAGCCCGCGCTGCTGACGCATGACGAAGTGATCACGCTGTTCCATGAATTCGGCCACGGCCTGCACCACCTGCTGACGCAGGTCGAAGTGCTCGGCGTGTCAGGCATCAACGGCGTCGAGTGGGACGCCGTGGAACTGCCTAGCCAGTTCATGGAAAACTTCTGCTGGGAATGGGAAGTCCTCAAGGACATGAGCCGCCATGTCGATACCGGCGCTAGTCTGCCACGTGACTTGTTCGAGAAAATGGTGGCGGCCAAGAATTTCCAAAGCGGCATGCAGACGGTCAGGCAGCTCGAATTCGCCATCTTCGACATGCGCCTGCATTCCGATTTCGATCCGGATGGACAAAAGACGCCGCTGCAACTCGCCGATGAAGTGCGCCGCGGAGTGGCCGTGCTGCTCCCGCCGGCCTACAACCGTTTTCCCAACAGCTTCTCGCACATTTTCGGCGGCGGTTACGCGGCGGGTTACTACAGCTACAAGTGGGCGGAAGTCCTGTCCGCCGACGCCTATAGCATGTTCGAAGAGAACGGCGTCCTGAATGCATCCGTGGGCAATCGCTTTCGCGAGGAGATTCTTGCGGCCGGCGGAAGCCGGCCGGCACTCGAGTCTTTCGTCGCATTCCGCGGCCGCAAGCCAACCATCGATGCGTTGTTGCGTCACAATGGCATGGCGCAGGCGGCGTGACCCCATGGCATGATCACCGCGAATTACAGGGGGCATTGATGAAAAGCTGGATGTTGTTCTCCGTACTCATGCTGGCGTACGTCGCCGCGCAGGCCGATTTCTACCGCTGGGTGGACGCGGACGGCAAGGTGCATTACAGCGACCAGCCCCCGCCGGCGAGCGTCAAGCAGGTCGAAAAGAAAAAAGCCGCAGGCGGCAAAGCCAGCGACGCGCCGCTGCCTTATGTCCTGCAACAGGCGGTCAAGAATTTTCCGGTCACGCTGTATTCCAGCGCGTGCGGAAGTGCCTGCACCCAGGCGCATGATCTGCTTGCGAAACGCGGCATTCCCTACACGGAAATGGATGCGACCGACGTCACGGTCCAACCGGAATTGAAAAAACTCACGGGCGGAACGGTCGAAGTCCCGGTGCTCAAGGTTGGCCGCAATACGGTGAAGGGCTACGAAGAAGGGCAGTGGAATACAGCGCTGGACGCCGCGGGGTATCCGCAGACGGCGGTGATCCCGCCACGGCCGCCGACCAAGCCCGCGCCGAAAGCAGCCGCCGCCGCGCCGCCCGCCGCTTCACCAGCTACGCCACCCCCTGCCGAAGTATCGAAGTAGTAGTTTGAAACTCGCTGCCTGGAACGTCAATTCGCTCAAGGTTCGCCTGCCCCAGTTGCTCGACTGGCTGGCGCGCGAACAGCCCGACGCAGTTTGCCTGCAGGAAACCAAACTCGAAGACCACAATTTTCCGATTAGGGAGATCGAGCAGGCGGGATATCGGGCGGTATTCTCCGGGCAGAAGACCTATAACGGGGTGGCGATCCTGTCGCGTGACATGCCTGACGCAGTCGAGCATGGGATCGGCGGTTTCGTCGATACGCAAAAGCGGGTGATTTCGGCAACAGTGAAGGGCGTGCGCGTAGTGTGCGCGTATGTGCCCAATGGCCAGAGCCTCGACTCGGACAAATATCAATACAAACTTGGCTGGCTCAAAGCGTTCTCAACGTGGCTGCAGGGCGAATCGAAAAAGCATCCGCGAATCGCCGTGCTCGGCGACTTCAACATCGCGCCGGAAGACCGCGACGTACACGACCCCAAGGCCTGGGAGGGGCAGGTTCTGTGCAGTCCCGCCGAGCGCGCGGCCTTTCAGGAGTTGATCGGGATCGGCTTCAAGGACAGTTTCAGGCTGTTCGAGCAGCCGGAAAGATCGTATTCATGGTGGGATTACCGCATGAACGCATTCCAGCGCAAGATGGGCCTGCGCATCGACCACATTCTGGTGTCCGGCGAACTTGCAGGCGATTGCAAATCGAGCCGGATAGACATCGATATGCGACGAAACGAGCGGCCCTCCGACCACGCGCCCGTCATCGCCGGTTTCTGACCGACGCGGCCATTCCGGCCGGGTCATTTCTCGCGGCCGGACTCTTCTCCCAGTCCCAGTTCCTGGATCTTGCGTGTCAGCGTGTTGCGGCCCATGCCGAGCAGCACCGAGGCTTCGATGCGCCGCCCGCCGGTGTGAGCTAGCGCGCGCGTGATCAGGGCGCGTTCGAACTGGCGGGTGAGTTCACCCAGGATCGCGCTGTCGCCGCGTTTGAGCGAAGCTTCCGCTTCGCGCTCGAGCGCCGCCACCCAGTTCTCCACTGAAGCCACGCGTGTTTCTTCGCGCAGTTCCGGCGGCAGATCCTTGACGTCGATGTTCATCCCCGGGGCCATGACAGTGAGCCAATGGCACAGGTTCTCGAGCTGGCGCACGTTGCCGGGCAGGTCCAGCGACGTCAGGTATTTCATCGCGGCTTCGGATAGTTTCTTCGTTTCCACGCCAAGTTCGCGCGCGCTCTTCTGCAGGAAATGCTTGGCCAGCAGCGGAATGTCGTCGCGGCGCTCGCGCAGCGCCGGCAGGCGCAGGCGGATGACGTTCAGACGGTGGAACAGATCCTCGCGGAACAGGTTGCTCTTGACGCGTACTTCCAGATCCTGGTGGGTCGCCGCAATGATGCGCACGTTGGCCTTGATCGGCTGGTGACCGCCGACGCGGTAGAACTGTCCGTCCGACAGCACGCGCAACAATCGCGTCTGAAGATCGGGTGGCATGTCGCCGATTTCGTCCAGGAACAGCGTCCCGCCTTCGGCCTGCTCGAAGCGGCCGCGGCGCATGGCCTGCGCGCCGGTAAAGGCGCCGCGTTCGTGGCCGAACAATTCGGATTCGAGCAAGTCCTTCGGAATCGCAGCAGTATTGATTGCAATGAAAGGCTTTGTGGCGCGCGGGCTATGCCGGTGCAGCGCGCGTGCGACCAGCTCCTTGCCAGTACCGGATTCGCCGTTGATCAGCACCGTTGCGTGCGACTGGGTCAGCCGGCCGATCGCGCGAAATACCTCCTGCATGGACGCGCCCTGACCCAGGATCTCCGGTGATTCCTGGGTAACCTCGGTCACGTCGTCCTGGCGCAGGCTTTCCTCCATCGCACGCCGGATCAAGTCGACCGCATGGTCCACATCGAAGGGCTTAGGCAGATATTCGAAGGCCCCGCCCTGAAAGGCGGCCACGGCACTTTCCAGGTCCGAATAGGCGGTCATGATGATGACCGGCAGGGCGGGATGCTTCTCCTTCATTTTCTGCAGCAACTCGAGGCCGGAGCCGCCCGGCATGCGTATGTCGCTTACCACGACTTGCGGCGTGGATGAGGAAAGCGCCTGCAGCGCTTCCTGCGCCGAGGCAAATACCTTGAACGCGATGTCCTCACGTGCGAGTGCTTTTTCGAACACCCAGCGTATTGAACGATCGTCGTCGATGATCCAGACAGGTTTCATAGGTTGATGGACATAATGGTTGATGACGAAGAGAAAACTGTTACGCCGGCGAGTGGAACCGCACGTGACATTTTCCTATTTGCCATTGCCGCTTTCCGCTTCGTTCGAAATCGGAAACAGAATGCTGAAGCGCGTCTCGCCGGGCCGGCTTTCCACTTCGATGGCGCCGTGATGCTGGCTAACGAAGGTCTGCGCGATCGTCAAACCGATGCCGTGGCCGCCTTCGCGCCCCGATACCAGCGGAAAGAAAATTTTGTCCTTGAGCTCCTCCGGAATTCCCGGTCCGTTGTCGATGATGTTTACCATCAATGCAAGCCGGTGCATCTTCTTTGCCAGTGTGACCCGGCGGGCAACGCGGGTGCGCAGAATAATCCTGCCCTTGCCCTGCATGGCCTGGGCGCCGTTGCGCGCGATATTCAGCAACGCCTGAATGATCTGCTCGCGGTCCGCCATCAGTGACGGCAGGCTCACGTCATAGTCCGGATCAATAGTTATTCCATCCGGAAACTCCGCCAACAGCAGGGTGCGTACACGTTCCAGCGCCTCGTGAATGTTGAAGTGCGTAATCTGGGGTAGGCGGTGGGGTGTGAGCAACCGGTCCATCAGCGACTGCAGGCGGTCCGCCTCCTTCATGATGACCTGCGTGTATTCGTGCAGTTCCGGGCGCTCCAGCTCCCTGTCGAGCAATTGCGCCGCGCCGCGCAGTGCGCCCAGCGGATTTTTGA
>JANXVW010000350.1 GCA_025351455.1 Betaproteobacteria bacterium | reverse complement strand
CCGACAGCGGTTTCGAGCTGACCTTACGCCTCACCCCTCGCGCCTCACGCCTCACGCTTTCATTCCCCTTCTCCGAATTTGTCGTTGATCAATCCGACCAGCGCTGCCATGGCCTGGTCTTCGTCCGGACCGTCGGTTTCGATTGCAACGATCGAGCCTTTGGCGGCAGCCAGCATCATGACGCCCATGATGCTTTTGGCGTTGACCTTGCGGCCGTCCCTGGAAATCCAGACCTCGGCCGTGAACTGGCCCGCAAGCTGGGTGAGTTTGGCGGACGCGCGGGCATGCAGCCCGAGCTTGTTGGCGATCTCAATTTCCCGTAGCTGCATTTCTCACCTGTGGAATGGGCATTTGCATGACGCCTTCTATGCCGCCCGACATGGCCTTGGCGACGACGGTTTTCAGCGGTTCGGCGCGATAAGTCAGCGCGCGCACCAGCATCGGCAGGTTCACTCCCGCCACGCCTTCGACTTTTCCGGGAATGAGCAGCTTTCCGGCGATGTTGCTCGGCGTGGCGCCGTACACGTCGGAGAGAATCAGGACTCCACCACCGTCATCCAGGCCGCGCAGCAATTTGATCGCCTGGGGCAGCACCACCTGCGGATCGTCATGCATACCCACGCCGATCTGCTTGAGGTGCGCCGGCCGGCCGCACATGATGTGGCTCGCGCTGTGGATCAGGCTTTCGCCCAGCGTGCCGTGGGCGATGATCAGTATTCCAACCATGAGACCCCGTAAACGTTGATCGGGATGGAGATGCGGATTCTACCTGCGCAGGCCGGGCCCGTGACCGGTGAACGACGAACCGGGATCAGGGGACGCGCCGTTCACCGCTTATTGTTCACCGTTTTTTCGAGCGCGTCGATCATCATGGCCGCGACATTGAACCCGGTCTGGTCGGCGATTTCGCGCATGCAGGTGGGGCTGGTCACATTGACCTCGGTCAGGTAGTCGCCGATCACGTCCAGTCCGACGAGCAGCAGGCCGGCAGTTTTCAACGCCGGCCCAAGCGCGCGCGCGATTTCGAGGTCCCGGGCAGACAGCGGTTGGGCCAAGCCGGTCCCGCCCGCCGCCAGGTTGCCGCGGGTTTCGCCCTGCTTCGGAATGCGGGCCAGGGAATAAGGAACCGGTTCGCCGTCGATGATCAGCACGCGTTTGTCGCCTTTGGCGATCTCCGGGATGAACTTCTGCGCCATGACCGTGCGTTGTCCATAGTGCGTGACCGTCTCGATCACGACGCCGATGTTGTAGTCCTGTCGATGCAGCCGGAATACCGACGTGCCGCCCATGCCGTCCAGCGGCTTGACGATGATGTCACCGTGCTCGGCAAGGAATTCGCGGATCAGGGATTCTTCACGCGTAACCAGGGTGGGCACCGTGAACTCCGGAAAACGGAAGATCGCCAGTTTTTCATTATGGTCGCGCACCGCGCGCGGGTCGTTTATTACCCTCGCACCTTGCCGCTGCGCCAGTTCAAGAAGATAAGTGCTGTAGATGTATTCCATATCGAACGGCGGATCCTTGCGCATCATCACGGCGTCGAAGGTTTCCAGTCCGACCGGCGCGCGTTCCCCGACCCGATACCAGGGGCTGGCATCCGGCGTCAGGGCAAGGTCCCGCGCATAGCCGACCACTTTGCCGTTGCGTATTACAAGGTCCTCCTGCGCTAGGGATGACAGCGCATGCCCGCGCGCACTGGCCTCCCGCATCATTGCGTAGGAGGAGTCCTTATAGGTTTTTATGCTATCGAGCGGATCGAGGACGAAGGCAATTTTCATGTGTCAGTGTTGTGGGATCCGCAGTTACCGTACCGGCCCTCGAGGGCCGCTTGCGTCCTAAATCGTCGTTCTCGTCCTCGGCTTCCGCCGCGCCCAGAGGTCAGGAGATTGCGACGAATCGTTCAATAGTCAACAGGTTGCGAGCGAGGAATTGTAGCAGACGCATTTTCAGTGCTTTCCCGCTTTCCAAGCGCGACGTGTTTCCCAATAGGAAATAAAGCTTCCCGATGGTGTTGACCAAGCTTTGCGGCATTGTCACCATCGAAGCCTCATTTCCACACGGACCGGAACGGTTGATTGTGCTGCCGATCCACTTCCTGTCCACGATCATCTACGGCGGCCAAGGCGGCGAGTACTCGGATCCTGGCCTTTGCATTCGGGAGGCGAGCCGTGTCAGCTGTCCAGGCAATACGCATCGAACGCGCCAGCGATAACGATATTCCGGTATTGATCGAGTTGCTCGCCGCCTTGTTCGCGATCGAAGGCGATTTTTCCGCGGATCGTTCGAAGCAACGCCGCGGGCTCGAGTTGCTGTTGGCGCAGCCCGACGATCGGGCCATCGTGATGGTCGCGCGTACGCAAGACGGCACCGTGGTTGGCATGGCCAGTGCGCAACTCGTGATTTCGACCGCAGAGGGCGCACCCGCCGCCTGGATCGAAGATCTCGTCGTACGCCAGTCGCTGCGCGGCCAAGGTATCGCCCGGTTACTGTTGCACGAAGCGCTTGGGTGGGCGCATCGGCATGGCGCAACCCGCGTGCAGTTGTTGGCAGACAACACGAACACGCCGGCTCTTGATTTCTACCGCCAGATCGGCTGGCAGCCGACCCAGTTGTTTGCGTGGCGCCGGTTTCTGCGCGACGCCTGACTTTCCTCAGGGCCTTTCAGGCTCGTGTTCGCATTGCCAAAAAAAACGGGCGCCCGAAGGCGCCCGTAAAAAGGTAAGCGAACTTACCGGAGGAGATTACATGTGATACGCGGTCTCGCCATGCGAAGTGATGTCGAGGCCCTCGCGTTCCTGATCTTCCGGTACGCGCAACCCGACGATCAGGTCGGCAATCTTGTACGCGATGAAGGCCAC
>JANXVW010000265.1 GCA_025351455.1 Betaproteobacteria bacterium | reverse complement strand
CCATTCGAGATGCGCAGCGGCATCTGGTTGAACTGGTCCACCGAAGGCGGGCTCGAATTCATGGTCACGTTGTATTCCGTCGAACCGATGCGCGCGGTACCCGCCGGAACCAGAATGTTCGAACTCTGCAGCGCGTTGACGACGTCGTTTGGCGAAACGCCCTTTGCTGTCATCAGTTGCGGATTCAGGTCCACCATGATCTGGCGCAGGCGGCCGCCGAACGGCGCCGGCACGGTCAGCCCGGGGATGGTGAACAGCTTTACGCGCACGAAGTTGAACGCGTGGTCGAAGATGCGCCCCTCGGGAACGGTCTTGCTTGACAACACCATCTGCACGATCGGCACCGTGGCCGGGTCGTACTGGATGATCACCGGCGGGGTGATGCCCGGCGGCAGAATGCGCAGGACGGTGCCATTGATGGCGTTGATCTGCGCAATCGAAGCGCCGATGTCGGTGCCCTGGTGAAAATACACTTTGACCAGGCCGATGCCGGGAATGCAGTTGGACTCGATGCGATCGATGCCATTGACCGTCGTTGAATAGGCGCGCTCGCTGATGATGACGACGCGGCGCTCCATTTCCTCGGCCGAGAGGCCGGGGTAGTTCCAGCCGACGAATACGACCGGGATGTCGATCTTCGGGAAGAAGTCGACCACCATACGCGTCACCGCGAGGCCCCCGAGCAGGAGCACGAGCAATGACAGCACCGCGATCGTGTACGGGCGGCGCAATGCCACCCGCACCAATTCCATCATGATGTTTCTCCGCCTGGCAGGATGTCGACAACGTCGAACCGGAGTCCGCGTCGTCCTTGTCTTTTTCTTGAAACCGCAGCGGCAATGATAGCGCGTAACCTTGACGCTGACAGTACCGCGAGATAAAAATGCGCGCCGCCATGGCGGACGATTCCCTACAGCGGCGATCCGGAATAAGTCCTATGCGGGCGCAGTATGAATCTCGATATTTGGATTTGGACCGGCCAAAAAAAAATGAAAAGGCCGGCGCGAAGGCCGGCCCTTTCCCCGCTGCGGCAGGCTACTTGCCGAAAAGCTTCTGCAGCTCGCCCGACTGGTACATCTCGCGCATGATGTCCGCGCCGCCGACGAATTCGCCGTTCACGTACAGCTGCGGAATGGTCGGCCAGTTGGAGAATTCCTTGATGCCCTGGCGGACGTCCTGGTCGCTCAACACGTCGACTGTCGCCACGTTCTCAACGCCACAGGCCTCGAGAATCTGCACCGCCGCGGCACTGAATCCGCACATCGGCGCGTCTGGCGTTCCCTTCATGTACAACACGATCGGATTGCCCGTCACCTGCTGTTTGATCTTGTCCTGAGCGTTCATGAGCATTACCTCTGTATCAAGTATGGGAGCCTCCGGCCGGGAGCCGTTCCCGTTGGATAGCAACGATGTTAACGATTCGTCGATTTCGACGTCAATAGGCGCCCACCCGCCACGCGTGGCAATCCGGCAATATCCGCGCAATTTACGATCTCTTCAAAACCCGCGTCGAGCAAAAGGTTTCTACAAACATCGGCCTGGTCATGGCCGTGCTCGAACAACAACCACCCCCCGGTACGCAGATGCGCTGCCGCCCCGGCGACAATGGCGCGAATGTCGTTCAGACCGTCCTTACCCGAGATTAGTGCCATCGCCGGCTCGAAGCGCAAATCGCCAAGCTGCAAATGAGCATCTCCGGCCGCTACATACGGCGGGTTGGAGACGACGACATCGAAGCGATTTTGCGCCAGCGGTTCAAACCATCTTCCCTCGACAAATTCAACCGTCACCCCCGTCGTCGCAGCGTTCTGCCGTGCTACCGCCAGCGCCGCTGCCGATATGTCCACCGCGGTAACGCGCGCAGCGGGCCGTTCGTGGGCAATGGCAATGGCAATGCAACCGCTGCCGGTGCCCAGGTCAAGCACATCATGCACTACACCCGGCACCAGTTTCTCGAGTGCCACATCGATCAGCGTTTCGGTATCCGCGCGCGGAATCAATACGTCGGGCGTTACGCGGAAACCGAGTCCGTAGAACTCGCGCTCGCCGACCAGGTAGGCGATGGGTTCGCCGAAGCGGCGGCGCTCAACCAGATCGCGGAACTCTGCCGCGGCAGATTGTTCAGCCTTGTCTTCGCCGTGTCCGGAAAGCCATGCCCGCGAGGCACCCAGCACATGTCCAAGCAGCACCTGCGCTTCGCGCCTTGCTTCGTCGCATCCAACAAGAATGCCTGCGGCCTCCTCGAGCAGGCTATCGACGGTCGGGTTCACGCCTGGGCTGCGAAGGTCTCATCGGCCATCGCCGCCAGCAACTCCGTCTGATGCTCGGCCATGAGGGCGTCGATCAGATCGTCGAGCGCGCCGTCCATGATCTGGTCGATCTTGTAGAGGGTCAGGTTGATGCGGTGATCCGTGACCCGTCCTTGCGGAAAGTTATAAGTGCGGATGCGTTCGGAGCGGTCGCCGCTGCCGATAAGCGATTTGCGTGTCGCCGCTTGCTTGGCCTGCTGCTCGCGCACTTGTCTGTCCTTGATGCGCGCAGCCAGCACCGACAACGCCTGAGCCTTGTTCTTGTGCTGGGAACGGCCGTCCTGGCATTCGACTACGATGCCGGTGGGCAGGTGCGTGATGCGCACCGCGGAATCGGTCTTGTTGATGTGCTGGCCGCCAGCACCGGACGCGCGGAAGGTGTCGATACGCATCTCCGCGGGATTGAGCACGACGTCTTCGATCGCATCCGCTTCCGGCATGACGGCGACGGTGCAGGCGCTCGTATGAATGCGGCCTTGCGTCTCAGTCGTGGGTACCCGCTGCACGCGATGTCCGCCAGACTCGAACTTCAGTTTCGAATAGACGCCGAATCCGATGATCTTGGCGATCACCTCCTTATACCCGCCCATTTCCCCCTGGCTCTGCGAAATCAGATCGACCTTCCAGCCCTGACGCTCGGCATAGCGGAAATACATTCGGAACAGGTCGCCCGAAAACAGGGCGGATTCGTCTCCGCCGGTGCCCGCGCGAATTTCCAGGAAGATGTTGCGCTCGTCGCTGGGATCCTTCGGCAGAAGGTTTCTCTGCAGTTCGGCTTCGAGATCGAGCAGGCGTTGCCTTCCTTCGCGCACTTCGGCTTCGGCAAGGTCGCGCATCTCCGGATCGTTCGCCATCCCCTGCGCCGCTGCGACGTCGCTCTCGCCTTTAACGTACGCGTGGTAGAGCTCGACCGCAGGCGTAATCTCGGCATGCTCGCGCGTGAGTTTGCGGTAATTTTCCAGGTTCCTGGTGACGTCCTCGCTGGACAGGAGGGCGTTGAGTTCCTCCAGCCTGGCGGACAACTGCGCCAGCTTGGAGGTGATGGACGGTTTCATTCCGGCAGGTTGATCTCGTACAGGCGGCTCAACGCGGCGACCAGCGCGTCGCGCTCATCGGTCTGCGCGCTGCTGAGCGCCTGCGTCGGCGCGTGCAGGAACTTGTTGGTCAGTGAATGCGACAGCAGATCGAGCACCTTTGCCGGATCGTCGCCTTTGGCCAGCATGCGGACCGCCCGCTCCAGTTCGTGACGGCGCATGCGTTCCGCCTGGTCGCGCAACGCCCGGATGGTGGGAACGAGATCGCGATTCTCCAGCCAGTGCATGAATGCATGCACGTTGGTATTGATGATGGCTTCAGCCTGTGCGACTGCAGCATGGCGGGTGTCGAGGCCTTCCTGCACGATCTTGCCCAGATCGTCCACGCTGTAGAGAAAGACGTCATCGAGCTCGGCGACTTCCGCCTCGACGTCGCGCGGCACCGCGAGGTCGATCATCAGGATCGGGCGATGGCGCCGCGCCTTGATCGCGCGCTCGATCATGCCCTTGCCCAGGATCGGCAACGTGCTCGCCGTGCAGGTAACGATGATGTCGTGCAAAGCCAGTTGTTCGGGCAGGTCGTTCAGCGTGATGACGCGGCCCTGGAAACGGTTTGCCAGCAACTCACCCCGCTCGACGGAGCGATTGGCGAAGGTCATTTCACGCGGCCGCCTTGCGGCGAAGTGGGTTGAGCACAGTTCGATCATCTCGCCGGCACCGACGAACAGGATTCTCTGCCCGGCAATGCTCGGATAAATGCGTTCGGCGACCTTGACCGCCGCCGCCGCCATCGACACAGAACTGGACCCGATGTCGGTTCGAGAACGCACTTCCTTTGCGACGGAAAACGTAGACTGAAACAGTTTGTGCAGTACCGTGCCCAGCGTGCCGGCGTGCTCGGCGGACTTCACCGCGTTCTTCATCTGCCCGAGGATCTGCGGCTCGCCGATCACCATGGAATCGAGTCCGCTGGCCACGCGAAAAGCGTGGGTCACCGCGCGCTCGCGAGGAAGGGTGTAAAGAAACGGCTCCAGCGCCGGCGCTTTTAGATGATGGAAGCGCGCAAGCCAGTCGATGGCGCGGACGGGTTCCGGAGTGCTGCAATAAATCTCCGTGCGATTACAGGTGGAAATGATCGCGGCTTCGCGCACGGATTCGTGGGCCACGAGATCGCGCAGTGCCGCCTCCAGATTTTCCGCGTGAAACGTCACCTGTTCGCGCACCGCGAGCGGGGCCGTATGGTGGTTCATGCCGAAAGCGAAAAGCTGCATCGAAGTCCGGAATAGGCTAACGGGGCATGAGCCCCGATCGAGGCCCATGATTATAAGCCAAAAGCTCTGGTTCCCCTCGGTTCCGAGAATCGGCGTGGACTGCGGGCAGTTATTTGATCTGGGCGGGCAGCCAGATGGTCAGCGGCGGGAAGACGATCGTGAGCCCGAGGACGACGATCGCCCAGGCCAGGAAGGGCAAGACCTCCCACATGACGGGCCCGAGGCGGATTTTGCCCACGCTGGAAACGACGAACAGCAATAACCCGATAGGCGGGTGCATCAGGCCGATCATCAGGTTCAGCACTACGACCGCACCGAACTGGATCGGATCGATACCGACCTGCGCGCCAAGGGGAATCAGCAGCGGCAGGAAGATGATCATGGCCGGCAGCGGTTCCACGATGCAGCCGATGAGCAGGAGAAACAGGTTGATCATCAGCAGCACGATGATCGGGTTGGTCGAAATGCTCTGGATCGTGTCGATCACGGTCTGGTTAATCTGGCTTTCCGCCACCAGCCAGCTGAACGGACCCGCCGCCGCCAGCAGGAACAGAATAAGCGCGGTAGAACGTCCCGCGCTGAAGATGAGCTTGGGAAGCTGCCTGAAGGTAATTCCGCGATAGATGAACAGGCAGACAAACAGGGCGTAGAGAACGGCCACTGCCGCGGACTCGGTCACGGTCAGCCAGCCGAAGCGTATTCCGCCGATGATAATGACCGGCATCATCAAAGCCCACGACGCGCGACCGGTAGCCCGCAATTTGACCTTGAGGTCGGCTGCGTCTCGCCTGGGATAATTTCGGTACCTGGCAACGATGCTGCAGATCACCATGAATCCGGCCGCCAGCAGGATGGCGGGTACCACCCCTGCCATGAACAGCTTGACGACCGACTGGTTGGAGATCTGCGCGTACACCACCATCGGAATCGAAGGCGGCAAGATGGGGCCGAGCAGCGCACCGGCAACGATAACAGCGCCCGCGAACCCTTCGCCATAACCTTCCTTGCGCATCGCGGGGATCAGCGGCTTGCCGGTCGCCACGGCGTCGGCCACAGCGGACCCCGACACGCCCGCCATGACGAAATTGGTAATGATCGATACGTGTCCGAGGCTGCCCCTGAGTTGGCCGACCAGCGCCATCGCCCATTCGATCAGGCGCATGGTCAGACCGCCGGAGTTCATGAGTTCGCCCGCCAGGATGAACAAAGGCACCTGAACCAGCGCAAAGCTATCCACCCCCGAGATCATCGACAGCGGCATCATCGCGGCATCGATGAGTTCGCCCGGCTTGGACAGGATTCCCAGCCACGCGGAGAAAACCATCGAAAAGCCGACGTCGAATCCGATCAGCAGTGCAAGCAAGAACGCGACGAAAAGCAATGCGAGCATCAGAGTTCCCGGGGCTTCTGAAGCTCGTGACCCATGAGCCGGACGATCAGACGCGTTCCGACGAACAGCAGCATCAGCACAAAGGAAATCAGCACCCCCGCGGCCGGAACGGCTGCGCTGAAAACGGTGCCCAGCAGTTCCTGATCCTTGCCGATGACAATCAGACGCCAGCTTCCCGGCACCAGCACGACCAGCAACACCACCAGCAACGCATCGAATGCCATCTCGAGGACGAAGCGCACTTTCGCCGGCAAATGCGCGTCGATCAGATCCACGCGGATATTCACCGCGGCCCGCACGGCGACAGCAAATCCGATAAACGTCAGCCAGACCAGCGCAACCCTCGCGTACTGATCTGGCGCGGCAATACCGGTATCGATGAAATGACGATCGACAAACTGCAATGCGACAATCGCCACCAGCGAAATCATGAGCACAACGACCACCCACTCGAGCAGGAGATCGAGTACGCGCAAAACACGATTGAGGATATCGATCATGAAAAAGCGGTCGCGCGGATGCCGCTTGTTACTTCTGTGCGGCCTTCAGTCGCTCGACCAGGCCGTCGGGCCAGACCTTGCCCTCGTAGCTTTTGTAGACATCCTTCCACGCGACTTCGAAAGCCGCCTTGTCCGGTACGACGTAAGTTACGCCCTGCTTCTTCAACTCCTCCATGCCTTGGCGATCGAACTGCTCGCCCAGATCGGTCGCGACTTTACCGCCCGCTTGCGCGGAGCGCTTGAACAGTTCCTGTTGTTCCTTGGTCATGGACTTCCAGCGGCGCTCGGAGACATACCACGCCGCCACATCGTATACGTGATCGGTGGCAGACCAGAATTTGGATACCTCGTGGAACCGGAAGGTGACAGTCAGATCGAAGCCGTTGTCCTGGCCGTCGACCTGGCCGCGGGAAAGGGCCATATAAACTTCATTCAGCCCAAGTGGGACAACCTTGACGCCGAGAGACTCGAATGTTTCGCGAAAAATCGGGATCGGCGGAATGCGCAATCGCATGCCCTTCAAATCCTCGGGCTTGCGAATAGGCCCCTTGGTCGTAACAATGGCCCGCGGCGAACGCGCGCCCGCTACGGCAAATATCCGCACCCCCGATGACTTGGCGCAGCTATCGTAGAACTCCTGCATGATCGGACCGTTCAGAACCTGCGTGGCTTTTTCCTTGTTCTTGAACAGGTAAGGCAGATAGGCCACATTGAGCGCGCCGCAATCCTTGAGTTGCCCCGAGTTGCCGACGCCCAAATAAGCCATGTCCACGGTGCCGAGCTGCATGCCGGCAATGAGTTGCTGAATATCGCCGATCTGACTGTCGGCATAAACCTGCACACGGATCTTGCCGCCGCTTTCCTTGTCAACGACCTCTGCGAATTTCTCCATCGCTTTGTGCAGATTGCTGTTGGTGACGAACGGTGTGCCGAAGCGCAGGGTCAGTTCCGCCGCATGCGTAACGCATGTGGTCACGGAAAACAGCACTACCAGCAAAGCAGCTACGCGGACTTTCATGTGCTCTCCCCGGTGCATTTCTAGTTTTTATAGCGGGCAGGTCTGGGCCTGCGTGGCATTTCAAGGTGCTGAACTATCGATGCACACGTGCACGCCTGTCAAGCGGCGTTGCGCGGGACGCGAACGGAAAAATCGAAAAGGGGAATGGCGGCCAAGGGCGGGATAGCCCTTGATCGATTTTGCCGCAGGTCGCACGCGGGCGAAATCGATGGTGGCCAAGGACGGAATCGCCCTCTGATCGATTTTGCCCTTCGCTGCGCGCCGCGCGAAATCGATGGTGGCCAAGGGCGGAATCGAACCACCGACACAAGGATTTTCAGTTGCCGAAGTGGTTGTTTTAAGGTTTCCTACTAAGTTTGCAGATGTTTTAAAACTGCTGTACCGATTGAATTTATTGGCATAATAGAGTTCTACAGTCCCTCCCCCAGTTTGAACTGTAAACCCTGCTATGTTCCTACTAATTTTTGAGGGGCGTCGAACCAAGTATGAAAGGTATCTATGGCAAACACTGTGAAGCTCACGAAACACGCAGTTGATCGCATTGCGTTTACACAGGAAGGTCAAGCGTTCTACTGGGATTCAGAACTGACCGGCTTCGGACTTCGTGTCGGACGTGGGAGCAAAGCCTATTTTGCTGAGTGGAGAGTCGGCGGACGTACTGGCCGCACGGTACGAAAAACCATCGGCAAGCATGGCCCCTTCACGCCCGAGACCGCCCGAAAAAAAGCAATGGCCCTTCTCGTCGACATGCAGAGTGGTGTTGACCCTTTCGAAGAAGAACGCCGACAGCGGGTTAAACAGGTCACCTTGCAGGAGGCCTTCGAGGAATTCATTGCCGCGAGAAAAGCACTCAAGCCAAACACGGTGCGCGATTATCGTTACTGCTTCGACCGCTATTTCCCGGACTGGCATAAAAAACCCTTAGCCTCCATCACGCGGGCGATGGTGGCGCGGAGGCATTCCGAGATTGGAGACGCGGCCTTTCCGAGCGTGCGACCAACGAACAAGAAGACTCAACCCAGCCCGGCACGGGCGAACCTCGCCATGCGCTTTCTGAGGGCGGTGTTTAATTTCGCCATTCGGCGCTACGAGCCGCACATCACGGAGAACCCAGTCAGGCATTTGTCGTACGCACGCTCCTGGTACCGGATCCAGCGCCGACAGTCTTATATCAAGGGTCATGAGTTGCGCCGGTGGTTCAAGGCGGTCATGAACCTCAAGAATGATCGCCAGACCCAGGTCCGGGAAATTACCCGTGATTACATATTGCTCTTAATCTTCACCGGTCTTCGGCGTACCGAAGCGTCGTGTCTTACCTGGGACAACGTCGACCTCAAAGAGCGAACGCTCATGGTCACCGACACCAAGAACCATGAAACCCACACGCTGCCCTTGCCTGACTTCATTTTTCGCATGCTCAAGAGCCGAAAGAAGGTCTCTACCGGTCTTTACGTGTTCGAAGGCTCGGGGAAAGCGGGACATCTGGTCGAAGCGCGCAAGCAAGTACTGCGTGTTTGCAAGGAATCGGGCATTGAATTCCGGCTGCACGATCTGCGACGCACCTTCGCCACGATTGCCGATTCGTTGGACATTCCAGCCTATGCCCTTAAGCGCCTGTTGAATCACAAGATGCGAAATGACGTGACAGCCGGCTACATCGTGGCGGATATCGAGCGGTTGCGAAAACCGATGGAGCGCATTGCGGACTTTATGCTGAAAGCGGGCGGGATGAGGGAAAGCGCGGACGTCGTTCGTCTACCAAAACGCGTCGGCGAACACACGGCCGCACCCGTTCAAGGCCCGGTCTGATTTGAACCCAGGCCAACCTAGACATAACCAAATATAACCTTTAACATAACTATGCGGTATGCGATCCAGATTCGTCGGCAGGCCCAGAAGAAGCTGCAGAGCCTGCCGGCAAGCGAGCGTGAACGCCTGGCGCTGAAGATCCAGGCACTCGGAAACGATCCTGACGATCAGAATCTGGACACGAAGAAACTCGCCGCCTCGCCCTACTGGCGGCTGCGAGTTGGAAGCTGGCGCGTCATTTACGACCGTCAGAACGCATTGCGGATTATCGCCATCGAGGCGATCAAACCGCGTGGAGACGCCTACAAATGAATGCACCCATCAATTTGCAAGTCATCAAGTCCATTGCGGGCAAGCCCGAATACGTGTTGATCCCGATGGCGGTTTACAAGGCGTTGCGCGAGGAAATCGAGGATGAAATCGCGGGACGCGAAGTTGCCGCGGACAAGGGCAATGGCTACGTCCCCTTCATTGTGGAGGACTATGTGAGCAACCCGGTATCGCTTGCCCGCATCCGGGCCAATGTAACGCAGGAACAACTCGCCGAGCGCATGGGTGTGTCGCAGGCCTACGTCAGCAAGATCGAGCACCAAACCAGAGTCACAGGCAAGCTGCTCACCAAGATTGACGCGGCACTCGCGAAGAAAAAGAAGCGGTAGTCACATGAGGCTACCTCGGAATGACTTCCGCAGCATCTGGGAAATTGCCCACGTATGGGAAGGTTTCAATCCCGAGCAGACCGATCCCGAAAATCCGCCTGAGCCGGTTGCCGATAAGCTCCAGAAACTGATCTGGGGTTATCTCAACGCTCAACTTTCGCTTCGCTACACGCGTGGTTGGCGGGTCCTTCCCGATAGTATGTTCCTGTTCTTTTTCAATTTGAACCGAACGCGGGTGCACCTCGGGGAAATTGCCGTGGGCGAAAAGCCCTACGACAAGGTATTCCTGTCCGGACTCTTTGTCAGACGCGGTCAATTCCTGCGATGGTGCGAAAAGGAATACCTTACTCCACCGAAGATCTGGGCGCCCGCCGTCTCGCCCGCAGACTCGATGGGCAGGCCGGCTGTCGGGAAACACCACAACGAAGCCAACGACAAACAGTCTTGCCAAGCCATTGCCCGCACACTCTGGGACATTGACGCACGAATCCATCCCGCACACATGGCAAAGAGTAAGGCCGTCCTTCAGTACGGCAACGGCGCGCACTACAAAGGCGAAAATACGGTGAAGGGCTGGGTCGGCGAAGTGGACCCGTTACGCAAGGAACGCAAGCCGGGCCGACCCCCGGTGGATGCATCGGAGTACCTGATTCATCTGGAAACGGGTGCTTTGAGGCAGGACGTCACTGAATAATTTGCTCGCGGCCCACGCACGTCCCGTCAGCAACTCCCTCTTGCTATTGCTCTAAATCCCCCGCTCTGCCCAAACACGGGGTTTAAACCCCTTCTTTGACCCAGGCCGGTATTTTTTGCCGGTGCAAGTTTCCGCAATCTGTCGCCTCGTTGTTCAACTTTACGAGGTGACAAACCATGATAGAAAAACTTCTCACCACGCAGGAGGCGGCACGCCTGCTGTGTGTCAGCATGGCCTTTCTCGAACGGGATCGGTGGGCCGGTGCACGGATTCCGTTCGTGAAGATCGGCAGTCGGGCCGTTCGCTATCGGCTGGCGGATCTGCACGGCTACATCGAATCCCAGATTAAGCTCTCCACTAGCCAGCGCTAGGGTTGCCATGGAATTCCACCTGGCCAATCCCCTGCCGGCGTTTGCCACATCGGCACAGCGGTCTGCATGGCACCTGGGCGAACCGGAGGGCTTGGACCGGGCCTATCTGGTCGGCAAGTTCAGACAGTTCCCGGACCGCTTTCATCGCGTCATCGCCCGACAGTATCAGGAGGTCTACGACGCAAAGGGAAGGCGGGAGGCCAATCTGTACATGGCGGATCTGTCCGAGAGTTTTACCGAGAGCGCGATTCGACTGGCCGTTAGCGACGCGGATCTGATCGAATTCGCCAAGCGCCGCGCCGCCCAATGCCGCCGCGCCGCCGCCGCGACCCGGGATGAGCGAGCCTTGACCCAGATATTCGAGCGGACCACCCGATCCTGTGGCGTCGGCATGCCGACCCGAAAGGAAGGCTTTACCCTGCTCGGCTTGCGCGCAAGACTCACCGATGAACACTGGTGGCGCCGTGCCGTGCGCAGCCACCACGGCCGTAAGGTCGAGCGCGCGGCCATCGGCATCGGGCTCGTTCACCGGCACGCTGGCGTCTACTCGAGCGATGAAACACTCAATCGCCGGGGCGAACAAAAGCGCCGCAATCGCCGCGTGCTTGAAAGCCTGACAGCTGTCAACGAACTGGGCGACGCTTTCACCCTGCAGGCGCTTGCCGACCGGAGTGTGTCAAACCCGAGAATCCGCCGCAGCGAACTAATGGTGCGCATCGCCGGCTTCGAAGCCATGGCCCGGGAAATCGGCGACGCGGCGCAGTTTTACACGTTGACCTGCCCGTCGCGCATGCACGCGCGCCTGGCGCAGTCCGGCCAGACCAATCCGAAGTACGATCAAACCACCCCGCGCGAAGCCCAAGCGTACTTGTGCAAGATGTGGGCGTGCATTCGCGCCAAGCTCAAGCGGGACGGCATCGCGATTTACGGATTTCGCATCGCGGAGCCGCAGCACGACGGTACGCCACACTGGCATTTTTTGCTGTTCATGTCGACGCACAACGCCCAAAGCGTAGAAGTCATCATGCGCAAATATGCATTGGCGCAAGACGGCGAGGAACCGGGTGCCCAGGAACACCGCTTCAAGGCCGTGGCCATCGACTACACCAAAGGTACCGCTGCGGGCTACGTGGCCAAGTACGTCTCGAAGAACATCGACGGCTTCGGTATCGACCAGGACGTCGATGGCAACGATTCGAAGTCCGCAGCACAGCGCGTGGACGCCTGGGCCTCAACCTGGGGGATCAGACAATTCCAGCAAATCGGTGGACCTCCCGTGACTGTGTGGCGCGAACTGCGGCGGTTGGGCGGAACCGCGGAAGGGCTATTCGTGGACGCTTGGGAGGCAGCGAATGAGGGAGACTGGAAACGATTCGTCGAAGTGATGGGTGGAGCGCAGGCGAACCGCAAGGCGCACCCGATTCGGATTGCGCGGCAATGGAACGACCGGCCAGGGCGCTATTACGAACCGGTCGGCTATCAAATTTTCGGGGTGGAGTGCGGATCGACGGTCTGTGTGACGCGTCTGCACCAGTGGAGCGTACTGCGCCAGAGACCCCAGCCTGACTATCGTCTCTCGATGGCGATGGCGACACCCGGCGAGGAGGAAACGTCCAGCGCCGACGAGAGGGACGGGCGCGACGCGAGCCGCAGGCTGCGGTCGCCCGGCCAACTCGACGGCAATGAAACGCCTGATCATGAGGATGGCGCGTAACGCCAGGGCGACTTTGGGTTCTTGGAGTCCTGTCAATAACTGTACGGATGCTCCGGATAACGGGCTATTCGTCGGACGGTACCGAAAAGACCACATCGGATGCCGGCCAGAAATTCCTAAATTTGATTAAACGTCCTAAGCGTGTACAAATTCATATAAATCACCATCTTAAGGTGATTGACCCAAAAGCACTTGTTTCACCCTCGTTTGCCGTTAAAAACACGGCCCCGCTTGCACCCTCAGATGTTATTGGAAGAGGTCGGACCTTCCCCCGCTCGGGGCACTGCCTATATACTGCATGCCAGAAAAAGCAGCATAAATCCAACGCGTAGCGAGGCATAGGGTAGATGAATTTAAGACAAGGCGGATTGGGTCTTGCGCTCGTCGCGGCAGCGTTGTTTTCCGAAGCGCTGCCGGCACAGACGCCCGGCGCAGGACAGGAACCGAAGTTCGATTCTTCTGGACCCCAGCCGTCAACGGTCCCAATCCGCTCGCCGAACATCGTCACACCGCCGCCCGCGCCAACAACCGACAAAATCACTCCGCCCGCAGCGCCACCTCTAGCCGCACCCACTGCCGAACGTCC
>JANXVW010000256.1 GCA_025351455.1 Betaproteobacteria bacterium | reverse complement strand
CTGGAAAAAATCCTCAGCGCGCGGGTCTACGACGTGGCCATCGAATCGCCGCTGGATGTGGCTCCCGCGCTCTCGCAGCGCCTCGGTAATACCGTCCTGCTCAAGCGCGAAGACATGCAGCCGGTGTTCTCCTTCAAGTTGCGCGGCGCCTACAACAAAATGGCGCGCCTGAGCCCCGCGCAGCTCAAAAGCGGGGTCATCGCCGCCTCCGCCGGCAACCACGCGCAAGGCGTGGCGATGGCGGCCCAGCGATTGGGCTGCCGCGCCACCATTGTCATGCCGGTCACCACCCCGCAAATCAAAATAGCTGCGGTCGCGGCGCGAGGCGCGCGCGTGGTGTTGCACGGCGACTCCTACGATGATGCCTACGCGCACTCCCTGCAGATCGCCAAACGCGAAAAGCTGACTTTCGTCCATCCTTATGACGATCCCGACGTGATCGCCGGCCAAGGCACCGTCGGCATGGAAATCCTGCGCCAGCACAGCGGGCCGATCGACGCGATATTCGTTGCGGTCGGCGGTGGCGGATTGATTGCCGGAATCGGCGCCTACATCAAACGCCTGCGGCCGCAGATCAGGCTGATTGGCGTGGAACCCGTGGACGCCGATGCGATGACGCGGTCACTGGCCGCCGGCCGGCGGGTAAAACTGGACCAGGTCGGCCTGTTCGCCGACGGCGTTGCGGTCAAACAGGTCGGTGTGGAGCCCTTCCGCTTGTGCCGCGAGCTGATTGACGAAATGATCCTGGTCGACAACGACGCCATCTGCGCGGCCATCAAGGACGTATTCGAGGATACGCGATCCATTCTTGAACCGGCCGGCGCGCTGGCGATTGCGGGCGCCAAAGCCTGGGTCGCGCGCCACAAGGCGAAGAACCGCACGCTGGTTGCGGTGGCCTGCGGCGCCAACATGAATTTCGACCGGCTGCGTTTCGTCGCCGAGCGCGCCGAACTGGGGGAACAGCGCGAGGCCATCCTCGGCGTCACCATCCCGGAACAGGCCGGCAGTTTCCGCCAATTCTGCACTTTGCTCGGCCCGCGTAGCGTGACCGAGTTCAACTACCGCTATGCCGATCCGCGCCAGGCGCACGTTTTCGTCGGCGTCCAGGTGCGCGATCGCGGCGAGATCCGCAAGCTGGTCGCGCGCCTGCGCAAGCATGGCCTGCCCACGCAGGATCTGAGCGATAACGAAATGGCCAAACTGCACGTGCGCCACCTGGTGGGCGGCCGCGCCCCGTCGGTCAGGAACGAATTGCTTTACCGCTTCGAATTTCCGGAACGGCCCGGCGCCCTGATGAATTTCCTGAAAAACATGGGCCAAGGCTGGAACATCACGCTGTTCCATTACCGCAACCACGGCGCCGACTTCGGCCGCGTGCTGGTCGGCATGCAGGTGCCGCCGCGCGACAAGCCCGCATTCCGTCGCTTCCTGACGCAACTCGGCTACCCGAGCTGGGACGAATCGCGCAATCCGGCGCACGCCCTTTTCCTTTCGTAACCGCGCTCGTTACGTTACCGGCGGCCACGCCGCCCGCCTATAATCACGCGTGCAACTTTTTGCCGTGCCGCGCGTCCACATACCACCGTTGAAAATCCCGTTTCTACTGCTGATGCTCGTCTCCTGCGCCGCTTTTGCCGCGCCGCAGGATGATGTCTTTCTCGAAGCGCGGGATGCATTTCAGCGCGGCGACATCGTCAAGCTCAACGAGCGCGCCGCAAAGCTCGACGAGGACTACGCGCTGACGCCTTACGTACGGTACTGGCAGTTGCGGTCGCGCCTCGCCGACGCGCAGCAAAGCGAGATCGTGGCTTTCCTGGGGCGCAACGACGGCAGCCTGGTCGCCGACCGCCTGCGTGCCGACTGGCTGCGCCAGCTGGCCAGGAACAGCGACTGGACCGCGTTCCTGCGCGAATATCCCAAGCTCGGCACGGCCGATACCGAACTCGCCTGCTTCGCCTCGCAAGCCAGGATGGCGCGCGGCGATTCCGGCGTCCTGAGCCAGGCCCGACCGCTGTGGTTCACCGCCCAGGTCCTGCCGGAAAGCTGCCTGCCGATTTTCAAGGCGATGTTTGACAAGCAGATGTTGACCGCGGAGGACAGCTGGAGCCGCGTGCGGCTGGCGCTCGAAAATGGCAACCTGACCGGCGCGAGGATGCTGCTGGTTTACGTGCCGGTGAGCGAACGGCCCGACGTGAAAATTCTGGAATCGATTGCGAAGCGACCGCAACGTTACCTGGACAAGGCGCCGTTGCTGCTGAAGACGCGCGGCCAGCGCGAGCTGGCGGTCTTCGCCTTGTACAAGACGGCGGAGTCCTGGCCGGAAATCGCGGCCGACCACATGCGCCGCATCGAGGGCAAGCTGCCCGACGACGAGCGCGAATATGCGTGGGCGCAGATCGCCTCGGTGGCCACCCGCAACCTGCACGCCGGCGCACTCGCCTGGTTCAAGAACGCCGGCAATGGCATGAACGATCGCCAACTGGCCTGGAACGTCCGCTCGGCCCTGCGCGCGGGGAACTGGAGCGAAGTACTGGCGGCGGTCAACACCATGTCCGCTCCCGAGCGCCTGCGACCGCAGTGGCGCTACTGGCGCGCACGCGCGCTCATTGCGCTGGGCCATCCGGCCGAAGCCAATCTGTTGCTCGCACCCCTTTCCAATGAATTCAATTTCTACGGCCAGCTTGCCGCGGAGGAGCTCGGCACCTCGATCAGCTCGGCGCCGCAGACCTATCACCCATCCGGCGACGAAGTCGATGCCATCGCCGCCGACCGCGGCATCAAGCGCGCACTCGCGCTGTACCGCGCGGGCCTGCGCTATGAAGGCGCGCTGGAGTGGCAGTGGTCGATCAAGGACTACGAGGACAAGCAGTTGCTCGCCGCCGCGATTCTGGCGGTGCGCAACGACTGGTATGAACGCGCAATCGACACGGCGGAGCGCACGGTGATCCTGCACGATTTTGGCCTGCGCTATCCGGCCCCTTACCGCAAGCTGGTGCAGGAATACTCGCAACAGCTCGACCTCGACGAGGCTTGGGTCTATGGTCTGGTTCGCCAGGAAAGCCGCTTCGTGCACACCGCGCGCTCGTCGGCGGGCGCGAGCGGGTTGATGCAGTTGATGCCGGCCACGGCACGCTGGGTGGCAAAGCGCCTGGGCATGATCGGCCATCACACCGCCCTGACCGAAACGGTCGACAGCAATATCGGCCTGGGCACCTATTACCTGCGCCAGGTCCTCGATTCGGTCGACAAGCACATGGTGCTCGCCTCGGCAGGTTATAACGCCGGTCCACGCCGCGCGCGCGAGTGGACCGGCAGCCGGCCACTGGAGGGGGCGATCTATATCGAGACCATTCCGTTCGCCGAGACCCGCGAGTACGTCAAGAAGGTCATGAACAACACGCTTTTCTACGCCCGCCTGTTCCACCAGTCCAACCTGAGCCTGCGCGACCGCCTGAGCGTCGTACCGGCCAAATCGACGCAGAACAATTGAACGGCATGCGCCTTATAATTTCTTCCATGCGGTGACACGCCGCATTCCAGGAATCGGATCGGAACCATGAAAATCAGATCGGTTTGCGTCATCGGCGGTGCCGGGTTTTTAGGCAGCCACGTCGTGCAACGGCTTGCCGAGCGCGGCATTGCCGTGCGCGTGCCCACGCGGCGCCGCGAACGCGCCAAGGCATTAATCGTGCTGCCTACCGTGGACGTGGTAAACGCCGACGTGCACGATCCGGCGACGCTGGAACGCATGGTTGCCGGCAACGATGCGGTGATCAGCCTGTGTGGCGTCCTGCATGAAAGCGGCGCTGGCGACTTTGCCCGCGTGCATACGGATCTGCCGCGCAAGATCGTCGATGCCTGCCGCGAGCGCGGCGTGCGCCGCCTCCTGCATGTATCGGCACTGAAGGCCGCGCACGATGCGCCCAGCGAGTATCTGCGTTCCAAGGCCGGCGGGGAACAACAAATCCGCGTCGCCCTGGCAAGCGGCATACACACGACCATTTTCCGTCCGTCGGTGATCTTCGGCCGTGAAGACCGTTTCCTGAATCTGTTCGCGCAACTCGTACAGGCGCTGCCGGCCATCCTGCTGGCCAGCCCGAAGGCGCGCTTTCAGCCGGTGTATGTGGAAGATGTCGCGCGCGCGATGGTCGACAGCCTGGAACTGTCGTCCACCTACGGCCAGAACCTCGAGCTGTGCGGCCCGACGACGTATACGCTGCATGAGCTGGTGGAATACGTGTGCAGGCTGCTGAAAATGCAACGCCCGATCCTGCCTCTCAACGATGAAATGTCCCGGCTCATGGCCTGGATGATGGAATGGTTGCCGGTAAAACTGATGTCGCGCGACAACTACCTCTCGATGAAGGTCGACAGCGTGTGCAATTGTCCCTTCCCCGAAATGTTCGGTTTCACCCCGTCTCCACTGGAGGCCGTGGTGCCGCTGTATATGCTGGACAACACGCCGCGGGCGCGCTACCGCTGGTTCCGTTTTCGCGGCCGTCACTAAAAGTTGTTCCGGGAATCCCGATGTCCAACCTCGTACTGGTGATCGGCAACAAAGCGTACTCGTCGTGGTCGTTGCGACCCTGGCTGCTGATGAAGCAAGCCGGGATCCCCTTCGAGGAGATCCGGCTGTCCCTGTACGCAGAAGGGGCCAAACAGCAGCTCCTGAAGCATTCCGCCGCAGGCAAGGTGCCGGTGCTCAAGGACGGCGACCTGACGGTCTGGGATTCGCTGGCGATCTGCGAATACCTCGCCGAGAGGTATCCCGAAAAACAGCTTTGGCCGGCGCAGCCCGCCACGCGCGCGCGCGCACGTTCGATCAGTGCGGAAATGCATTCCGGCTTCACCCATCTGCGCAGTCAGATGCCTATGAACGTACGCCGCGAAATCCCCGGCCGCGCCAGGACACCCGAAGTGGCCGCCGACGTGGCGCGCGTCGAGACGATCTGGAACGAATGCCGCAGCCGGCATGGCGCGGATGGCCCGTTCCTGTTCGGCGCTTTTTGCATTGCCGACGCCATGTACGCACCGGTGGCATCGCGGTTTCGCACCTACGGCGTCGCCCTCGCTGGCGCGGCTGTGCAGTATGCCGCCGCGATCCATGCGCTGCCGGCCATGCGGGAGTGGGTCGCCGGCGCGCACGCCGAAGCCGAAGTCAATCCGCAATACGAATGAAGATCTACGCGGTCGGAGGCGCAGTGCGCGACCGGCTGCTCGGCCGCCCGGTCGCCGACCAGGATTATGTCGTGGTCGGCTCCACCCCGGAGCAGATGGAACAGCTGGCTATCGTCCCGTGGGTAAGGATTTTCCTGTGTTCCTGCACCCGCAAACGCATGAAGAATACGCGCTTGCGCGTACCGAGAGAAAAACGGCGCGCGGCTACAAGGGTTTTGA
>JANXVW010000255.1 GCA_025351455.1 Betaproteobacteria bacterium | reverse complement strand
CTGACCTCTCCCTCCGGGATACCCTGGCGAAGCCCGGAGTACCCTGTCAGAGGTCGGCGCGAAAGCGACGGGTGAGGGAAGGTACTGTCGTTCGAATCGAACTGTCCCTCATCCCCGGCCCTTCTAACGGGTTACTCCGGGCTTCGCCAGGGTATCGCGGGGGGAGAAGGGAGTCTCGGCAGTCGGCCGTCAGGCCGACCCTCACAGGCTTGAGCCGTAACACGAAGCCCTCGCCTTTAGGCGAGGGTAGTTCACACATAGTAGGTCAGCGAAGGCGTCCGCAGTACAAGGCAGTTGGGGTTCCCCTTGAGACGCGCCGAGCAGCTCGCCTTGATGGGGGGAAGTCGACGAGCACTGTTCGAGTCCCGCAGTGAGGCGCGTTGTGTGCGCCTCGCCAGGTCGAGTTGCGCAGTCGCCCCATCGAGGCAGGCAGCGCAGGGACACCCTGTGAATACGGGGCGCGAATGCAGGGGCGGCCTTCTTTCGGTTACCTTTAGTTCCGGCGTAACCTGCAAGCAGGTTAGCCTGCACTGAAATCTTCGATTTTCTTGGCGAGCGCAAAACGGTGACCAGCCGCCGGGCTGCCCCCGGCCACGAAGTTGGTTAATCACGCAGCGCGTGCTTGAACCATCGCACGATGCGCGGCAATCTTCACGGCAAACCAGTATCCCAGTAATGCGAGTCCCATTCCGGTGGCCGCGAACGTCCATCCGTATTGCAGGAAACGAATGGCGACGCCGCAAATGGCGACGCCGCTCGCCTGTCCCATGAACAAACAAAAAGCGAAAACGGCGATGGCGGTCCCGCGCATCTGCGGCGCCATTTCGGTGGCCCGCGTCTGCAGCGTGTTATGGAACATGTAGAACCCGAATCCCGCGACGATGAACACCGGGATCGCCGCCTGCCACCAGGGCAGCAGCGGCAGCGCCGCCATGCAGACGAACATCAACGACCCGCCGAGCCGCACGAATCCTTTTTCACCGAGCCTGGCGAGCAGCCATTTCACCATCAGGCTGTAGATCACACCGCCGAGCCCGAACCCGGCAAGCATGCCGCCGATCAGCAGATACGAAAGTCCGAAGCGTTCTTTGAGATAAGCGCCCGTATAAGCGAAAGCGCCGTAAAACAGCCCGCCTTCCAGAAATACGGTAAGCACGACAATGCGCACCCATGGATCGCCGAGCACGGCAGCATAGTTGCGCCAGACATTGCCATGGGCCTGGGCAGGAGTGGACGCCGCGGGTCGCGTGCGGTGATCGACGGTAAACAGCACGACGCTCACCATCAGGAACACCACCGCCATGACGTCGAACACGCGACGCCAGCTGATGTACTCGGCGAGCGCGCCGCCCAACGCCGGACCGAGGATCTGGCCCATCAAAATAAAACTCAGGAAACGGCCGAGCGTAGCCTGGCGTTTCTCGTAAGGGGTGTTGTCGCCGATCCAGGCCAGCGATAGCGGGACGATCGCCGCGGCGCCGATGCCGGTGGCGAAGCGCAGCCCGGCCAGCGCGGTCAGCGTCGGGGCAAAAGCGCAACCGAGCGAAGCGGCCGACGCGATCAGTGTCGCGCCGCCGATGACGCGAAGTTTGCCGATGCGGTCACCGAGCGGCCCGTGCACGATCTGGAACAGCCCGTAGGCAAGCGTAAAAGCGGTGACGACGATCGAAGCCGTCGTCGGCGGCACCGCGAAATCTTCAGCAACCTTCGGCAGCAGCGCATCGAAAAGGCGCAGGTTGGCGCCGGATACGAAAGCGGCAGCGGCGAGGGCTAGGAGGGCGGGAGGCATGGCGGGCGAACGCGCATTCTGCCCGGTTGCGGCGCTTAAATCGACAGAAACATCGGGGTAGAATCGACATTTAAGGCTTGCAAGGCATTCACCGCAAAGACGCAAAGGACGCGGAGGAAAAGCAAGAGCAGGAGCAGAAAATGCCATGATAAAAAACGTGTCATTGGCCGATGCGCCGTCACAGTGAGAATTGGCGGTAAAGGTTGATGAATAGTTGCGCCACATCAAATCCGGTTTGTTTTTCCTCGATCTTGTGTTTCCTTCGCGCCCTTTGCGTCTTTGCGGTGAATCCATTTCGAGGGTTCTAGTCAAAATATGGAGGAAGTCATGAACGCACAACAGAGTCCCGCTCGCGCGCGCCTTGGCAACCGGCTGGTCGTCATTGGATTGCTCGTCGCCATGGCGAGCGCCGCGGCGATGGTTTTTTCCGGGATCGGGTATCGGCTTGATCTCTATCATTTCCGGATCGGATTCGCGATTCTGGGCTGGGCGTTCTGGTCTGCGCTGGCCGGTGCAATCCTGTCAGTGGGCGGTCTTGCTCTCGCCGCAGGAAGACCCCGCGGGACCCTGGTCGCCGCCCTGGCCGGCATTGCGATCGGTGTGGTGGCGGCCTATGTTCCCTGGAGCTTCAAGCAGACAGCCGGATCGCTCCCCTTCATCCACGACATCAGCACCGATACCGAGAACCCGCCGGAATTTGTCGCCGCCGCGAAACTTCGCAAACCCGGCGATCATCCGGTGGCCTATGACGGCAAGGAGGTGGCCGACCTGCAACACAAGGCCTACGCCGACCTTGCGCCGCTGACGACAACGGCTTCGAAGGAAAAAGTGTTCGAAGCAGCCAAGGCGGCCCTTGCATCAATGGGCATGCCGCTGGCTGACGAAGACATGGCGCAGGGGCGCATCGAGGCGAACCAGACCAGCCTGCTCTATGGATTTACCGACGATCTGGTTGTCCGCATCACATCCGCAGCGGACGGAACGAAAGTGGACGTGCGCTCGAAATCCCGGGTCGGCCGGAGTGACCTCGGCCAGAACGCCAAGCGCATCCGCATTTTTCTGCAGAAACTGCGGGCCTATCTCGGTTAACCCCGTTTGCAGCGGATTTTCACCAAAGGCGCAAAGGACGCGAAGGAAAACCGGGAACGCGAAAAGAAAGTTGGGACGCAGGGCCGTATAACTGTTTATGAGTACGATTGACTGCCGCGCAAAGGAACGGTTCTCACGCGAAACGGTTCCCTGCTTTTGTCCTTCCTTTGCGTCCTTTGCGCCTTTGCGGTGAAATTTGTCCTGGGACGATCTAGTTGAAAGCCATGGGCTTGCGGTCCTGCAGCGTCAGCCAGCCGCGGGCGACCCGGTAGATGACCCAGACGCCGGCGGCAATGCAGATGATCCACGCGATCGGGATGCCGATCAAAGTCACGAACAACATGACGCCGATCACGATCCATAACGCCGCGAACCAGAACGTGCGGATCTGCCAGCGGAAGTGCGACTCGAGATAAGTGCCACGCGTACCGTGCTGGTAGACGTAATTGAGAACGACCGCGATGATCGACGGGAAACCGAAGACGAAAGCGCCGATGATGGTGATCGCGCTGGTCAGGCCGATGAAGATGCTCAACGCGTGCAGGCCGTAGATGACCTGCGCGATGGTGACCAGCGAAGCGGGGGCCCCGTCATTGGATACTTCGATATCTGCCATGCCATTCTCCAGTGGTTCGACAAGAGTCATACGCTTCGACCCGGACCGGTCTGGATAATTCAATCGGCGGTTCGCTTCACCAGGCGGTGGCCAGCATCGTAACGACCACCACCGACATGGCTGCTACGGCGAGCCAGCCAAGGTATTTCAGGCGGCGCTTCACCACGTATCGGCCCATGACTTCGCTCCGGGTTGCGATCAACATCATCACGGTCATGATCGGAACGGCGATGACGCCGTTGATCACAGCGCTCCAGAACAACGCCTTGATCGGGTCGATCGGGGTGAAGTCAAGCAATACGCCGCCCAAGGTCGCGACGGCGATGATCGCGTAGAACTCCCTGGCTTCGAACAGTTTGCGGTCCAGCCCCTGGCGCCAGCCAAAGCTGTCGGCCACGGCGTAGGCCGTGGCCCCCGCAAGCACCGGGACGGCGAGCATGCCGGTGCCGATGATGCCCAAGCTGAATAACAGAAAGGAAAAGTCGCCGGCGATCGGGCGCAAGGCCTGTGCGGCCTGGGCCGATGTCTGAATCTGGGTGATGCCTGCGACATGCAGGGTCACCGCTGCGGAAAGAATGATAAAGAAGGCGATCAAATTGGAGAAACCCATGCCGACGTAGGTATCCAGTTTGATACGCAGCAGATGCCGGCGGGCGTCCTCCGGTGAGCTCGTCAGCGATGACGTACCGTTGCCGGCGCGCAGTTCTTCGACTTCCTGGGAAGCCTGCCAGAAGAATAAATAGGGACTGATCGTGGTGCCGAACACTGCGACCACGACAGCGACGAACTCCGGATTGAAGGAAAGGTCCGGCGCCAGCGATTGCCGGATCGCGGCGGGCCAGTCGATGTGCACGGAGAACGCGACCCCGACGTAGGCCAGCAACGACAGCGTAAGCCATTTGAGTATGCGCACGTAGCTCTGGTAGGGAATGAAAACCTGCAGCAGCAGGCTTAATACGCCGAAAACCACGGCGTGCCCGTGTTCGCCGCCCCCGATCACGAGTTGGAGCGCCTCCCCCATCGCCGCGATGTCCGCCGCGATATTGATGGTGTTGGCCACCACCAGCAGGCTGACGATGGTCAGCAGCACCCAGCGCGGAAACAGCCTGCGGATGTTCGCGGCCAGGCCCTCGCCGGTGACACGGCCAATGCGCGCACTGACGATCTGGATGCCGACCATCAGCGGAAACGTGATCAGCGTGGTCCACAACATGTTCAGCCCGAACTGGGCGCCGGCCTGGGAATAGGTGGCGATACCGCTGGGATCGTCGTCAGCGGCTCCGGTGATCAGGCCGGGGCCAAGCTTGTCGAGCAGGGAATCTTCGTCCTTCTTTTTTTGTTCGGGTTCGCGCATGGGGTCTTTCGGGGGATGCATACGCGAGCCGAATGGGTGCCGCGCCGTGCCGCCGCCTTAACGCCGGCTGCCGCGAACTGTTGACATGGACTTCATGCGGTTGCGCGCGTCGGCAGCGGCTGGCGGTTGCCGACGTTGCTCCCGTCAAATCCGAGCCCGCTCGAAGTAGAGATAAACGACCGGCGTAATGTACAGCGACAGCGGCTGCGACACCAGCAACCAGCCGACCATCGCGCTTCACTGCTGCTTATCGCATTTGAGCGGCATCGTCGCGCGGATAAGATGCGCCGCGCGCCAGGTCATCCGGCGTCGGCAGGTCGGACGCGTTCCAGCCCCCGCCCAATGCCTTGACCAGCAATACGCTGGCGGCGAGCCGACGGTTCTGGATTTCCACTGCCGCCCGTTCGTTGACCAGCGCCGTGGCCTGCACCAGCACCACGTTCAGATAGCTGACGATGCCGGCCTTGTACTGGTTGGTCGTCAGCAGCACCGACTGGCGTGCATTCTGCACGGCTTCGTCCTGAATGGCGGCTTCGTCCTCCAGTATGCGCAGCGCCACGAGGTTGTCCTCGACTTCCTTGAATCCGGTGAGCACCGTCTGCCGGTAACCTGCGACGTTCGCGTCATAGGCAGCGATCGCCTGGTCGGTTTGTGCACGGCGCAGGCCGCCGTCGAATAACGCTTGCGCCAGGTCCGGTCCGACCGACCAGAAGCGGCTCGGTATGGTCAGCAGGTTCGACAGAGTGGAGCTCTGAAAGCCACCCGATGCGGACAACGTAAGCGACGGATAATAAGCCGCCTTGGCGACGCCGATCTGCGCGTTTGCCGCGGCCATGCGACGTTCGGCGGCGGCGATGTCGGGGCGGCGCTCGAGCAGGCCGGAGGGGAGACCCGCCGGAAGCGGGGGCGGCGAAGCAGTGAGCCGTGCCGCTGTCAGGGTGAAGGTCGAGGCGGGTTTGCCGATCAATGCGGCGATGGCGTGTTCGAGTTGCGCGCGCTGCACGCCGATGTCGAGCGCATTGGCCTGGGTCGTCTTGAGCTGGGTCTGCGCCTGTATCACGTCGACCTTTGCGACGATGCCGGCCGTGTACTGATTTTGCGTCAGGGTCAGTGTGCGCTGGTAGGCGGCAATGGTGTCGTCGTACAACTGTTTCTGCGTGTCGAGCGCGCGCAACTGGAAATAATCCTGTGCGAGTTCCGCCTCGATGGTGAGGCGCAACGCCTGCAGGTCGGCGGCACTGGCCTGGGCGCCGGCGTTGTTCGACTCGACGGTACGGCGCACGCGGCCCCAAAGGTCCAGCTCCCACGTGGCATCGAGCGAAACCGAATAGCTGGTGCTCGGTCCGCGGGCATTGACATTCTGGTTCTGGCCGATGAAGCCGGACGGCGATTGGGAGCGCGCCGCCGATGCGCCGGCCGATAAGCTCGGCAGGTAACCCGCGCGTGCCGATTGCACCAGCGCGCGCGCCTGCCGGAACTGCGCCGCCGCCTGCGCCAGATTCTGGTTCGACACGCTGACCTGCTCCACGAGTTCGTTGAGCAGCGGATCGTTGTAGGCCTCCCACCACTTGCCGCGCAGTTCCTGGTCGCGCGGCTGCGCTGTTTTCCAGCCTTGCGATTCCTTGAATGCGGCCGGCGTTTCCGCAGTCGGCCGCACGTAGTCCGGCCCGACCGTGCAGGCGCTGAGGACTGCTAGCGCAATAAATCCAAGGCGCAGAGCCTGTTCAGGATTTGTCATGGTGTATCACCGACTGTGTCGGGAGATCCGGCAACATACGGCGCGCGAGGGGCGAAAACGCGTTTGCTCCAGAGGCGGAACCGGTCGAGATAGAGATAGACCACCGGTGTTGTATACAGCGTCAGCATCTGGCTGACGATCAGGCCGCCGACGATCGAGATGCCGAGCGGGCGGCGCAGCTCGGCGCCATCGCCAAAGCCCACCGCAAGCGGAATGGCGCCGAGCAGGGCCGCCATGGTCGTCATCATGATCGGGCGGAAACGCAGCAGGCAGGCCTGGTAGATGGCCTGTTCGGGTTTCATGCCGAGCCTGCGCTCGGCATCGAGCGCGAAGTCGATCATCATGATCGCGTTCTTCTT
>JANXVW010000223.1 GCA_025351455.1 Betaproteobacteria bacterium | reverse complement strand
GCGGGCGCCCCGGCTCGTCCTCCAACGGCACATTCCAACCATCGTCGAACGCTTCTCGCGCCGCTTTCTCGAAGCGGCCTTCGGGATTGATTGTTGCGCCCCTGCCCTTGTGGGCGGCGCCGTGGTCACCAATGATGGTTTTGAGCGGCATACTGTTATTATAAACAGTATATCGCCTGGTGAACAACGAACGGTAAACAGCGATCGGTGGCGGCAACCTTGAGCGGCCCGCTTACTGTTTACTGTTCACGGATTGCTGCTCTCTCTGTCGCTCACAGGGCCATCATCCGCAACGCAGCCTTGCCGAGTTCGGATTCAGGGTTGGCAAACGAATTAAGGATGGAGAAATGGTTGTCGTCCGGGCAGGGAATGTCGCCGGCGATGACGCCCGACCACTGGTTGGCGATCAAGGCATGCTGTTCCTTGAAGCCGCCGAGTTCACGTCCGCCCACGGCTATGTACACCGGTGCCTTGGTGGCGGAAGGCATCCATGCCGGGCTTACCTTGAGCGCATCGGCCTCGGTCAAGCGCACGTCTGCGTTGATCGAAGGTGTGCGCGCAATCGGGTCCAGATCGTAGATGCCGCTGACCGAGAGCCCGCCTTGCATGACTTTCTCCGGCAATCCGCGTGAATAACGTG
Organism: Betaproteobacteria bacterium; assembly: GCA_025351455.1. Lineage (GTDB taxonomy): Bacteria > Pseudomonadota > Gammaproteobacteria > Burkholderiales > JACQAP01 > JACQAP01. The sequence goes on along the minus strand of JANXVW010000223.1, from coordinate 4,366 downwards.
GCCACTGTGCCGCCATGCACATCGCCGTGAGATGGCCGCCTGCCGAATGCCCAGCCACGAAAATGCGGTTGCGCGGCGCGCCCACTTCCGCCGCATTGCGATACAGCCAGGCGCCCGCCTTGAGGCATTGCAGAACGATCTCTTCGACCTTGACCGCGGGGCAGAGCGAATAGTTGATGGCGGCGACAGCGGCACCGGCATTCACGAACGGCGTGGCCACGAAAGAATGGTGCTTCTTGTCGAGGGAGCGCCAATAGCCGCCGTGGATGAACATCAGCAGCGCTGTCGCCTCGCCGTGCGGCCGGAAGATGTCCATGGTTTCCATGCGATCATCGCCATATGGCACGTCCAGTTCGACATCCAGAGTGCGCCGCGCCTGCTCGGACCGCGCCGCCCAGCTGTCGAAATGGCTCTGGAATTCCGGGACCGCCGCCCGGTTGTTGAACATCGATTCGTAGTACGCGGCGTCTTTTATCATTTCGTCACTCCACCTTTTTCCAGGTCTAGTTTTAAGTACTTAAGGGGCGGACGGAGGGTGTGGCGGCGTCAGCGGATTTCGGAATCATGCAGGAATCGGCTGCGGATGCAAATTCCCGGGAGTCGATTACCATCGGCAAAACAATATATTGCTATGCGGGAAATATACTAGGTCTTTCTGAATCAAAGGCTTTCAATCTGCGGAACGTTCGCCGGCCCGGCCGGTCACATTGAAAGATTTTGCATTCCGTATAACTATCACTGGAGGTTGCCATGGTTCGATCGACACGCTGGACGTCGCTGATGTTTGCGATCCTGACCCTGAGCCCGCTCGTTGCCGGGGCCGATTCCACCGGGATGTTTGCGCCGGAGCGGGTGGGGCGCTGGTATCTGGGTGGAGGGGTGGGCGCGTATTGGGAGGAGTCCAATTCCCAGCTGAAGAACGCGGCAGGGCAATTCGGCGACTTCATTAGCGGCGGCTATCGGGCCACCCCGTATATTGGGCTCGAAATAGACGGTTTGTCTTCCCAGCAAAGGCTGGACACGCCACCGGCTGTATCGTCGTCGAATGGCCGCTCCCGCCTGACTACTTCGGGAGTGGGCGGCGTGGTGAAATTCATTCTGCCTTTGGATCGGATCGAGCTTTATGCCGGCGGCGGCGTGGGCGCGTACAACACTTCATTGCGTACAAAAAGAAATCCTTTCCGAGACGACGAGGAAAACGACACCGATTTCGGCTATCAGGGATTGATCGGCGCGGACTACTTCATAAACCGCCATTTCTCCGTCGGGCTCGAATACCGAAAACTCCGGGTCGATGCGGATCTCGGACCAACCATTCCTGGCGGCAAGTTCGATGCCGGCGGCGATTTTCTCTTCGCGACCTTCCGCGGCCACTTCTAAAACCGCAGATTCACAGACAGCAATGCCCTGGAATCCGGCACCTTGAGTGCCGGATTTTCTTTTCCGCATGACGATCACGTAGATCGTCTTTTTTTGGTAGCCTTCGCGTTTCGATTTGTTAATTTCCACGATGGCCATGGCGCAAGGCTTCGTTCATCCCGAGTATCTGGTTGACACCGGCTGGCTGCTCGTATGGATGACCCGGACGTGCGGTGGATGCTTCGCGTGTTCGGCCACGAGCGCGCGGTGGTGCTCAACGGCGGATTCCCGAAATGGCGCTAGGAAGGTCGGCCAGTCGAAGGCGGATCCGCTCGGCCGTGCGAAGGCGCATTACGACGCGCGTGGCGCGCGCCGGGAGATGGTCGCCAGCAAGGACGACGTGCTCGCGGCGATCGGGAATGCGGATACCTGCATCATCAATGCGCTGCGTACCGAGCAACACAACAGCACCGGTGGCGTATATTACGGTCGCCGCGGCCATATCAAGGCGCAGCGTCAGCATGGCGACGGTGGATGAAAATAACGCATGCAAGAGCGCGGAAGACCCGCCGCTTGTTTGCCAAGCCTCTTTCCAAACCGGCCGTCATCACTTACTGCGGCGGTGGAATCGCTGCAACGGCCGACACGCAGGTATTGACCATGCACGGTCACAACAACGTCAGGCTCTACGAAGCCTCGCTGTCCGAATGGGCACGAGATCCGGCCCTACCAATGCAAATGTGAGGAGGCACTCGTGTTCAGGCAATTCAAGATCAACCCGAAGGACTTCAACGGGCCGGTGCTGGTAACCGGCGCGGGCGGGTGCATCGGCAGCTGGGCGCTGACCCTGCTGTCGGATGCCGGCATACCGGTAGCGGCAATGGATCTCACCGAGGACAAGCGCCGTCCGAAATTGCTGATGGCCGACTCCGAACTCGCCCAGGTGCCCTGGTTTACCGGGGACATTGCAGACACCGCTGCCGTAAATGAGGCCGTGGAAAAAAGCGGCGCAAAGGCGATCATCCATCTTGCCGCGCTGCAGGTTCCTTTCTGCAAGGCGGATCCGATCGCCGGGGCGAAGGTCAATGTCGTTGGCACCATCAACATCTTCGAGGCCGCGCGCAAGTTCGGCATTAAGCGCATCGCCTATGCCAGCTCGATCGCCGCGCACGGCGTATTCGATCCGAAGACCATGGCCACGCTGTACGGCGCCTACAAATTCGCCAATGAGCAAACGTCCCGCGTATATGCACAGGACTGGAAGATTTCCAGCGTCGGACTTCGCCCCGGCGTCGTCTATGGCATCGGCCGCGATCAGGGCATGACATCGAAAACCACCGTTGCGATTCTCGCGGCGGCCGCCGGCAAACCTTATACCATTCCATTTCGCGGACCTGTTTCCTGGCTGCATGCGGGCGAAGTTGCCAGCGCGTTCATCCAAGCGGTCGCCAGGGATCGCAGCGGCGCGGAGGTGTTCGACATCAATGGCGTTGCCTCAACGGTCGAACAGTCGGTAGACCTGATCCGGAAGATTTCGCCGGAGGCGAAGATCGACATATCGGGCGACGCCCTGCCATTTCCGATGGCGCTGTCGGACCAGCCGGTGCGGGCTTTTCTGGGCGACTACGGCTCGATCACAATCGAAGAGGGTATTCGCCAGACTCATGACATGTTCACGACCTTGCTCTCCAAGGGACTCATCAGTGCTGACAACCTCGCATAAAGTCAACCGTTTTCACCCGGAAAACCGCTTTGGGCGCGGCTCTACGGATTTCATACGAATTGAAATGTTCGTAAGAGAACCAGCTTGTTATTTAACCGCTTAGGACGCAATACACATTGACGCACTGAAATGGAATCAGGCACACTGCCAGCGCGCCGTATCGCGAGTAACTGAACGTATCGCAGGGAAACTCAAGAGTTCCCGCTCCTGATATGTCCGGGAGTCCAAAGAAATATAAAACAAGCGGTGCAGGTGGGTACTAAATTGAAAGTAAAAGCACTACCACTAAAATTCCAAGGAGGAATTGAAATCATGAAGAAATCAGGCATCGTCGCCGCACTGCTGGGTCTGCTCTGCGTATTCGGCTCGTTTAGCACGTTCGCGGCGGACACCGCGAAGGTTTACTGGACCACAAGTGGCATGTTCGGCCCGTTCGATATCCGCGGTCTGATCCCCGCCCTTCCGGTGGAGAAGTCGCGTCAGATCACTATTCCGGTCAGCATGTGGATCATCGACCATCCGAAGGGCCTCGTAGTGTTCGACACCGGTAACAACGTTGCGATCATCGACAACTGCAAGGGCTACTGGGCGCCGGGCAACTGCGACTTCCTCAAGCCCAGCCAGAAGCGTGAAGACGTAATCGACATGCAATTGAAGAAGCTCGGCTATTCGGCCGACAAGGTGAAGGTCGTCGTGTCCTCGCACTCCCACCTGGACCACATCGGCAACATCCAGATGTTCCCGAACGCCATTCACGTGCTCCAGAAGAAGGAACTGTATCAGGCATGGTTTCCGGAGAAATTCCAGGGCCGCACCAGCCCGGGCAGTTTCGTGATGGCTGATATCGCCAACGCTCGCGAATTCAACTACCTCGAACTCGCAGGCGACTACGATCTGTTCGGCGACGGCAGCATCATGATTTACTCCACGCCGGGCCATACCCAAGGTCATCAATCGATGAAGGTGAAGACCGGCAGCAGCGGCACCATCATTATTTCCCAAGATGCAGTCTGGATGCAGGAGAACCTGGACGGCTACCCGGCAGGCCTGAACTACAGCGTTCAGGATTACAGCGCCTCCGTCAACCGCCTGAAAATGATGCGCGACCTCGAAGGCGCACAATTGTTCATGGCACACGACGGCGAGCAGTACGCTGCCAAGGGCGGCCGCTGGTACAAGTAAGCTAGTCCGGTCTCCGACCGCTTTGGAAGGCCCCCTTCGGGGGGCCTTTTTGTTGCCGACAAATCTGATGAATACTTGCCCCTCTGCTATCACCCTCGAATC
>JANXVW010000211.1 GCA_025351455.1 Betaproteobacteria bacterium | reverse complement strand
AACCACCAACCACTAACCACCAACCACCAACCACCAACCACCAACCACCAAAGATTGTGCTAACGTACGTGCATATGCACATAGTTAGTTTCTCCCACCAATGAGACTTGCTGTTACAACGAATCGCTCCAGGCCTGCGCGTCCAGCCGTCGCTAGCCGCGACAACGGCAAGCCACCACCGGTTGCCTGCACTGGCGCGAGGCTGCGCCGGCTGACGCGGCGCGTGACGGCGTTCTACGAGCACCGCATGCGCGAGAGCGGGTTGAAGCTTTCGCAGTACTCGCTGCTGGCTCAGTTGTCCGAGACGCCACAATCGTTGACGGCGCTGGCGGACCGCATGGAAATCGACCGCACGACGCTGACCCGCAGCCTGCAGCCGCTGCTCGAACAGAATCTGGTGGGCGAATCATCCGGCACGGATGCGCGCCAGCGGCTGTTCGTGCTGACCGCGGGCGGTTTGCGCCTGCGCACGGCCGCGCGCAAGCAATGGCGCCAGGCGCAGGCCGCGCTCGAGGAACAGCTCGGCCGCGATTTTGTCGCCAATCTCCACACCCAGCTCGAACAGGCGTTGTCCCGCCTCAAGCCCGCCCTTCCGGAGGATAACTAGCCATGGGCACCCGCAACGAACCCCGCTCCTACTGGTTCATCGTCCTGCTTGCCGCCGCGCTGTTGATGGTCACCATGGGATCGCGCCAGTCACAAGGCCTGTTCCTTTCGCCGCTCAACACCTCGACAGGGCTGGGTATCGCCACCATCAGTCTGGCCATGGCGATCGGCCAGTTCGTCTGGGGCGCGGTGCAACCGATCGCCGGAGCCATTGCCGATCGTTACGGTCCCGGGCGTGTGCTCGTCGGCGGCATCCTGCTGCTCGCACTCGGCTCGGCGATCACACCGTTCATGACGACCTCCGCCGGGCTGATTTTCTCGCTCGGGATTCTGATCGCGGCCGGCTCCGGCGCGGGCAGCTTCTCGGTGCTGATCGGATCGGCGGCGCGGCACATGCCTGCGGAAAAGCGCGGCATGGCGGCCGGCATCATCAATGCCGGCGGATCGTTCGGGCAATTCGTGTTCGCGCCCATCACGCAAGGGCTGATCAGCGCGCTGGGCTGGATGGGGGCGATGTGGTCGATCGCCGGAATCGCGCTGGCGGCCCTGCCGATCACGCGCGCGCTGCGCGGCAGGCCCGCGACGGCAACCGAACAGGCGCGCTCGGTGGCGGCCAATCCCGCGGACAAAGGCATGAAGGCCGCGCTGCGTGATGCGGGGAAGAACCGCAGCTATCTGCTGCTGCATGCGGGTTTCTTTACCTGTGGATTCCACATCGCCTTCCTGATCACGCATCTGCCGGGCGAAGTGCAGTTGTGCGGCCTTTCGGCACAAGTGGCGAGCTGGTCGCTGGCTATCATCGGCCTGTCGAACATCGCAGGCAGCCTGCTTGCCGGGTGGGGCACGCAACGGTTTCGCAGCAAATACATCCTTTTCTGGATGTACAGTTCGCGCACGTTGCTGATCCTGATCTACCTCGCCGCGCCGAAGACCTCGCTGACGTTCTATCTCTTCGCCGCGGGCCTCGGACTGACCTGGCTGGCGACCGTGCCGCCCACCGCCACCATCGTCGGAAAGCTGTTCGGCACCCGCTACCTGGCCACCCTGTTCGGGCTGACCCTGCTGTCCCACCAGATCGGCGCGTTTCTCGGCGCATGGCTGGGCGGCCTTGCCGTCGTCAACCTCGGCAATTACACGATCATGTGGTACCTCGATGCCGGGCTCGCCGCTTTCGCAGCCCTGGTCAACCTGCCGATCCGCGAAGCGCCCATTGCACCCAGACTGCAGCCCGCCTGAACCTTCACGGCCGCGGCGGATCGCGTAACATCCGGATTGCCGCCCCTCCCATCGGGCGCGATCCGGATTTCTTCTCATGGCCGAGCAGGGCAACTGGGCTTTTCCGAAGGGCATGCAACCGCAACAGAACGAATTGCGGTTCGACCTCGATTCGGCACTCGACGCGGTCGTGTTGCTGCGCTCGGAAATTCCCGAAGACGCCTTCACCGCTTCCATCCTCGGCACGGAACGGGTCGGAAACGGCATTGTCATCCGTGATGACGGCCTCATCCTCACCATCGGTTACCTCATTACCGAAGCGCGCAGCATCTGGCTGACGACCAATAGCGGCCTCGCCGTTGCGGGTTACCCGCTGGCCTACGACCAAGCCACCGGATTCGGGCTGGTGCAGCCGCTCGGCAAGCTCGGCGTGCCGGCAATGCCGCGCGGCAACACCGCGTCCTGCGGCGCTGGCGACGACGTCATCGCCATCGGCCACGGCGGGCCCGCGCACGCACTGAAATCGAAAATCACCGACAAGCGCGAGTTCGCCGGTTACTGGGAATACGTGCTCGACGAGGCGTTGTTCATCTCCCCCGCGCATCCACAGTGGGGAGGGGCCGCGGTGGTGGACATGGACGGCCGCTTGCTCGGCATCGGCTCGCTGCTCGTCGAAGAGTTGCACGAAGGCAAGCAGGCGCAGGGCAACATGGTCGTTCCCATCGACGCACTCGAGCCGATCCTTGACGACATGCTGAAACTGGGGCGCTCCAGATTTGCGCCCCGCCCATGGATGGGCATGTATGCCGCGCAAACCGGCGGCCAGATCGTCGTCGGCGGGCTGGCCAAGGACGGACCCGCGCAACGCGCCGGCATCCGCCAAGGCGACATGGTGCTCGAAGTCGCCGGCCAGCGCATTGCTTCGCTCGCCGACCTGTTCCGCAAGGTCTGGCAACTCGGCGCGGCCGGCACCGAGATCCCACTGACCCTGGCGCGCGAAGGCTCGCTGCTCAACGTGCGCCTGCAATCGGCCGACCGCAACGACTTCCTCAAAAAACCGCAACTGCACTAA
>JANXVW010000206.1 GCA_025351455.1 Betaproteobacteria bacterium | reverse complement strand
CCCGCGTGATAGACCTGCACGCGGTTGCGGCCTTTTTCCTTGGCCATGTAGCACGCGCTGTCGGCCGCGCTGAGGACATCGGTCAGCGTGAACATGCCATCCGCAACATTGACCAGTCCTATGCTGACGCCGATGTTGAAGGAGCGGGCCTCCCAGGCGAAATGGCAGTCCATGACGGTTTGGCGCAGGCCGTCCGCGATGCGCAGCGCGTTGTCCGGCGCGCAATTCTCCAGCAGCACGCCGAACTCGTCGCCGCCCAGGCGCGCTAGCGTATCGCCCTCGCGCAAGCGGCGCTGCAGGACGGCGGTGACCTGGCGCATGAGCTGATCGCCGGCCGCATGGCCGCAGGTATCGTTGACGACCTTGAATTGGTCGAGATCGAGGTACATCACCGCGTGGTGGCGCCCGAGCTGCGCGGCGCTCTTCAGGGCGAGGCTCAGGCGGCGCTCGAACTCGCCGCGGTTGATGAGGCCGGTCAGCGAATCATGACTGGCCTGGTAGGAAAGCTTGGCGACGTATTGGCGTTCGCGGCTGACGTCGTGCAGCACCAGCACTACGCCGGTAATTTCTCCACCGCGAGCCCGGATCGGTGCAGCCGATTGCATGATGGGAAACTCGGTGCCGTCGTTGCGCACGAGCAGCAGCGTGGAGGCCGCCTCGATCGTGCGCTCCTCGCGCAACACCATTTCGATGGGGTTCGGCGCGAGTTTGCGGGTGCCTTCATCGACCATGCGCAGGATCGCTTGCATCGGCAGGCCGCGCGCCGTCTCGGTGGTCCAGCCGGTGAGTTCTTCGGCAACCGGGTTCAGGTATTCGACCCACCCGTCGGGGTCCGTGGTGATGACGCCGTCGGCGATGGAAGCCAGCGTTACCAGTGCGCGTTCCTTGGCGGCAAACAGGTCCGCGGCGGCCTGCCGTCGATCCGTCATGTCCGTGATCGCACCCGCCATGCGCACTGCCTTGCCAGTCGGGCCGCGTACCGATTGGCCGCGCGATCGGAACCAGCGATAGTCTTCCGATTTCGTAAGCAGGCGCATTTCCACATCGAAAGGCGCACCCAGTTTGAGGTGATTGCTGAACGCCTCGTCGATCGCCGCCTTGTCGTCTGGATGCACCCGCGACATCAGCATGTCCATCGAATGGCCTAATTCGAATTCGGCGAACCCCAGCAGCTCTTCGAAGCGCGGAGAGTAATACATTTCGCCACTGGCGATGTTCCAGTCCCACAGCCCGTCGTTGCTGCCGGTGACGGCCAGGTTGAAGCGCTCCTGGCTCAGCTTCAACGCCTGCTCGGCATTCTCGCGGTACCTGACCATTCGCCGCGACAGCAATATCCCGATTGGGAGCAGGATTGCGGCCGCGGCAAAGTTGGCGATCAGCAGCAGCGTCTTGGTCTTGCGCGTCGCGTCGCCCAGCGTTCGAGTGAACTTGTCGGTCAGCGGCGTGAGGCGATTGTCGATTTCCAGGATGCGATCGCGATAGGCGCGCAGCGCAACCGGGGTATCCTGGCCGGCAATCACCAGCGCATGCAGCTCTTCCGCCACGACGTTGAGCTCGCCGATGTAGCGATCGCCCTCCGTCCAGAGCGCGATGACGTCGGCCATGAATTCGATTTGGCGAAATCGGCGGAACAGCATGATCAGGCCGGGGACGTCGTCGGGATGATTGCGCCCTTCGATGAACCCCTGCCAGGCCGCGGCAAAATCCGGATCCGCTTTTTCCAGTTCGAGGCGCGCCTTCTGATCGCCCAGCGGCACGGCAAGCGCCTCGCGATAGTTGTAGTAGTCGGCCTCCGCACGCGTCTCGGTGTAGCGCAGCAGCGAGAACATCGCGCGCTTCTGCCCCTTGGACCAAAGGCTTTCGCCCTCGGAATAGGAGCGGGTCGCAACCAGGATGCTCATGCTTTCGGCCGACAGCATCAGCAGGACGATGACGATGACCAGGAAGGGCCAGATGATGGGCAATAGCCGCCAGCCGTCGGGCAGAACTCCGAGAATTCCGCGACGCGTTCTGGTTGTATCTGGGGTGCTGGTATTTTCCATGCGATTCATCACATACCGCCATCCGGGGCGTGGTTGCGACATCCGGAACCTGCGGAACGACCCCGCATGCCCACTCCCGCCGATCCGGGTAAAAGCAGGCGCGTAGTTTATTTTTTGTTTCTGAGTTTATACCTTAAACCCAAGGTAAACGGGCATTTACGTCAATCTTTTAATGCAAGGTAAGGCCGTCTTCTTCCGACATGCGCACGGTTGAAATGCGCAAATCAGGGTGCGGTGCGTCGGGCCAGCCCTGGTCGAACAGCATCGTATACAGCGTGTCCGACCGCGCGGGCGGCTACCAGGCGTTTCTTGAAGTCGCCGTGCGCACCCGATTCCAATAGTTTTGGGCGCGTTGCTGCGGGCCGGGCGTAACGTATTGTCACATCGTAAACCGCGCCGTCCATCGCCCGTTTTTGCCACTGTGAATGCACACAATCGGAGGTGGATCATGAAAATCAAAATGGCGGCCCCCTTGCTATTGACCGCGCTGGCGGTGCCCGCCCTGGCATCGGATTACATGGATAGCGCGCCCGTGGTTTCCAGCGTCCCCCTGTATCAAACGGTCAACGAACCGCAGCAGCAATGCTGGACTGAGTCGATTACGAGCTACGAAGAACACCGCTCTCCCGGCGGCGTGATCCTCGGCGGCCTCACCGGCGGGCTACTCGGCAACACCATTGGCCGGGGTAACGGCCGCGTGGCTTCCACCGCTGTGGGCGCCGTGATCGGCGCGCTGGTCGGAGACCATATCGCCAATCGCGACAATGGTCCTGTCGCGGTGACCCGTCCGGTCCAACGCTGCCAGATTGTGCAGAACTATCGCCAGGTCCTGACCGGATACCAGGTCACCTACAACTACAACGGCCGCAACACGATCGTCGTGCTGCCTTATGACCCGGGCCCGCGGGTGCCGATCGAAGTCGGCGTGACCGGCGTTGCAACCCAGGCCGCCTATGCCGGCCCGCCCGTCGACCGCGTTATCTACGAACACCGCCACATGCCGGTCTGGGAGCAAAGGCCTTACAGGCGGCCGCATCACGAACGCGATTGGGACCGCTAGCAAGAATTCACGTCTCCCCTGTTGGGCGCCTTCGGGCGCCCTTTTTTTTGGCTGGCGAAATGATTGCGGGAACGCCACGGTAAAATTGGCGGTCAACCATTGCCCGCCTGCCGACGCCGAAATCATGCTGACCTCCACCCCGAAAACTATTTTCCTGAAGGACTACGCGCCGCCCGCCTTTCTGGTGTCCAGCATTGACCTCGACGTGGACCTGCGCGAAGACCACGCGCTGGTGAGGGCAAGACTGGCCATCACGCGCAATCCGGAATCCGCCAGCCCCGATGCGCCGCTCGAACTCGACGCGGACGAACTGGAACTGGTTTCGGTCGCGCTCGATGGCAAAACGCTTTCGGACGGACAATTCAAGGCGTCTGGCGAACATCTTGGCATTGCCGGCGTGCCCGACCGCTTCATTTTGGAAACAGCGGTGCGCATCCGGCCGAAGCAGAACACCAAGCTGATGGGGCTCTACGCATCCAAGGACGGTTACTTCACGCAATGCGAGGCCGAGGGCTTTCGGCGCATCACTTATTTTCCCGACCGGCCGGACGTGATGTCGCGGTATACCAATACGATCCATGCCGACAAGGCGGCGTTCCCGTTCCTGCTTTCCAACGGCAACCAGGTCGACGCCGGCGACGAGGCCGGCGGCCGGCACTGGGCGAAATGGGAAGACCCGTTTCCGAAGCCCGCCTACCTGTTCGCCATGGTCGCGGCGAAGCTCGACCGGCTGGAGAACGATTTCGTCACGCGTTCCGGGCGGAAAGTAAAACTTGCTGTGTTCGTCGAACCCGGCAAGCTCGACCAGTGCGGCTTCGCGATGGACGCATTGAAACGCGCGATGAAATGGGACGAAGAAGTGTTCGGCCTCGAGCTCGACCTGGACCAGTACATGATCGTCGCGGTCGGTGATTTCAACATGGGGGCGATGGAGAACAAGGGACTGAACATCTTCAACACAAAGTACGTTCTCGCCCGCGCCGACACCGCGACCGATGGCGATTTCATGTTCCTCGACCGCGTGGTGGCGCACGAATACTTTCACAACTGGACCGGCAACCGTGTGACCTGCCGCGACTGGTTCCAGCTTTCGCTCAAGGAAGGCCTCACCGTATTCCGCGACCAGGAGTACGGCGCCGACACCTATTCGCGCCCGGTGCAGCGCATCCAGGAAGTTCGCGGCCTGCGCGGCGGCCAGTTCCCGGAAGACGCCGGGCCGATGGCGCATCCGGTACGCCCGGCTTCGTACATGGAGATCAGCAACTTCTACACCGCGACGGTCTACGAAAAAGGCGCCGAGGTCGTGCGCATGATCCATACGCTGGTCGGCGCGCAGAATTTCCGCAAGGGCATGGACCTGTATTTCCAGCGCCACGACGGCCAGGCGGTGCGCACCGAGGAATTCGCGCAGGCCATGCAGGATGCCTCGGGTGTCGACCTGACGCAGTTCAAGCGCTGGTACGAACAGGCCGGCACGCCCGTGCTCGACGCACGCGGCAGCTACGACAGCGCGGCGCAGCGCTACACGCTCACGGTCGCGCAATCGTGTCCGCCAACACCCGGGCAGGAAACCAAGCTGCCGTTCCATATCCCATTCGCCGTCGGCCTGGTCGCCCGGGATGGGAGCGACATCCCGCTGCAACTCGCGGAAGAATATAAGGCCGGCGCCGGCACCCGCGTTTTGTCGCTGACCAAACCGCAGGAAAAATTCGAATTCGTGAATGTTCCGCAGCTCCCGGTGCCGTCTCTGCTGCGCGGTTTCTCCGCCCCGGTCAACCTGCGTTTCGATTATTCGGATGCCGACCTGACTCACCTGATGGCATTCGACGCGGACTCGTTCAACCGCTGGGAAGCCGGGCAGCGGCTGGCGCTCAATCTGCTGTTGCGCGGCATCGTCGAATTCCGCACGAAGCGCACGCCGAAATTTCCCGACGCATTCTTCAAGGCATTCGCGCGCGTGCTGGCCGATGCACCGAAAGATCCTGCGTTTGCGGCCGAAGCGCTGGGATTGCCCTCAGAAGGCTACATCGCCGAGCAGATGGATTAGATCGATCCCGACGCGATTCATTCGGTGCGTCGTTCGCTGAGAAAACATATTGCGACCGCGCTGAAGAAGGATCTGCTGGACACCTACAGGACTTCCACCGCCCCACAGCCTTACAGTCCCGATGCGAGATCGGCGGGCCTGCGTGCTCTGCGCAATCTCTGCCTGGGCTACCTGATGGAGATCGACGACAATCAGATACGCGCACTATGCATCGCGCAGTTCGACTCCGCCGACAACATGACGGACTCGATGGCCGCCTTGTCCGCGCTGGTGAACGCAGAAGGCAACGGACGCGAAAAGGCGTTGCATAAGTTCTTCGACAAGTGGAAGGACGAACCGCTGGTGCTGGACAAGTGGTTCGCCGTGCAGGCCAGTTCACGCCTGCCGGACACATTGTCCGTCGTGAAACGCTTGATGCAGCATTCCGAATTCACGCTGACGAACCCCAATCGGGTGCGCTCCGTGGTCAGCAGCTTCTGCCACGCCAACCAAGTTCACTTCCATGCCGCAGACGGTTCCGGTTATGCCTTCGGCGCGGAGCAGATCATCGCCATCGATCCCCTCAACCCTCAAGTCGCCGCGCGCCTCGCACGCAGTTTTGATCGCTGGCGAAAATTCGATGCCGGCCGCCGCGCGCACGCGCAAATGGCGCTCGAGCGCATCCGGGCTACAGCGGCTCTGTCGAAAGACACCTACGAAGTTGTCACGCGGGCTCTTGCTTAAGACCCTCCTCCGCGTCACGCAGATACCGTTGCGACGCCGGGGCACTTTCGACTTCTCGCGATTGTGTCCCTGAAAAAAGGCCGTACGCAACCCGACGTCCATGCGTCTTGCGCTCGGCGGGCGGGAAACCAGCGCGATAGTACGTGTCAGTATCTGGCCGGAGAACGGTCCGGCGATCAAGCAGTAGCACGTTTCAAATAAAAAAGGCGGCTTTCAGGCCGCCCTTTTTTCAGGCTTTCGCGAACTAGTGGGACGAAGTCGCCGGGTCGTACCCCTTTTCCTTCATGTATAAAGCCAGCACTTGATCCATGCTGGACGCGTGGTTCGCGAACCATTCCGCCACGGCGCGCGCCAGCACTTGCCCGAAGCGCGTCTCGCCAGCCGCGACCCGGCGCCGCACTTCATGCGCAGTTTCGAGTACACCGTCGTGTTCCTTGACGTGGCAGGTCAGCGGCGGATACGTCATTTGCTCCATCCAGCGCTGCTCCTGCGCGAAATGCTCCTCGGTGTGGCGGATGAATTCGTCAAGCGCAGGCAGCATTTTTTCATCCGGCGCATCCGCAAGACGATTCAACAATTCGATGAACTCGCGATGGGTGTCGTCCATGACGCCCTTGTCCAGCACCAGGGTATCGCTCCATTCCATGACCGGCATGCGGCCTCCAGCATCGATAAGTATTCTGGAAGTCTACCGCATTGCCGGCCTTCGCTGCGCCAGGCTATCCCACAAAAGCTGCCGGCACGGGGTCCTCCCCCAATACATTGCGCAAGATGGCCCAATGCATCGCCTCGTCGCCGAGGATGCTGGCCGCGGCGCGCGCCAGGTCGCGGTTGCCGAACGCAGGCACCGCCCCGAGGTAGGCACTGACCGCGCCCTGCTCCAGCTGGGCGGCGAAGCGCAGCACGTCGGTCTGGTTCTTGAGCTTCTCCACCGGGAAATCGTATTTCTTTTTCGCTTCGACAGGATGGCCGCCCAGTTTCGATACGGTCGCTGCAAGCACGTCGGCGTGCGCCTTGTGATGGCCCTGAAATTTAAGAGCCACGATTTTCACACCCGGTTCCAGCAGGCCGCTGTCCGCGCCGAGCTGGTAGGCGGCGATCGCCTCCCGTTCAGCGCCCAGTGCTGTATTAAGGATGGCGATGTCGTTGCCGCCGGCACCGTCTGAATTTTTCTGTGCAGCGGCCAGATTCTCACAGCCGGCGAGCAGGGCGACGGCGGACGCCGACAGGATAAGGCCGGATTCGCCGAGAAAGGCCCGGCGCGAGGGGTTCAAATGGTCATTGCGGACAAACTGTAGAAAAGACATGGGCCTCTCCTTCGAGATAAGTTTGTATTTCGGGGAATCCGGCGCCCGGCTCCGTGTAGAAGCGATCTCCGTCTGGAAGCGTGCGCCGGGAGTAAAACAACCGCCAGGTGGTGGTCAGGTGGTATCGGGCGGATGGATGCGATCGAGAACCGCACTCACGATGCGATCGCAACGTGCGCCGTCGAACGCGAATGCCTCACTGGTCGCAACGTCGATCTCGCGTGCGAGTGTTTCACGCAGCAGGCCGCGCGCCCGAAAAAAGCGGGTGCGCACGGTGGCTTCCGGGATGTCCAGGCTGGCTGCGGTTTCTTCCACGGTCAGCTCTTCGAGCGCGCGCAACACGAATACCGTGCGGAATACTTCGGGAAGCGCGTCGATGTGGCGTTCGATCAACAGCCGCGTTTCACCCCGCATTGCTGCCGCATCCGGAAGCTCAGCGGAACTTTCGATATTCTCGATCATGGCCATGTCCGAAGCTCCTGCCATGGATTCCAGCGGAATGACGACGCTTTCCCGGCGGCGCTTGCGCATGCGCATGAGCGATTCATTGACGACGATGCGCGTGAGCCAGGTCGAGAGACTGGATTCGCCGCGATAGTTGCCGATCGCCTGGTAGGCATGCAGATAGGCCAGTTGCAAGGCGTCTTCGGCTTCGGCGTCGTCGCGCAGGACGGCACGGGCCACGCGGTAGAGCATGCGGTTGTGTTTGCGCATGAGGACCTCGAAGGCCAGTTCGTCACCGGCGGCGACCCGCCGGGCGAGTTCGCTGTCGGCAAGGTCGTTCGAAAGAGCCTGTTTGACTTCAGCACTGACGGGCACGATGCGCTCCGTGGATTGTCTGACCATTCGATGCGGCCGCGGCTCTCCGCGTTCCCGGACTCGATCCAGGGCCGGGAAGCCCCGGATGGCAAGGCCCATCGCCCCTTAGAATGACGCCCATGCCCGAACTGCCCGACATTGTCGTCTATATAGAGAGCCTGGAAGCCCGTGTGGGCGGCAAGGTGCTCGAGCATGTGCGCCTGCTTAATCCGTTCATCCTGCGAACGGCAGTGCCGCCCATATCCGCCGCCGAGGGCAAGAAGGTGCTCGGCCTGCGCCGCCTCGGCAAGCGCATCGTGTTCGAGCTGGAAGGCGGATTATTTCTCGTCATCCATCTGATGATCGCCGGCCGGCTGCGCTGGACCGACGCGAGGACGAAGCCGAAGCTGCCGGGGCGGATCGCGCTGGCGCTGTTCGAATTCGACAGCGGCACGCTGGTCCTGACCGAAGCCGGAACGAAGCGCATGGCCTCCCTGCACCTGGTGGAGGGCGAAGCCGCGCTTGATGCCCTGCACGTGGCGGGAATGGAAGTGCTGGAGGCGGATCTCGCTTCCTTTTCGCGGCAGCTCAAGGTGCACAACCACACGCTCAAACGCGCGCTGACCAATCCACATATCTTCAGCGGCATCGGCAACGCATACTCGGACGAGATCCTGCATCGCGCGAAGCTTTCTCCGATCGCCATGACGCAGAAGCTCGACGACGATGAAATCGCGCGGCTTTTTGAGGCGATCCGATCGACCCTGAGCGAATGGACGGCGCGCCTGCGGGAACAGGCAGACGGAAAATTTCCGGAAAAAGTCACCGCGTTTCGCGAGGAGATGGCCGTGCACGGCCGCTTCGGCAAACCCTGTCCGGCGTGCGGCTCGCCGGTGCAGCGCATTGTCTATGGCGCACACGAGACGAATTATTGCGCGCGCTGTCAGACCGGCGGCACGGTACTCGCCGACCGCGCGCTGTCGCGCCTGCTCAAGAAAAGCTGGCCGCGCTCTATCGACGAACTCGAATGACGCAATTGACACATTCCAAAAGGAGCCGGCCAAATGGCCGGCCACCATGAAAAAGCGATTTCCCGTCAAACGCGCTTGCAGACTGCCTCTACCACTCGCTTTGGCCCAGCCGGCTCCTTGACGTCGATCGCATACGTAAAGGAACTCGCACCCTTGCGGTCAATGACAATATTCACGCCGTCATTCTCCCAAATCCAGGTGTCGCCATTCCAGCCGGCAGAGCTGGCTGCGTTACGCTCGCCCGAATTGTCGATGCCATTGCGAACCCAGCGCTTCATCGCGGGATCGTAAGACATCAGAAAAATCCCGTTCCATGGATTGGGATGATCGGCACTTTTGATTTCGACGTAGCGTTCCAGATAAGTATTGCCGTCGAAATCGGCGCTTTTCTCCACTGTGGTCTTGAACGTTTTCCCGGATCCGGTTTCCTTCGCTTCGCAATTGAACTTTCCCAGACTGCCCTTGTATACCGCCAGTTCTTTCATCGGCTCAGCAAATGCGCTTGAAATCGAAGATGCCAGCACCAGAACTCCGGAAATGCCGATTACCTGAAAAAATTTCATTGGTCTTTCTCCTCAGAAGATTAATGTCCCATTTCGCAAGCCTGTGCGTCCGACCACGGATTCCCGGATCGAAGTACAGGCCGTATGCTGGTTTGCCGATCGCGTTCCGAGACCTGAGAAACAGCAAACACGCCTCCCAGGCCGCCAACCGCGTTCCGCTCGCCGCAAATGCATTCTCGACAGGGATCGCTCCTTAATCTGTGAACTATTACCGCCGATGATGTGACGAATTCACGCTCGACCGGCCCGGGCGACAGTCGGTTGAACAGTCGCCCGCCCCTGCAACGGGATCGCCCGATCTCCGGAGTTTGTGACTTTTCGCACAAAACCAGTGTGCAATTTGACCGCGATAGTAATTTTACGAGAGGGCAAACTGGGGGTCCCGGCTGCAATGGCGCTGGAGAAAATCATCTCCCATGCCAGGCATCGGTCGGTAAATGCGAAGTCCCGTGCGCGCGGCAAATCGAGGATACGAACAGGATGAACAAGACCATTTCAGTTTCGGACAATCTATATGCCTACTTGCTCAACAACTCCCTGTGCGAACCCGAGATCCTGCGACGACTACGCGAGGAAAATGCAAGTCATCCGAAGGCGGAATTTCAGATTGCGCCGGAACAGGGACAGTTCATGCGGTTGCTGGTGCAAGTGCTTGGCGTCAGACGCGCCATCGAGGTTGGGGTGTTCACCGGCTATTCCGCCCTCTCGGTTGCGCTGGCGATGCCGCCGGGCGGTCGATTGGTCGCATGCGACGTGAGCGAGGAATTTACCAACGTTGCGAAACGCTACTGGGAAGAGGCGGGCGTCGCGCAGAAGATCGATTTTCGACTGGGCCCCGCATTGGAAACTTTGGACTCGCTGATACGCGCCGGGCAAGCGGGCAGTTACGACTTCGTGTTCATCGATGCAGACAAGGTGAATTACCTTGCGTACTACGAGCGCGCGCTCTCGCTGGTGCGATCCGGCGGGCTCGTCGCGATCGACAATACGCTGTGGTACGGCTACGTGGCCGACGATGCGAGGAACGACTCGGACACGATATCGATCCGCGCGCTCAATCGGCGGATACTTGAGGACAATCGCGTCCTCGCCTCGTTGTTACCCTTGGCCGACGGATTGACACTCGCGCTCAAGCTTGCATAAACGCGGCCGCGCACCTGTTTGTCCGCTGCGCCGATTTGCTCTTCACCCCGGATGTGAGCATCGACATTGCCGGCCCGCGCTGCACGACCCGCGACGCGACAGCGGCGCCGCAGACCTGTTTTTAGCGAGCCTTTGGGTAAGCGCCAGGCTTGGCTTCCCATGCACTATAGACGGCGCGCTGCTTATCCACTCCGACCCGTTGCGTAATCTCGTCCCACTGTCGGGCCATGTCGTCGACAATGGCCTTCGGATCTTCACCGGCCCAGAGGCGACTGAAGCCGAGCCGGAGCGCCTCCTCATATTTGTCGGTCTGAATCAGTGACAGATCAAACAGCCCGGTTTCGGAGGCCCTCTTCAGGGTGCCAAGATAGTCCTTCGCGTCGGGCCATTTCGCCAGATACTCCAGGTTGGAATAATGCGACGTGCGGAAAGGATCCCGCAGAGTGTAGGGAAGCTGCACCCTCTTGGCGCTGATCTCCTCGCTGTTCATCCACTGGATGAACAGATAGGCTGCCTCCTTGTATTTGCTGGAGGAAGCGACGGAAAGTGCATGACCGATGGCGAGTTCCGGATGTCCGCCAGGCGGCAGCGCGTAACCGACCTTCCCGGCCACTTTGGATGCCGGCACGAATTTAAGTGCTTGCTCATCCGCGGCATAGCCCGCCGCCCACCGACCCACCGGGGGCCAGGAAATAGTCATTGCCGACAGGCCGCTCTGGAACATGGCGAGATTTTCGGCAAATTTGAAAGTCTCCACGCCCGGCGGCATGAAGCGATTTTCCTCGCGCATTTCCGCGAGAACCTTGACGCCGACCGGACTGTTGATCGCGGCTTTCATGGTTTCCGGATCGAAGAATCGTCCGCCCTCGTTGCGGAATCTTTCCTGGAACATGTACTGGGCAAACGCCGGGTCGCGCACCGCCGAGGCGCCGTAGATGCCTTGCGGTTTAAGGCGTTCGGTCAGGAAGCCGCCGATTTCGCCAAATTGCTTCCAGGTCTTCGGAGGCGCCAATTCGTAACCGTACTTCGCCGCGAATGCCGCGCGGTTTCCCGGGTCGGCAAAAATGTCCTTGCGATAGTAAAGGATGAGCACGTCGCCGTCATCGGGAAACGCATAGATCTTCCCACTGGCGACCATCCAGTTGTCTCGAAATGTCGGGGCGATCTGTTTCAACTCGTCACGATAACCATACCGATCAACGTAGGCGTCCAGCGGCTCCAGAGCACCCGCCTGCGCGAGATCGGGCATCCAGGCCGGTACAACGTCCACCACGTCGAAGCTGCCCCCACCCGAGCGGTAATCCAGCATGATCTTGCTGAAAACTTCCGCCAGCGGCACCTCGATCACTTTAATCTTGATGCCGGTCAGCTTCTCCCAGATCGGCCCGGAATAATTGAGCGGGTCCAGCGCCTGCAAGCCCGCCTGATATTCAATCGTCAGCGTAATGCCGGCGTATTTTTTTGCCTCCTCGACTGCGCGCCGTGCGGCCCCCGTGTCGGCCGCCAGCGAAGTTTGCACGCTGGCGATAAGACACAAGACGCAGACCATCAAACCGACAGGCCGTACCCGCCCTGGTAGCCTACTTGGCATCTTCGTCATCAGTGTTGCTCCCTTCGATAAGTATTACCGGATCACCTTTTCCTGAAGCGCTCCAAATTCCGTTAGTCCCCGGGCGCAAATCAATGCCGGCGATTTCCCCCAAAAAAAAGGAACCGCGATCGAAAGTTTCTATCCGGGTCTTGGACATCAAGCCGTTAGCTTTACTTGTCGGCAGATGCTGTTCGCATTAAAAAAATAGCTTACGAATCGGGTGGTCCTGTTATGCCATGGAGATGGGCTTCAGCGCAATGTTGCGGCGCGTTAGGAACTGCATCCGGATCGCATCCAGATTTATCGTTGACATCGAAGTCCGGGTTGGCTACAAAGACAGCGTTCCAGCCGGTCAATGCCCGTAAGCTTATCGTAATCTGACTTTGAAATATCGCAGAGGGCGCGCAGGCCGCGATGGCGGTCTGCAACCGTGCTTGCTGCGCTGATTCCAAGGTGCCGATCGATAAGCTTATGAGTTTTCAACCCTGACGGGTCGTATAAGGATTCTACGTTCGATCATGCTATGCATACGATGTCAGCACGAGAATTCTCCCGATGCGAAATTCTGCAATGGCTGCGGTGCCCGCCTTGAGTTGACCTGCCCCCAATGCAGGCATTCCAATCCTCCTGGAAGTCGATATTGCGCCCAATGCGCAAGCCAGCTATCGGGTCCAAGCCTCTCTTCATCGTCGCGCTTTGGGTCACCGCAAGCCTATACGCCCAAGCACCTCGCCGAAAAGATTCTGACCTCCCGAAATGCGCTGGAAGGTGAACGCAAGCAGGTCACCGTCCTTTTCGCCGACCTCAAAGGCTCAATGGAACTCCTGGGCGATCGCGACCCGGAAGAGGCGCGCCAGCTCATCGATCCGGTTATCGACCAGATAATGGAAGCCGTGCACCGCTATGAAGGCACGGTGAACCATGTGATGGGCGACGGCATCATGGCGATTTTCGGGGCGCCGCTGGCGCACGAGGACCATGCGGTGCGCGCGTGTTATGCCGCACTGGCGATGCAGTCCTCGATTCGCGCCTACAGCAGTCAGATGCGCCGTTCCCACGGCATCGAAGTCGAACTGCGCGTGGGCTTGAATTCCGGCGAAGTTGTCGTCGGGGCAATCGGAAACGATCTGCACATGGAGTATTCCGCCGTCGGGCACACCACGAATCTCGCGGCCCGCATGGAACAACTCGCCACGCCAGGAACAGTGCGCCTTACGACGCACACGCTCAATTTTGCTGAAGGCTTCATCCATGTTGCCCCGCTAGGGCCGGTGCCCGTTCGCGGCCTGGCGGAACCGGTCGAAGTCTACGAGCTAAAGGGTGTCTCTGGTTTGCGAACGCGAATGCAGGCGGCCGCTGCAAGGGGACTGACCCGATTCGTCGGCAGGCAAGCGGAACTCGAAATTCTGGGGCAGGCTCTCAGGCAATCAGGTGCCGGCCACGGCCAGATCGTGGCGCTGGTAGGCGAGCCAGGCGTCGGCAAATCCCGGCTGATCTGGGAATTCACGCATTCCCACCGCACGCAAGGTTGGCTGGCTCTGGAAAGCGGTTCTGTTTCCTACGGCAAAGCAACGGCCTATCGTCCGCTGATCGATTTGCTGAAAGTCTACTTCCGCATCGAGGAGCGCGACGATGGCCGCCGGTTGCTGGAAAAAATCACCGGCAAGCTGCTCACGCTCGACAAGACGCTGGAGCCGACCCTGCCTGCGCTGCTCGCGTTGCTTGACGTAGGCGTCGAGGATCAGGAGTGGCAGCGGTTGCACCCGACCCAACGTCGCAGCCGAACCCTGGAAGCCTGCAAGCGGCTGTTGTTGCGGGAAAGCCAGGTACAGCCGCTGGTACTGATCTTCGAGGATCTGCACTG
>JANXVW010000198.1 GCA_025351455.1 Betaproteobacteria bacterium | reverse complement strand
CGCGGCTCTCCGGTATTTAGCGTGGTGGCAGGAAAATCCGGGCAATGGGATGTAAAAGAGGAAGGCTTTGAAAAATCGCTGGCGTCATTCGACGAGCAGGAGGATGCGATCGAGTATGCCCAGGACCTGGCCGGCACCAAGGACGGCTCGACGGTCAAAATCTATGACGAGAAGGGCGAGGAAACCGGAGCGAATTGAGGGGCGTTCGACCGTGTGAACGGTGAACGGCTCGGTGATCGGTGAAGTAATGGGTGAACGGTGAAAAGCTTAGACCGTCCGACCAAATGCGAAGGGCCGCTTTCGCGGCCCTTCGTTTACTGTTCACCGTTTACTGTTCACCGTTTACTGTTCACCGTTTACTGTTCACCGTTTACTGCTCACCGTTTACTGTTCGCCCTTTACCGTTCACCGTTTGCTGATCACCGATCACCGGTCACTGTCGCCGATCACTTCACGCGATTCCGGTACTCGCCGGTGCGCGTGTCGATTTCGATCTTGTCGCCGGTCTCGCAAAACAGCGGCACATGGACGACGAAACCGGTGCTGATCGTCGCGGGCTTGAGCACCTTGCCCGACGTATCGCCTCGTACAGCCGGTTCCGTGGTGATCTCGCGCACCACCGAGTTCGGCAACGTCACCGAAATGGGTTTGCCGTCGTAAAACACGATTTCGCACGGCAGTCCGTCGTCGAGATAGTTAAGGGCATCGCCCATGTTGTCCTTCTCGATTTCGTGCTGGTTGTATTCCGTGTCCATGAATACGTACATCGGGTCGGAGAAGTACGAATACGTCGCCTCCTTGCGCTCGAGCACGATGTTCTCGAGCTTGTCGTCCGCCTTGTAGACGATTTCGCTGGCCCCGCCCGTGAGCAGGTTCTTCAGCTTCATTTTCATCACGGCGGAGTTGCGGCCGCCCTTGTTGTATTCGGCGCGCTGCACGACCATCGGGTCCTTGCCAACCATGATCACGTTGCCGGCGCGCACTTCCTGTGCCTGTATCATCAAGTCTGTCCTGAAAAGGAGGGGGCGAAAAAGCGCGAGATTATACCCGTTCCGTGCAGAATTGAGCCAGATTCCCGGCCAGCCCGCCGAGCGCCTCCAACCTCGCCGGCCATTCCTGCGCCGCGGCCTGCAATGTTCCGTGCGCCCCCAAGCATGCGGTCCATGCCACGCCGAGCCCTTGCGCGGGGGCCAGCCCGTTCCACGCTTGCCACAGCGCGCCGAGGCTGGACTGGTTTGAATCTTCCGCAGAGCAACAGCGGCTCAGGAAAGCCTGGAGCTTGATGCCGTGGGCGTCGCCGGACTGGGGATAGGCCTGCCAGACCAGCGGCCGCGCCGCCAATTGAGCGCGCACGAAGGAATCCTCGCCCCGCACGAAATTCCAGTCACAAGCCCACAACAGCCGATCGTAGTCGTCCTGGGACAGGAACGGCAGGTTCGTGCCGGCCAGCCCGCCGCGGCGGCGCCCGCCCGCCACGCCAAACGCGGTCAACGCCTGCGCGCCGGGCGTTCCTTCAAAGGAAATGACCCTGAAGGGTTGGCTGCCCGCGGCGACGGTTTCGAGCAGCGCCTCCGTCGGTGCCTGCGCGTAGCAGAACAACGACACGAGCACCTCCCCCGCTTCGCTTCGCACGCCCAGCCCATCGAGAAACTGTGCGGCGGTTCCATCCTGCTGGAATGTCCGGCGGCGCCGCGCCAATCCATGCTCGATGAGTACGCCGCCGGTGCGCGGGGTGAACCCGGGGAAAAAATAATATTTGACCAGCGGCCAGCGCGGATGCGGAGACGGCAACCCGTGGCAACCCTCCACCCAGCGCTCGGCACTCAGGTATTCGAGATTGATCCATACCGGCGCGCGCGGACGCCGGGCCATGGCCTCCACATAGGCTTCGGGCACTTCGCAGCCGAAGGTTTCGACGACGATATCGGCCGGCTCGACCGGCGCGAACGGCGTCTTCCATGCACGGACCTCGATGTCGCCGAGCCGCTGCGCATCCGCAGCGGCGTCGAGCGTGGGCGCTAGCGTGCGGAAAGCCGCGAGATCATTCACCCAGAGGCGCACATCGGCCGAGTGCTCCGCCGCGAGCTGGCGCGCCAGCCGCCAGCTCACGCCGATGTCGCCGAGGTTGTCGACGACGCAACAGAAGAGGTCCCAGCGCATTGGAGCCGTGACTGTCGTGACTATCGTGACGCCGTGACTGTCGTAAAAGACAGATAGAGCGACTTCGGTTTTTTATCGCCCTTACGAGTCACGACAGTCACGATAGTCACGCAGTCACGGCCCTTCAGGCCATTCCGCCATTGATCGAAATCACCTGCCCGGTGATATAACCGGCCTGCTCGGACGCCAGGAAAGCGACGAGTGCGGCGACTTCATCGGTGGTGCCGGCGCGTTTCATCGGCACCAGTGCCTCGATGGTTTCTTTCGGAAAGGCGTCCCGGGTCACGGGCGAGGCGATGATGCCCGGCGCAATCGCGTTGACCGTGATCCCGCGGGAGGCAAGCTCGAGCGAAAGCGACATCGTCGCGCCATGCAGGCCCGCCTTGGCCGCGGCATAGTTGACCTGGCCGCGATTGCCGATGACGCCGGCCACCGAGGAGACATTGACAATGCGGCCCCACCGGGTGCGGATCATGGGCAGCAGCAGCGGGTGCGTCACGTTGTAGAAGCCGTTCAGCGACACATCGATGACGCGATCCCATTGCGAGCCGCTCATGCCGGCCAGCGGCGCGTCGTCATGCACGCCGGCGTTGTTGATCAGGACCTGGATCGGCGATTGCTCGTCGAGTGCGGCCAGCGCACGCGCAGCCGCCTCGCGGTCGGTTACGTCGAATGCGATGGCATGGGCGCTTGCGCCGCCGGCCTGCAAGTGCGCCGCCAGCCTTTGCGCCTCTTCCAGCCTCCGGTTGGCATGCACGATGACCTGCAGCCCCTGTGCCGCCAGCGCGCGGCAGATGGCCGAACCGATCGCGCCGCTGCCGCCGGTTACCAAAGCGGTTTTCACTGCCACCTCCGCTGTTCGTTTCGGGCCGGATGCTACCCGGCCGATGCTATGCTTCGTCCCGTGCGCAAGAATCGCGACGACCGATGGCAGCCGGTTCGCGCTCCAAGGGGAAATGATCGCATGCAATCGAGCGTACACCAAACCGAAGTCTTGCTGTTCTTCACGCTGTTGCAGCTTGCGCTGATCGTGGTCGTGGCGCGGCTCGCGGGCGAGATCGCCGTGCGCCTGTCGCAGTCGCGCGCGGTCGGCGAGATCATTGCCGGACTGATTCTCGGACCATCGTTGTTCGGGCTGCTCCTGCCGGCCACGTTCAGCTACGTGTTCCGCTCCGCTCCCGCGGAACCGATGACCATCTTGAGCCAGATCGGCCTGATTCTGCTGATGTTCCAAATCGGCCTGGAATTCGACTTCGGGCATTTGAGGACCGGCAGCAATCGCAAGGCGGTGCTCAACATCTCGGTCATGGGCCTGGCGTTGCCGTTCTCGCTCGGCCTCCTGTTCGGCTGGATCTCGCATCCCTATCTCGCGCAGGGCATCAATCTGTTCGGTTACGTGCTGTTTGTCGGCACCGCATTTTCGATTACTGCGCTGCCCATCCTCGGGCGCATCCTGATGGAGCTCGACCTGACGCGCAGCCGTGTGGGGGTCATCGCGATCAGCTCGGCGGCCATCAATGACGTGGTCGGATGGCTTATGCTGGCGGTGGTGACGGCGCTTACCGTGGCGGAATTCTCGCCAGCGAGCTTCGCGGTCAAGATCGGGCTGATCGCGATCTATGTCGCGCTGTGCGGGTGGATTGTGCGGCCCCTGCTGCTGCGCCTGCTGCGGCGATCGGGCGTGGACAAAGGCAAGCTCTCGCCGAACCTCATCGGCATCCTGCTCGGCACGATCTTCCTGTCCGGCATGGCGACCTACCATCTGGGCATCTTTGCGATTTTCGGCGGATTCATGCTCGGCGTACTCCTGCACGACCAGACTGCCTTCGTGCGCGCATGGCGCGAAAAGGTCGGCGAATTCGTGATCGTCTTCTTCCTGCCGATTTTCTTCACCTACACAGGGCTGCGCACCAACATCGGCGCCCTGAACAGCATGGAACTCTGGGGCTGGTGCCTGCTGCTCGTGGCGCTGGCGACCGCCGGCAAATTCGGCGGCTGCTATTTCGCCGCGCGTCGCTCCGGCATGAGCACGCGGGAAGCCAAGGCGATCGGCATCATGATGAATACCCGCGCGCTGATGGAGCTGGTGGTCATCAACGTCGGCCTGGACCTCGGCGTGATACCGGCGAACGTGTTTACCATGCTGGTCATCATGGCCATCGGCAGCACCGTGGTCACGACGCCCGCACTCAAAATCTGGCTGAATCTGAACAAGCGCGCGAACCTCGAAAGCATCAGCCAGTCCTAGACAGAACGCTCGTGCAAAAGGCGGCGCGTAGTAGAATCCGCCCATGTCCGTGACCGAATATGCCAACCGATGGCAACCATGACTTCCGAATCCCCTCCCGATTGTGACGTTTTCGTACTCGGCGGGGGCCCCGGCGGTTCGACCATCGCCGCGCTGCTGGCCGAACGAGGCTGGAACGTGGTCATCGTCGAAAAGGAGCGCCATCCGCGCTTCCACATCGGCGAATCCCTGCTGCCGCTGAACATGCTGTTATTGAAGGAACTCGGCGTCTATGAGGAAGCCAAGCGCATCGGCATGCCGAAGTATGGCGCCGAATTCAACTCGCCTGAGCATGGGCCGCCGGTCACCTTTGATTTCAGCCAGTCGTGGGACAAGACCTATCCCAATGCGCTCGAAGTCCGGCGCTCCGAATTCGACGAGTTGCTGTTTCGCAACTGTGGCGCGAAAGGCGCGCAGACATTCGAGGATTGCCGGGTTGCCAACGTCGAGTTTGCGCCCGGCGAGCCGGTGCGCATCGATGCGCGCATGGGCGACGGGAGCCAAAGGTGCTGGCGCGCCCGCTTCTTCGTGGATGCATCCGGCCGCGACACCTTCCTGGCAAATCGCTTCGGCATCAAGCGGCGCAACCGCGCGCATAACAGCGCGGCGATATACGGGCATTTCACCGGGGCGCAGCGCCTGCCCGGCAAGCAGGCCGGCAACATCAGCATTTTCTGGTTCGATCACGGCTGGTTCTGGTTCATTCCATTGCTCGATGGCACCACCAGCGTCGGCGCGGTGTGCTGGCCGTACTACATGAAATCCAGGAAAACCGATCCGACCACGTTTTTCTTCGACACCATCGCCATGGCCCCGAAGCTGGCCGAGCGCCTGCTCGATGCGAAACTCACGCATGGCGTTACCGCGACCGGCAATTTTTCGTACGAGGCGCGGCATATGCATGGCGATCGCTACATCATGATCGGTGATGCGTTCGCGTTCGTCGATCCGGTGTTCTCCTCCGGGGTCATGCTGGCCATGAACAGCGCTTTTCTGGGCGCCGATGCGGTCGAAGCCAGCCTGCGCAATACAGCGCAGGCGCCGGCGATGCTGCGCAAGTTCGATCGCAGCGTGCGCGCGGGCATCAGCGGCTTTTCGTGGTTCATCTACCGCATGAACCATCCCTCCATTCGCGACATGTTCATGGGTCCGAGCAACATGCTGCGAATGCAGGAGGCCGTGTTGTCGCTGCTGGCGGGCGATCTGTTCCGCGGCACGCCGATCCACTGGAGCCTGCGGGCATTCAAAGCCGTCTACTACTTTCTTAATCTGACGCATCCGCGCCGCAGTTTCGCGGCCTGGCGCCATCGCCGGCGGGCGCTGGGCGGGGAATTCGCCGAATCACAGGGATCGTGATGCAACAGATTGACGCTTCCGCCGGACTGCATTACACCAGCACCGCGGACCTGGACGCCCTGCTGGACGAATGCCGCGGACGCGTGCTGGGCGTCGTCGGATTCGGCAAGCCGCTGCGTGAATCCAAGGCCATTGCCTCGACCTGGGTGGACATGCCGGTGATCGGCACCGACCAGGCTTACGAGGTCTGGACGAGTGCAGACCCGGTGCAGAACGTGACCCGGGAATGCATCCGCAGCGCGCGCAATGCGCAGATATTGTTCGGCTGCGTGGAAATACCGGAAGACCCTCACTCGGACTACGATGCGCTGATCTACGACACGTACTGCCGCATCTTCGACCACCTGGATGAGCTCGGTCATTCGCACCTGATCCGGATCTGGCACTACCTTCCCGACATCCATCGCGACGAGCGGGCGCTGGAGCGCTACAAGCGGTTCTCCCTCGGCCGCCACGAGGCTTTCGTCGCCAAGGGACGCGCCATCAGCAAGGACGCGCCCGCCGCAAGCGCGGTGGGAAAACGTCCGGGCAATACCGTCATCTGTTTCCTCGCTGCGCCGCATCGCGGCATTCCGATCGAGAACCCGCGCCAGGTCAGCGCCTATTCCTATCCGCAACAGTATGGTCCGCGCGGCCCGACATTCGCACGCGCCCTGTTTGCTTCCTGGGATGACTTGGGCCAACTCTACATCTCGGGAACAGCCGCCATTGCCGGTCACCGCAGTCAGCATGAGGGCGATGCCCATGCGCAGGCTGTCGAAACCATTCTCAATCTGCGTTCGATCATGGACGAAGCAAACGCGAGCGGACTGATGGATGCCAGCCAGAACGCCGATCTGCTGTTCAAGGTGTATCTGCGCCGCCCCGACTTGCGTGCAATTGCGGAAGCGCAACTACGCGAAGCCTTCGGCCCGAGCCCGTCGATCCTCTATCTTCAGGCCGACATCTGCCGGCGCGAGCTGCTGCTCGAAATCGAGGTGGTCTGTGCAGCCGGGTCGCGAGCGTCCTGACCGGTCCGATGCGCAGATTGCTGATCGCCCTGGTAGCGGTGTGCACTTCGGCAGTAATGCCGGGCACGCTGAAAGCCGCCGAACTACCGCTGTGGGAAGCCGGTGCCGGCGCCGTCGTGCTCGACTTTCCGGATTACCGGGGCTCCGACGAACGGCACCCGCTGATCCTGCCGATTCCGTACCTGGTTTATCGCGGCGATTTCCTCAAAGCCGATCGCGAGAGCATCCGCGGCCAACTCTACAAGGACGACAGGCTGGACCTGCACGTAAGCGTGAACGGGTCCATCCCGGTGAACAGCAGCGACAACTCGGCGCGCCGCGGCATGCCCGACCTCGATTCCACTCTGGAGATCGGACCGAACCTGACGGTCATGCTCCTGCACACGGATACCACGCACCTGAATCTGAGGTTTCCGATACGCGCGGTAATTGCCACCGACCTTTCGCACGCGCGCGACGAGGGCATTGTATTTGCGCCCCAGGTCAACGTCGATTTCTACGACCGCTTTCCAGGCCCGGGCTGGAATTTCGGCCTCGCTGCAGGACCATTGTTCGCCAACAAGCGCTATCACAATTATTTTTACGGCGTGGCGCCGCAATTCGCCACGCCGGAAAGGCCGGCTTACGAAGCAAGCAGCGGCTATGCCGGCATGCAATGGATTGCCGCGCTCAGCAAGCGCTACCCGTCTTACTGGGTAGGCGGTTTCGTGCGCGCCGATACGCTTTCCGGTGCGGTGTTCGACGCGAGCCCGCTGGTGCGGCAGAAGGACTCCATGTCTTTCGGCATCGCCGCTTCCTGGATATTCTCGCGCTCGTCCAAGCGCGTCCATGCCGATGAATAAGCCGCTTGCCGTCCTCGCCGCCCCGCGCTATCTGGTGCTGATTCCGAGCTACAACGCCGGCCGCAAGGCGCTGGAAACCGTTCGCGCCGTGCGCGCAACCGGGGAGCCAGTCTGCGTGGTAATGGACGGCAGCGATGACGGCAGCCATGAACAACTGGCGCAGTTGGCGAATTCGGATCCCGGCCTGAAGGTGCTGGCCCTACCGCGCAACAGCGGCAAGGGTGCGGCCCTCCTGCACGGATTGCGCGATGCGCTTGCGTGCGGCTATACGCACGTGCTGACGATGGACTCCGACGGCCAGCACCCCGCGGACATGGTCCCCGCCTTCATCGCGGCGTCGCGGGCGCAGCCCGATGCCTTGATCCTCGGCAAGCCGGTGTTCGATTGTTCCGCTCCGTGGGAACGGGTCATGGGCCGCCGCCTGTGCAACTGGTGGGTAAACATTGAAACCCTGCGCGCCGGCATAGGCGACTCGCTCTTCGGCATGCGCATCTATCCCGCGCATGCCCTGCTGGAAATCATGGAATCGCATCGCTCGATGCGTCGTTTCGACTTCGATGCCGAATCGGCGGTGCGCCTGGTCTGGCGCGGCATGAGGCCGGTCAACTTGCCCACGCCGGTGCGTTATTTCACCGCGGCCGAAGGCGGTGTTTCGCACTTCCGCTACCTGCGCGACAATGCCCTGCTTGTTTCAATGCACGCGCGGCTGATATTCGGTTTCCTGTTGCGCTTTCCCCTGCTGCTGGTGCGCAGATTCCGATCACGGGCCGGCGCCGAAAACGACGCCCGTACGCAATGACGCAGCCGCGCGTTTTTCCTGCAGCCGCCGCCGCGGCGATCCTCCATGCCAATCGTCTCAAAGTGTAGCGGACTCGACGAGCGGGCGGCGCTGTATCCGGCGCAACTTCTCGCTCATTTCGACGATTCCTTCATCGTCTCGTTCGACTTGTTCGAGGAATACGTCGCGCGCCTGACGCTTGCCCTCTTCCGCTCCACCGGACTGGAAGCAGCCTGCCGCCACGAAACCACCGCGTCCGAGGCGCTCGCGAAGGCCGGCCTTTCGCCAGATGTTGCGCTAGTTCCGGTGTCATGGATGCTGGCGCTGCTGGCCTCTCGCAAGTGGATAGAGGTGACGATCTCGGCGAACGGCGATCGCCGCTATCGCGCGGCGGCACCCATGCCGGCGCTGGATGCGGACGAGATCCTGCAACGCCAG
Organism: Betaproteobacteria bacterium; assembly: GCA_025351455.1. Classification (GTDB taxonomy): domain Bacteria; phylum Pseudomonadota; class Gammaproteobacteria; order Burkholderiales; family JACQAP01; genus JACQAP01. The sequence continues at coordinate 13,352 of JANXVW010000198.1, read as the reverse complement.
CAGGCACACGATCCGCGCTGCCTGCCGAGCTTTGCAATCGCGGCGCTGGCGGCAACGCATTACCCCGCCGTCCTGCGCGAACAGGTTTCAGGCGAGCAGGCCTTGTTCGGACCGGAAGGCATCCTTCCGTGGGTGAAATATTTTTCCAATGACAATCCGATTTACGCCGTCAGCAACAAGGTCGGCGCGATTGCCGCGGCACGGGCGCTGCCGGCCGGCGAAGCTGCCATCCTGGAAATCGGCGGCGGCCTCGGCAGCGGGGCCGATACGCTGCTGAACGAACTTGAAAGCGGCGCCCCGGCAGCACGGGTTTCGTCCTACCACTTTACGGAAATTTCGCCCCTGTTCCTGAGCCGCGCGCAGCGTAACCTTTCGGCGCGGCATCCGCACTGCCGTTTCCAGTTTTCCGCGCTCGATATCGACCATCCGTTCGCCGTCGCACCCGCATCTTATTCGCTCGTCTACGGGGTCAATGTCCTGCATGTGGCGCGCGACCTGGCGGCAACCCTCGGCGAATTGCGTAAGGCCCTGCGTGAAGACGGCATGCTGGTCATGGCCGAATGCGTGCGGCCGTTCCCGGATGCGCCTCTGCACCTGGAACTTGTCTTCAACCTGCTCGGTTCGTTTCGCGATGCCGTGCTGGTGCCGGGCTGGCGCCCGAATGGCGGCTTCCTGACGCCCGAGCAATGGACCGCTGCGCTGATCGCCAACGGCTTTACGGACGTGCGCATTTTTCCGGATATTGCCGCGATCCGCGACGCGTACCCGAGTTTTATCGTCGCCGCCATCGTGGCCCGGCGCGCGTGAACGCGACCATCGATATTCCCCCGGGCGGCCCCTGGTTCGAGGGCCATTTTCCGGGGCGGCCCATCCTCCCGGGTGTCGCGGAACTGGCCCTCGCCGTAGACGCACTCGCCCGAGAATCAGGCCGGCCTGTTTCGCTTCGCGGCATCGCTTTCGCGAGATTGCGCCAGCTCGTCTTGCCCGGCGACCGGCTGGAACTCTCTTCGCGCGAACTCGATACCGGGCGCCTGCGCATCGAATTGAAACGCAAAGGCGACCTGGTTGCCAACGCAGAATTCCTGCTCGGCAATCCGGAAGAATCGCGCGGCGTGGCGGCTGCTTGCGTTGCTTCGAGCGAGGCGGAATCGGCGTTTCCCGGACTCGACGCGCTGTTGCCCCATCGCGTCCCGATGCGTTTCCTCACATCGATCCTGCGGGAAACGACGGACGGCCTGGCCTGTACCGCCCGCATACCCGATGCCTGTGCGTTGGTCACCGATGGCCACGCGCCGCCTGTCGCCGCGATCGAGGCGGCCGCGCAGGCGGCAGCAGCCTGGGAGGCGGTGAGGCGCGCGCGCGATGCCTGCGTTGCTTCACCGCGCATCGGTTATCTGGTCGCCCTGCGCGATATCATTTTTTTTACCCGTAGCTTGCCTGCGGAGCGCGACCTGCTGGTGTCGGTTCGCCTCGAAGCAGCCGCGCCGCCACTGACGCACTATGGCATCGAGGTGTCGCTGGACGGCAAACCGGTGACGCGCGGGACGATCGCGACTTTCCTCACTACATAAACAACGCCCTTTCACCGCAAAGACGCAAAGTAACGCAAAGGAAGACAGTGCAGGATCGTACTGACAGACCGATCGATAGCGTACGCCTGATTCCAATCAGGACCGCAGGAAACCCAATCCGATATTTTCCCGTTTCGCATTACTTTGCGTTCCTTTGCGCCTTTGCGGTGAGAACCGCTTTATCCGCGTCGGCGGTCAGAATGACGGCGAAGAGCAGGCTCAGGAACGCACCGATCGCCACCGTCGTGCCGATCGCGCTCAACACCGGGGTGCTGGCGAAGCCGAGGACCCCGAACCCGATCACCGTGGAAAGATTGCAGAAGAGCACCGACGTGGCAGTGCGCTGCGGATCGGCCGAACCCGGATTGCCGCGTTCGAAAAACAGCGTGTAGTTCGAGCCGACGCCGACCACGAGCAGCAACGCCACCAGATGGAAGATGTTCAGCCGCGCACCGGTCGCCAGCAGGATGCCCGCCGTGACCAGCACGGCCGCGGCGAGCGGGGCGATCACATCCCAACTGCGCCGAAACGAACGCAAGGTCAGCATCAGGAGCACGACGATGGCCACCACGCCGAGGACAGAAAAGCCGAGCGCGCGCAGCCGGTAGCCGCGATACAGCCCGTCAAGTTCGCGTTTCATATCGAGCAGCACCACGCGCGATGCATCGTGCTTCGCCAGGCCCGCTTCGAGCGCATGCATGTCGGACACCTTGCGCAGCGGCAGCATCGCGTACCAGCCGCCCTGGCGCTGCGCAAGCAACGCCTGCAGCTTGAGGCCGAGGCCGGTCCCCGCCAGGTCCCGGGCAGTCAAAGGCGCGCGGCGTTTCGCCTCCTCAACATCTTCTACGAAGTGCGCGAACGTGCCCGGGCGAAACGGCAAACCGGCAGCGGCATCGGCCAGGTTGCGCTTCAATGTGATCGCCTCCGGTAGGGCCTGCTGACGCGTGCGCTGTGCCGCGGCGCTGGGAAGATAGAACGCCGGCGAATCGAATCCCGCGAGGACGCCACCAGCCTGTAGCGCGGCGAGCGTAGTGCCGACCTGCTCTGCGCTTTCCAGCACTGCCTGCTCGGAATCGCCGCGCACAACGACCAGCGGGCCAACGTCCGGTGCGCCCAGGTCGGCGCGCATCTGCTGATCCAGCCGCTGTAGCGGCAACGCTACCGGGCTCAGGCTAGCCAATTCGTCGTCCCACACGGTCGCACCCCTGATTGCCAGCCAGGTCGTCGCCGCAATCACCAGCAACACCAGGGGAATGCGCAATCGTTGCGCATGTCCCAGCACGCGCATCAAAGCCGGGCCGAGGCTGGCAGCAGTCTTGACGTGATAGCCCGAGGGCACCAGTTCGGGCAACACCCAGCGTGTCACCGATACCGCGACGATGAGCCCGGCAATCGAAAACAGGCCGAGCTGGGAAAGCCCAGGAAATCCGGAAAACACCATGGCGCCGAAGCCGCACACCGACGTGAGCATGCCGAGCCGCAAGGTCGGCCAGATGCGTTGCAGGGTGGTCTTCGGCGTACTGCCGGGCGCAGTGTTGGTGAACAGGTAGATCGCGTAATCGACTGCCTCGCCGATGAGCGTGGCGCCGAACCCGAGCGTTACGCCGTGCACGGACCCGAAGGCGAGGCTCACCACGGCGATGCCCGCCAATGCGCCGCTGACCACCGGCACCAGCGTCAATGCCAGCACGCGCACGGAACGGTAGACGAACAGCAGGATCGCGCTTACCAGCAGCGTCCCGAGGATGGAAAAGCGCATCGCATCCCGCTGGATGCCGGCGCGGCTTTCCACCGCAAATACGCCGGGCCCGGTGATGACCATGCGCGCGCTTTGCTCTTTCCGCTCCAACAGCGCTTCCTGGAACGCGGCGCGAATCCGCGCCACGGCCTGTTCCTGCGCATCGATGTCGAAGCCGGCTGCGCGCGTCTGCGCGACCAGCAGCGCGCGGCCGCCGTCCGCGGAAAACCACACGCCCTCGCGTTTGTCCGGCCCCCCCTGCCCCTGCAAACGATCGATCATCTGCAGCATCTCGCCGGTGGGGTCGCGCGGCAGGAGATTGCCGACCAGCATGCTGGTCGGCGAGCTCAGCAGGTCGAGCTGTTGCTCCAGGCCACGGCGAATGCCGTCCGCGGTAAACCGCTCCGCGTTGACCGCGGGACTGAGCACATAGCGATTGCGCAGCAGGAATTCGCCATCGGCGCGCAAACTGTCCTGCGCGCCATTGGCGACATAGACGAACCGCTCATCTTTTTCCAGCCGCGCCGCCAGCGACTGGCTCAGTGCGGCAAGCTTGCCCTGTTCGCCGCCTTCGATGCCGACCAGGACCAGGCGCGACACCACGCCCTCCCGCAATTCATCGACCAGGAAGCGTTGCGTCGGCGACGGCGAACTCGGCAGGAACGCGGCCAGGTCGGCGCCGTAGTGCGAACGCGCCACGATGATTGCGCAGGCAATGACAAATCCCAGCCAGATGCCGACGCGCAAGCGCGCCGGCGGGATCACGGCACGTCCTCGTAGATCTTCATGACGGAACGGTCGCCGCGCGCTTCCTGCACTTCGATGGTATCGACGCGCGCGTGGCTGCCGTCGATGCGGATCAGGCTGATGACTTCATTCATCTTTCGATCGCGCGGCGTCAGGTAAAGCTGCCACCTCGCCGGTACGCCTTCGAGCTCGACGCGATAGAAACGCTCCAGCGCCTTGACGTCGCCGCCGAGCGTGGCGCGGATGCTTTCGACAAAGCCCCAAAGTACCGGATAATCCTGCAGCTTGAGGACGCGTTTGTCATTGCGCGCCGGATTCTCCAGTGTCAGTTTGTCGTCTGCCACGATCAGCGTTTCCGGCTTGGGCTTGAGCGTGCGTTTTTCCAGGCGCCCGGGTCTGACATAGGTCAGCGTACCCGAGAGTTCCAGCGGCGCCTTGAGCACCTTCAGGTATTTTCGCTCGACGAAGCGCGCCTTGGACTCCTTCACCTGCGACAACTGCAGCATCAGGCTCTCTACGCCCCAGGGTGCAGGCGGTTCGGCAGGCCAAGCCGGAAAAACCCGAACCGTGGCGAGCACCACGAGCAACGTCGCCATGCCTCGATCAAGTCTGCGCATCTGCATCCGCCCAGAAGTCATAAAAGTTGAACCAGTTGTAAGGTGCGAGCCGGCAATAGTGCTCGAGGCGCTGCACATAGCGTGTAGCGTACTCCCGTATCATCGCGTCGCGTTTGCCGCGCTCCAGCTTCGGCATCTCCACCAGGCGCTCGAAATGCAGGTCGTAACGATTGCCACCGAGGTAGAGCGCTACCATGAGGACCACCGGCCGGCCGATCAGCGCGGCAATGCGAAACGGCGCCGTCGGCAGCGCAGCCGTCGCGCCGAGGAAGGGAACGCCGACCGCGCCGGAGTCGTGGATCCTGCGGTCGCCAAGCATGCCGACCCATTCACCGCGCTCGAGCCGCTCGTGCACCTTGAACATCGAATCAAAAGAACCCATGCCGATGACCGACCGGTCGAGGTCCGGATTGATCGCCCTGGCGAGTGCGTTCATGTTCCGGCTGCCGCGCTCGAACATCATCATGGTTACATTCAGGTTGTGCTCCATGCCATAGACATGGAGAGCTTCGAAACTGCCGAAATGCGCGCCCAGCAGGAAACAGGGCTCGCCGCGCGCAGTCGCCTCTTCGAGGATTTCCCTGCCATGCACGCGCACGTCGAACTGGGCGAAGCGATTGCGCAGCAGAAACATGCGATCGAGGGCGACTGTCGCAAAGCTGTAGTAGTGCCGGAAAAGTTCGCCGAAGCGCGGCGGGCGCTCGAGCACGCGGCCGAGATACTTGCGCGATGCCTGGCGCGCCTTGACCGAGAACAGCAGGAAGTAGAGGCAGACCGGATAGAGCAACACGCGCCCCGCCGGCCGGCCCAGGGAAAGCGACATCCAGACGAGGAACCGCAAGGCGTAATCGTTGGAGCGTTCGCGCTGCTTCAGCCAGGCTTGCGTCAATCGCGCCCCCCCCGTTTGAGTCCGGCCGCATATTGCAGCAATGCCTCGCGCGGCAACTTGCCGGTGGCATTGCGCGGCAGCGCGTCGACGAAGTATAGCGGGCGCGGCAGGAACACCGCATCAATCCGGGTGCGCAAGGCCCCGACCAGCGCCTCGCGCGAGATACCAGGGGCGACGACAAATGCCGTCAGCCGGATGACCCCTTCGCCGCTCTCATCGGGCATGAAAAACACGCCGTCACGAACACCTTCGATGCTATTGAGCTGATGGTTGAGATAGGCCAGCGACGTGCGCTTGCCCGCGATGTTGACCAGATCCGCATTGCGCCCGTGCAACACGAATTGATCAGCCCCATCGAGTTCGACCACGTCGGTGAACGGCACTTCCTTTTCAACGTGGCCGCCGGCGGCCTTGACGTCGTCGCCATCGCGGCGCAATCGCACGTCGCGCAGGCAATGCCACAACTGCCCTTGCACGGTTCGCCGGGTGGCCACCATGCCGGCCTCGGTAAAACCATACACCTCGTGCAACGGCGCGCGGTAGCAGGCCTCCGCCTGTGCCGCCATCTCCAGCGACAGCACGGCGGTGGCGCATACGATCAATCGCAGTTCGGGCAATGCTATTTCTTCGTTCAACATTGCACGCAGATGTACGGGAGTCGTGACCAGCACACGATCGCCGGGGACTTCGGCCAGCGCGGCGGCCACGTCGGCCGGATAGAAAGGCCGTCCCGCATGCAGCGCGAGGCCGCCGCGCAGCGCCATCAATACGCTGGATTCGAGCCCGTACATGTGTTGTGGCGGGACCGTGGCCACGAGCGTAGAGCGGCCCTCGCGGTGCAATGCAAAGCGCTCGGCTTCGGCAGCCGCGCCGCGCGCGAGCGCACCCCAGGTCTTGCGATGCGCCGTGGGCTTTCCAGTGGAGCCGGAGGTAAAAGCGATGGCCGCTACCTGGTCTTCGGCAAACGCGGGCACCGTGAAGCGCGACGTCGAAGAATGCCGCCCGGAATCTTCCGCAGCCTGCGGATACATCACCTCTTCGATGACTGCGGGCTGCTGTGGCGAATCGCTTAGCGCATAAAGGCCCGCGTAATCGCGCTGCAGTTGCCGCAACATGTCGGGTGTCTGGTTCGGCGGCAGCAGGCTTATCTGCCCGCGCACCAGGGCGGCGATCAGCCCGACGGCGAAGTGGTAGCGATCGACACAGAAATTGACCAGGTGGGAACTCGCGGGCAAACTTTCCGCGACCCGCTCGACGTCGGCGAGGAAGAACGCCGCAGTCACTGGTTGCCCGCCGTTATACGCAACCACATCCGCCGCATCGGCATGGCTGATAGCCGCCACTTGCGCCATGCGTGTCAGCGGCCGGCCGCGGGCCGGTTGAAATCGAAATTGCGGAAGGCGCGAAACACGGTGGCGATCGAGGCGTGGGGGAATTCCGGAAAGCGCCGCAGCCGCCACGCATATTCGCCGAGGTACATCGCCACCACCAGCGGCAGGTTCAGCAGGTTGTTGAACACCGACCAGACGGGCAGCGGCTCGAGCGCAAACAACAGGATCGACGTCAGTGCCATGGCCGCGAAGAAGATGCACCATGCCCATGTCACCTGGCGCGTATAGCGGGCGATGTCTGCAGGTAATTCGCCGTGAACATGGGCTGCAAGCAGCGTGATCAGAGGTTTCCGCTGCGCTTTCAATGTCCGTCCGAACAACCACAACAGGAACAGGTACACGGTGAGAAACGGGACGGGATAGAGCAGCGCCGGACTGGCTCCCAGAGTGCGCCACAGCAGGAACCCGACGCCAGCGGCCAGCGCCAATAGCGCCAGCATGAGGCGTCCGCGCACGGACCGGGCAAGCACACAGGCTACCACCACCAAAAGCGGCGCGACCATAAGGCCCGCGCCGATGCCGCCATCGGGCTGATCGACAATCATGCAGTAGACCAGCACCTGATAGGCGATGACGCCCGCCGTGAGGAGGGCAGCCTTGGTCCAACTGGCGTGTAGCGGGGGACTAACGGGTTCGATTTTGCTGGACATGCTCGTTCAAATTGCGCAGCGAACTGAAAGTCTTGACGTTGTCGCTGTCATCGGAGCGCAACTGAAAGCCGTACTTCTTGGATACCGCAAGCGCGATCTCCAGAATGTCGATCGAGTCCAGGCCGAGGCCTTCGCGATACAACGGCGCCTCCGGATCGATGTCGCCGGCCTGAATTTCCAGATTCAGCGCCGCGACGATCAGATCTGCCAGTTCCTGCTCTTGGACGATTGTGGATTCGATTATATTATTCATTGCCTGTTTAGGCCGGTGATTTCAGCCAGAGTTTCCTAACGGGTGGATTATAACCTCTAGCCCTCCAGCCATTGGTACGCTGCCGCACGAAACCGGCCAAAAGCCAGTTGACGCCGATATCTGGCGCCAAGTAACCTCGGTTGCCGGTACGCCTCAGGCGCGATGCGTTCGCATTGCAAATGCCGCTCCGGGTCAAACAGGTAACCATCAGTGCAACCGCTTTTTCTCAATCACTCTGCCGTTGCCAGCAGCGCCGGGATCGGGCTCGACTCCACCGTAGATGCACTGGCCGAAATGCGCTCCGGTCTTGCCCCCTGTGGGTTCGAAACCGTTGCGCTGGACACTTTCGTCGGCCAGATAGCCGATTCCCTGCTCGTTCCGGTACGCGACGACCTGATCGAATTCGACTGCCGTAATAACCGGATTGCGCAGTTGTGCCTGCGCCAGGACGGCTTCGAGCAGGCAGTGGCGGGCGCGCGGGAAAAATATGGGGCCGCCCGCATCGGGGTATTCATGGGCACCAGCACATCGGGCATTCTCGAAACGGAACTCGCCTACCGCAGGCGCGATGCAAGCGGTGCGCTGCCGATGGACTTTCGCTATGGCACAACGCACAACACTTACTCGGTCGCCTGGTTCGTCCAGACTTATTTTGGCCTGACGGGACCGTCGATGGCGATATCCACCGCGTGTTCGTCGAGCGCCAAGGCGTTCGGCAGTGCCTCACGCATGATCGCGGCCGGCCTTTGCGATGCGGCGGTGATCGGCGGTGTCGACAGTCTGTGCCTCACCACGCTGTATGGGTTTGGCTCGCTGGGCCTGCTCTCCCCGGTCGGGTGCCGCCCCTTCGATGCCGATCGCGATGGCATTTCCATCGGCGAAGGCGCAGGCATGGTATTGCTCGAAAAAACGGCGCACGGCGGGTCGGCGGATTCGATAGCGTTGTTGGGCGTGGGCGAAAGCAGCGACGCCTACCACATGTCCACTCCGCATCCCGAAGGACTGGGCGCGCGCATGGCGATGGAGCAGGCGCTGATGAGTGCGGGACTTCAACCCAGTGGCGTGGATTACATCAATCTGCATGGCACCGGTACGCGCAGCAACGATGCCACCGAGGACAAGGCGGTCTGCGCCGTGTTCGGCAACGACACCCCGTGCAGTTCGACCAAGGGCTGGACGGGACACACGCTGGGTGCGTGCGGTGCCATCGACGCCATTATTTGCGCGCTGGCGATCGAACGCGGCTTCATGCCGGGCAGCGTGAATACTCGCGCGGTCGAGCCGGCGTTCGGGCTGCGATATCTGCTCGACAACCGCAACCAGGCGCCCGCCATCGCAATGAGCAATGCATTCGGTTTCGGCGGCACCAACTGCAGTCTGTTGATCGGGCGGGTGCAAGCGTGAAGCTGCTGGTCGAAAGCGTCGCGATCCTGGCACCTGGACTGACGGGCTGGGCCGACGGCCGTGCCATTCTTGCAGGCGAAAAAACTTACGAGGCTTCACCGCTCGCACCGCCGGTTGCGGATCTGTTGCCGGCCGTTGAGCGCCGGCGCACCGGTTCAATGGTCAAATTAGCGCTGGCGGTCGGGCACCAGGCGCTCGCCTCCGCCGGCAGGCCGGTCGATTCCGTGGCAACCGTGTTCGTTTCTTCGGGAGGCGACGGGGACGTCATCAACGACATTTGCGCTACGCTCGCCGGGTCGGACAGGCAGGTTTCGCCCACGCGTTTCCACAATTCGGTGCACAACGCGCCGTCGGGTTACTGGGGCATCGCCACGCACTCTCACCACCCCTCGACCAGTCTGTGCGGATACGACTGGAGCTTTGCCATAGGATTGATGGAGGCGGCCGCACAGGTGCAGGTCGATCGACAGGAGGTCCTGCTGATAGCATACGACGCACCGTATCCCGAGCCAATAGGAGGTGTGCGTCGCGTAGTCGAACCGTTCGGCGCCGCGCTTCTTTTTACGCGCGATCGCTCCGATCGGACGATGGCCGAACTCGAAGTGAAAATGGATGCACGCCCGCAGGAAATTTCGCGGATGAACGATGTTGCCCTGGAGCGCCTTCGCAACGGCAATCCCTGCGCGCGCGCGCTGCCGCTGCTCGCGGCGCTGGCAGGCGCGCAACGCAAACAAGTAACGCTGGAGCGCGACGCCGGGCAAACCCTCTCGGTTTGCGTGCGCACCTTCTGAGCGCTCGATTGCTAACCTAGGCGCACTCGCCGGAGTCGCCAGCAAAACGCCCGCTTGCGCGGGCGTCCGTTCCTGCCAAAACCGGTTTTAACGACCTGCGCGTAGCGCCTCGATGCGTTCATCGAGCGGCGGATGCGACATGAACAGCCGCGCCAGCCCCCCGGCCTGTCCGCCGGAAATGCCGAAAGCGCGCATCTGCGCAGGCAACCGCGGCGCCTCGTGGACCTGTTTGAGCCGCTGCAGGGCAGCGATCATTTTTTCGCGCCCGGCGAGCGATGCGCCACCCGCATCGGCGCGGAATTCGCGCCGGCGGCTGAACCACATCACGATAACGCTGGCAAGGATGCCCAGCACCAGTTCGGCGATGATCGACGTGATCCAGAAAGCCGGGCCGTTGCCGCGTTCGGTCTTGAACACCACCTTGTCGACGAGATTGCCGATGATGCGCGACAGGAAGATTACAAAGGTATTCACCACCCCCTGGATGAGTGCCAGCGTGACCATGTCGCCGTTGGCAACGTGGGTGATTTCGTGGCCGAGCACCGCTTCGGCTTCGTCACGCGTCATGCCGTTGAGCAAGCCGCTGCTCACGGCAACCAGGGCGTTATTCCTGCTCATGCCGGTAGCGAACGCGTTGACGTCCGGCGCCTCGTAAATGGCCACTTCCGGCATCCCGATGTTCGCCTGCTGTGCCTGCCGGCGCACTGTCTCGACCAGCCAGTGTTCGGCTTCCGTGCGCGGCGTGTCGATGACTTTCGCGCCGGTCATGAATTTGGCCGACCATTTGGATATCGCCAGCGAGAACAGCGAACCGCCGAAACCGATCACGCCGGCAACGACCAGCAATGCGCTCAGGTTCAGGCCGCCACCGGACTGCGCCAGCATGCGATCGACACCGAGTATCCTCATCGTAATATTGAGGACGAACAGGACCGCAAGGTTGGTGATCAGGAAAAGCACGATGCGTTTGAACACGTATTGCCCTTTCTCAAAAAAAGTAACGAGCCGTTAGAAGACCGCCAGCACCCAGGTTCCGCCGGCTAACCGCTTGTTACAAGCGCTTCGAGCTCGGACGAAAGCACCATCCAGCGCTCTTCCGCGCCCTGGAGCTTTTTCACGATTTGCGCCTGCTCCAGCAGGCAGCGCTTGAGGTCGTCTTTCCTGGCTTCGCCGTACATATCGGGGGCGGCGATCATCTTTTCAATACGCAATTTTTCCGCACCGAGCGTTTCGATTTCCTTTTCGGCGGACCGGATGCGCGCCTCCAACGGCTTGCGCTGTGCAAAGCGACGGTTGCGTTCTTCGGCTTCCTGGCGCTTTTGCTCCTTGCGGCTGACTGCCGGCTCCGCGCCGGGAACCTCCCCCTGCTCCTTGACGCGCAGGCGCCTGGCATAATCTTCCAGGTCACCGTCGTACTCCACAACCTTGCCCTCGTCGACCAGCCAAAGCTCGTCGGCGGTTGCCCGTAGCAGGCTGCGATCGTGCGACACGAGTACCAGCGCGCCTTCGTAGTCCTGCAGGCCGAGGGTCAGCGCGTGGCGCATTTCCAGGTCCAGGTGGTTGGTCGGCTCGTCGAGCAATAGCAGGTTGGGCCGCTGCCAGACGATCAACGCCAGCGCGAGGCGCGATTTCTCGCCGCCGGACATCGGCCCCACCGGTTCGGTCGCCTGGTCACCGTGGAAATTGAATCCGCCGATGAAATCTCGCAGCTCCTGTTCACGCGTCTTCGGCGACAGGCGTGTCAGGTGCCATAGCGCGCTCTCGTCGGGGCGCAATTGTTCGAGCTGATGCTGGGCAAAGTAGCCGATCTGCAGGCCCTTGCCTTCCACACGCTGGCCCGCGAGCGGGGTCAATACGCCCGCAAGCAGCTTCATCATCGTCGATTTGCCGGCGCCGTTGCGCCCGAGCAGACCCACGCGTGTTCCCGGGCGCAGCGTCATGCGGATGCCGCGCAGCACCGCAGTATCGCCGTAGCCGGCGTCGACGCCATCGAGGTCCAGCATCGGATCCGATTGCACCGCCGGCTTGCGGAAGGCAAATTCGAACGGGGTATCCACATGCGCCGCGGCGATTTTCTCCATGCGCGCGAGTGCCTTGATGCGGCTTTGCGCCTGGCGCGCCTTGGTGGCCTGGGCCTTGAAGCGATCGACAAAGGATTGCAGGTGCGCAATTTCGCGTTGCTGCTTCACGAAAGTCGCCTGCTGCTGGGAAAGTTGCATCGCGCGCTGCGTTTCGAATGCGGAATAGTTACCCGCAAACAAGCGCACGCGCTGGTTCTCGATTTGGCAGATCGCGTTCGCCACGGTGTCGAGAAACTCGCGATCGTGCGAAATCATCAGCAGCGTGCCCGGGTAGCCCGACAGCCATTGCTCGAGCCAGACGATGGCATCCAGGTCCAGGTGGTTGGTCGGTTCGTCGAGCAGCAGCAAGTCGGAACGGCACATCAGCGCCCGCGCCAGGTTCAGGCGCACCCGCCAGCCCCCGGAAAATTGCTCCACTGGCCTCTCGATCTCCGCATCGACAAAGCCCAGGCCGTGCATGAGCTGCGCCGCGCGGGCGCGCGCCGCATAACCGCCGACCCGGTGCAGGTCTTCGTGCAGTTCGGCAATGCGCGTGCCGTTGTGTGCTTGTTCCGCGGCCGCAAGGTCGCGCTCGAGCTGGCGCAGTTCCGCGTCGCCGTCGAGCACATACTCGATGGCGAGCTGGTGCGTGGCGGGCGTTTCCTGCGCAACGTGGGCGACGACCAGGCCAGGCTGGATCTCCAGGTCGCCCGCGTCCTGGTGCAGTTCGCCGAGCAGGAGCGCAAAAAGGCTGGATTTTCCGCTGCCGTTGGCGCCGGTGACGCCGATTTTCTGGCCGTGGTTGAAAGTCAGGCTGGCGTCTTCGAACAACACTTTGACGCCGCGCCGCAGTTGCAGGGCGCGCAGGACTATCATGGATGGCGGATCATCGGAAAGCGCGGAAAAAACTGCGGGTAGAAGAAGATGGGGTGGCTGATGGGACTCGAACCCACGACAACCGGAATCACAATCCGGGACTCTACCAGCTGAGCTACAGCCACCACTTGAAACCCAAAATGACCAGAGACGTTGGGGTGCACTGGCGTGCCCGACAGGAATCGAACCTGTAACCCCCAGCTTAGAAGGCTGGTGCTCTATCCGGTTGAGCTACGGGCACGTCTCTGACCGGGCAGACCTTCAGTATCTGGTCGGGGTGGAGAGATTCGAACTCCCGACATCCTGCTCCCAAAGCAGGCACGCTACCAGGCTGCGTTACACCCCGGAGGGCCGGAACTATACCT
>JANXVW010000187.1 GCA_025351455.1 Betaproteobacteria bacterium | reverse complement strand
GAATTCCCGAACGTGCTGTGGGTGCAGATCCACACCGACGAAGGCATCGTCGGGCTTGGGGAAACTTTTTACGCAGTCGCGCCGGTGGCGGAGCACATCCACCAGACCTGCGCGGAATACCTGCTCGGCAAAAATCCGCTGGAAATCGACAAGCACAGCCGGCATTTTCTGAACACTTATCTGGGCTTCAACAGCGTCGGCGTGGAAATGCGCGCCGCCTCCGCGATCGATATCGCACTGTGGGATCTCTTCGGCCAGGTCACCGGCCAACCGATCTATCAGCTGCTCGGTGGGGCTTCGCGCTACAAGGTCCGCGTGTACAACACCTGCGCCGGTTACCAGTATGTCCGCGCCAAGCCGACCCAGGGCACCGAGAATTTCGGTCTGCCCACGAAGATCGACAAGAAGAACCGGCCTTACGAAGACCTGATGGCATTCAAGACCGATGCCGGCGAACTGGCCAAGTCGCTGCTGGAGATGGGCATTCACGGCATGAAAATCTGGCCGTTCGACGAAGCCGCGGAAGCTTCAAACGGCAGCTACATTTCGAATGCTGACCTGAAGAAGGCCATGCGCCCCTTCGAGCAGATCCGCAAGGCCGTCGGCGACAAGATGGACATCCACGTCGAATTCCATTCGATGTGGAACCTGCCTACCGCCATTCGCATCGCCGAGGCGCTTGAGCAGTTCGATCCGTTCTGGTACGAAGACCCGATCAAGATGAACAATATCGACGCGGTGGCCGACTACGCCCACCGCACCAATGTCTGGGTTACGGCATCGGAGACGCTGGGCACGCGCTGGGGTTTCCGCGAATTATTCGAAAAACAAGCCGTCTCGGTATGCATGCTGGACGTCGGCTGGACCGGCGGCCTGTCGGAATCCAAGAAAATCGCCACCATGGCCGAGGCGTATCAGCTTCCCGTCGCACCGCACGATTGCACTGGCCCGATCCTGCTGACCGCATCGGTGCATCTGTCGATGAATTGCCCGAATACGCTGGTGCAGGAAATGGTGCGGGCGTTCTATTATGACTGGTACGGCAAACTGGTGACCGAACTGCCGCCGGTCAAGAACGGCTTTATCACAGCGCCCAAGGGCCCGGGCCTCGGTACCAGGCTGCAGCCGTCGGTGTTCAAGCGCAAGGACATCACGCGACGGATTTCCAAATTAGGAAAGTAACAATTCTATTTTCACCGCAAAGACGAAAAGGACGCGAAGGGAAACAGAAACGGGAAAAGCCACACAATTAACTGGTTCGGCGCCGGTTGATGAGCCACCGAATATTTCTGCTTGTTGAATTTCCTTTCCTTTGCGACCTTTGCGTCTTTGCGGTGAAAACATTTCGGTATTCTTGAGGTATCGAATATGGCTGAAGTTGGAGAAAAAACAGACCCAAGGGTGCTGGTGCTGGCGCCGGGGGATAACGTGGCGATTGCGAAATCGGACATTCCCGCCGGCACGACCTTGCAGGTCATGGGCGTCACCGTGACGCTCAAGTCGGCTATGGAAACCGGCCACAAGTTCGCGTTCCTGAAAGTCGCGAAGGGCGGCGGCATCACCAAATACGGCGCGCCGATTGGCGTGGCGACGCAGGATATCGTGCCGGGCGATTCGATACACATCCACAACGTCACCAGCGACTACATCCCGACCTACACCCTCGACGAGGGGCACCAGTTCTTCAAGGAGCACTGATCATGATCAATGCCTATCTCCGTGCCGATGGGCGCAAGGGCATCCGCAATACCGTCGTCGTCGCCTACCTGGTCGAATGCGCGCATCACGTCTCGCGCGAGATCTATTACCCGTTCCGCGAACAAGGCGCGCACCTCATCGGCTTCCCGGGCTGCTTTCCCAACGTGTATTCACACAAGATGATGGAACGCCTGTGCACGCACCCGAATGTCGGCGGCGCGCTGCTGGTTTCGCTGGGCTGCGAAGGTTTCAACAAGGGCAAGCTGCTGGAAACCGTCCGCAAGTCCGGACGCCCGGTCAAGCTGCTCGAAATCCAGAGCACCGGCGGCACGCGCAAGACTATCGCCGAAGGCAAAGCCTGGATCGAGCAGACATTGAAGCAACTGGAAGGCACCCCACGCGCGAACATGACGCTCGACGAACTGATCGTCGGCACCATTTGCGGTGGCTCGGATGCAACCAGCGGCTTGACCGCGAACCCGGCGATGGGCCGGGCTTTCGATTTCCTGGTCGAGCAAAACGCCACCTGTATTTTCGAGGAGACCGGCGAACTCATCGGCATGGAGCACTGGATGGCCAAGCGCGCGGAGAATCCGGTGCTCGGCGAAGAGATCGTCAAGACCGTCGCCAAGGCGGCGAAATACTACGCGACTTACGGACATGCCAGCATCGGGCCGGGCAATGCAGATGGAGGACTGACTACCATCGAAGAGAAGTCGCTCGGCGCCTATGCGAAGTCAGGGCAATCCGTGATTTCCGGCATCATCAAGCCGGGCGACGTGCCGATCCGCAGCGGGCTGTATCTGCTCGACGTCGTGCCGGACGGCGAACCGTTGTTCGGTTTTCCCAACATCAGCGACAACGCCGAGATCGCCGAACTCATGGCGTGCGGCAGTCACCTGAGTTTGTTCTCCACCGGCCGCGGATCGGTGGTCGGCTCAGCCATCGCGCCAGTGATCAAGGTCTGCGCGAATCCGCATACCTACAAGCGCATGTCCGACGACATGGACGTGGATGCAGGCCGCATCCTTGAAGGCCACGCCACGCTCGACGAAGTCGGTCGTGAGATCTACGACCTGATCATCCGTGTCGCCAACGGCGAACAGACCAAGTCGGAAGAACTAGGACATCAGGAATTTATTCTGACCTACAAGAGCTTCGAGCCTATCGGGCCGGCATGCTTTCCGTCGGCTGCCTAGGGCGTTGACACCCGACGGCGCCGCGGCCGCGTCCTGCGGGTTCAAGCGAAGAACGGAAGCAACGGCACACGTGACGGAGGACTTGCGGCTAGAGCCCGACATCGTGAAGGCGCTATAGACGTCGCCATGGCACAGGCCTACTTCCGCAGAAGAGCCAGTCTTTGCAGTTCATCTGCAATTTGTTCGGGTGGCAGAACAAAATCAATACAGCCTTCCGCCTCAGCGCGGCGAGGCATGCTGTCGATCTCGGCAGACTCGTCCTGGGCAAAGGTTATTCCTCCCTTTGCCTTGATCTGCTTGCAGCCTTCAGTA
>JANXVW010000168.1 GCA_025351455.1 Betaproteobacteria bacterium | reverse complement strand
CCAGCATGCCGTCGCGCAGATCGGGAAACGCATCGAGCATGGCGGCGATGAACATATCGCCCGCCACGCCGCCTACCGCGTCGAGATGGATGTGCATTTCGGGAATGCCGCGATCAGGCCGCGGCATGCTCCCGGTGTTTTCCCAGCATCGGATAGAGGTTGCCCTTGGCGTCGAACTTGAACGCTTCCGGACTGCCGACGATTTCGAACATCGACGGGTTCGCCTTGATGATCGGCAGCATCGGCTCGGAAACATGGATGTCCATGATCTCCAGCGTGGTGGCGATGCGCACGATCTTGGTGTCCTGCGGCTTGACTCTGACCACGGTCTTGACGGCAAGGCGAATTGCGTCTTCGTCGGTGTTCATGATGATCGGGATCGCGCCGCCATCCAGGTAAGTCGACGTAATGATATTCGCGTAAGTCTTGGCGACGTCGAGTTCCTTGTACAACTTCATGGTAGTGACATCCGCGCCGCCGATGCCGCAGGCATTGCCATGCGTTTCGGGCGTCAGGCCGAGCACGGCGATCTTCTTCACGAAGGGTTTCATGTTCCATTCGATGAAGCGGCAATTGCGGCCGGTAATGTTGGGGTCCATGCCCGAACCGGAAATGTTCTTGCCGATTTTTTCCACGACCAGCACATCGATCTCATCGAACTGCAGGCGCGGCATGAGTTCCTTGGCCTTGGCCAGCAGCACCGGTTCGCGATCGAAAATCTGTTCGGATGGAACGATCTCGATGATCGCGGTTTCATCCGCGGCGTTCTCCACCATC
This sequence comes from Betaproteobacteria bacterium, assembly GCA_025351455.1. Taxonomy (GTDB): domain Bacteria; phylum Pseudomonadota; class Gammaproteobacteria; order Burkholderiales; family JACQAP01; genus JACQAP01. The sequence continues at coordinate 3,410 of JANXVW010000168.1, read as the reverse complement.
GCAACGCCGAACAGGACATTCTTTTTCGCGAGGATGAGCCTCGCCGTTTTCGGCAGCAGTTCGCCGAACATGTCCATGCCGTAGGTATGCAGCGTAGTGGCGCCGATGATCTTGCCCAGGCCGATGGTCAGCATCTTGACGATGCCGGATTCGATCGGGGCGCGGAAGTTGGTATGCGGCTTGACGCGCGGGATGATGACAATCGCGTCGGCTTCGGCGGCGTGCTTGTCCATGTATACCGGCATTCCGTCATCGAGCTTGCCCAGTTCCACGACGTCCATGCTGGACTTGACCGGGCATCCCACAAAGGCCTCGGTGATGCCGTAACCTTCCAGCACTTCGCGCTGGCCTTCGGCAGTGGCGCCGCCGTGGCTGCCCATCGCCGGGAAAATGAACGGCTTGGCGCCGAGCGCCTTTAACTCGGTGACGACGGCCTTGGTGCATTCGGCAATGTTGTTGATGCCGCGCGAGCCGCAACCGACGGCGATGGTCATGCCCGGCTTGACCCTGGCCCGCACTTCCGGGCGCTTGAATTGCTCGACCACGGTCCTGGTGACGCTGTCGAGTTTCTTTGTCTGGAACTTCTGGCGCACATGCACCATCCGCGGCAGGGCAATGTCGAGTCCGCCGGCCATGTTGACTTCGATGCGATCACCGATCATTTCAGCCTCCTCCATCCAGTGTTGTTTTTTGGCGCCGCCTTTCCAAAACAACCCTGCGGCGAAGAACAAACATTTTACTCCAGGCAGCACCTGCCTAGCCAACAGGCAGTGCGCGATAGAGGTCCAAGTACTGCTGCGCGCGGGCTTCCCAGCTGAAGTCGCGTTTCATGCCGTTTTTCTGCAACTGCCGCCAGGTTCTCTGGTCGCCATAGGCCGCAACGGAACGGCGGCAATTCTCGAGCAGCGTGACCGCATCGAGCGGCGCGAAGACGAATCCGGACGCGGTGTGATCCTTCAACGTAGCCGGTGAGCAATCGACAACCGAATCGAGCAGGCCGCCGGTGCCGTGCACCAGCGGCGGCGTGCCGTAGCGCTGGCTGTACATCTGGTTCAGACCGCAAGGCTCGAAGCGCGAGGGCATCGCGAACAGGTCGGCCCCGGCCTCAATCTGGTGGGACAGGCCCTCGTCGAATCCGATCTGCACTGCAACCTGGCCGGCGTGGTCCTGCGCGAGCGCCTGATAACGGCGCTGCAGGGCCGGGTCCCCCGAGCCGAGTACGGCCAGCTGTGCGGGCAATTCAACGAGGTCGTCCACGATGTCGGCCAGCACGTCGAGACCTTTCTGGTCTGTCAGCCGGCTCACCACCCCGAACAGCGGAGTTTGCGGCGAATCCTGCAGGCCCATGCGCAATTGCAACGCGCGCTTGTTGTCCTGCTTCGAGGCCAGCCGCGCCGCGTTGTAATAGCGTTCGATGTAAGGGTCGGATTCCGGATCCCATGCATCGGTGTCTATGCCGTTCAGTATTCCGGTGAGCCTGTCCTTGCGACGGGAAAGCAGCCCTTGCAGCCCCATTCCCAGTTGCTCAGTCTGGATCTCCCGCGCATAGCTCGGGCTTACCGTCGTGATGCGATCGGCAAACTGCAACCCCCCCTTCAGAAAGGACAGGTTGCCGTAATACTCGACGCCGTCGATCGAAAATGCCTGCGGCGGCAGCCCCAGCCGGTTCGCGCTCTGCGGGGGAAAAATACCCTGAAAGGCCAGATTGTGGATGGTCATGACGGTGCGTGCCCGCGGTCCATGCACATAATTCAGGTAGACCGGCGTGAGCCCTGTCTGCCAGTCGTTGCAATGCACGATGTCCGGCTTCCAGGCAGCAAACGGCGAACCTGGAGTAGACAACAGCGCGCCGACGTAGGACAGCAGGCCGAAGCGCAGGTCGTTGTCCTGCCAATCGGTGGCTGTCGCGTCCTGATAGGGTCCGCCGTTGCGGTCATAGATCGGACATTCGACCACGAGCAGCGGCAGGCCGGAGGGAAGCTTTGACGCGATCAGGGACGCAGGGGGGATGCCCGGCAATCCGGGCAATGTTGCCACCCGGCTGCGCGTCTTGAGCGCCCCCATGACCTGCGGATAGCCGGGCACAAGCACACGGATGTCCACGCCGAGCGCATTCAACGCCACCGGCAGCGCGGCGCTGACATCGGCGAGTCCGCCGGTCTTGATCAGCGGCGCGATTTCCGAAGTGGCGAAAAGGACTTTGAGTTTCTCGGCGGACGCCATCGACGTATTGATGTTTCGAAGGATCAGCGGATTTTAACGGTCAGAGCCGTGAAAATCGTGAATGTCGTGAATAACGTGAATGTCGTAAAAACCGCGATCTCATCACGGCATTGAAGAAGCCAAAGGCGTCGCGGCATTCACGTATTCACGACATTCACGGAATTCACGGCCCTTCACACCGCAGGACAAGGGCACCAAGCGGGGGCAGTGCGATGGCGGCCGATTGATCGTGGCCCATCCAGGGGAAGGGCTGCGAGGCAATGATGCCGGCATTGCCGGCGTTGGAGCCGGCGTAGAACACCGAATCGCTGTTGAACACTTCGCGCCACGCGCCGGGTTTCGGCAGGCCGACACGATAGCCGTGCCGGGGCACGGGCGTGAAGTTGAGCGCCACCACGATGGACGATCCATCGCGGGCACGGCGCTCAAAGCAAAGGATCGACTGGTCCGAATCGTTGCAGTCGATCCAGCGAAACCCGTCCGGTTCGAAATCGAGCTCGTGCAACGCCCGCTCGGTACGGTACAGGCGGGAAAGATCGCGCGTCATGGTCTGCACGCCGCGGTGCCAGTCGATGCCGAGCAGTCCCCAGTCGAGCTCGCCGCCCGCGCGCCATTCGCGTCCCTGCGCAAATTCGTTGCCCATGAAATTGAGTTTCTTGCCCGCCGCGAGAAACTGGTAGGCCAGCAGCAGCCTGACATTGGCGAACTTCTGCCACGCGTCCCCCGGCATCTTGCCGAGCAGCGAGCCCTTGCCGTGCACCACTTCGTCGTGCGACAGCGGCAGCAGGAAATTCTCGCTGTAAGCGTAGATCTGGCCGAACGTGAGCTGGTTGTGATGGAAGCGGCGGTGCACCGGATCGTTGTGGATATAGGCCAGCGTGTCGTTCATCCACCCCATGTTCCATTTCATGGAGAATCCGAGTCCGCCGAGGTAGACCGGCCGCGAAACCATCGGCCAGGCCGTGGATTCTTCCGCGCAAGTCAGCGCGCCGGGAAAATCACGGTGCACCATGACGTTCAGTTCGCGCAGGAAATCGATGGCGTCCAGATTTTCACGGCCGCCATATTTGTTCGGAATCCATTCGCCGGCCTTGCGCGAATAATCCAGATACAGCATCGAGGCCACCGCGTCGACGCGCAGTCCGTCGATGTGGCATTCCGCCAGCCAGTAGTGCGCGCTGGAGAGC
>JANXVW010000123.1 GCA_025351455.1 Betaproteobacteria bacterium | reverse complement strand
AGCCGCAGATCAACGACACCAAGACCTATAACACCGGCATCAAGGTCGTGCCGTCATACCTGCTCAAGCCGGTAGCCGTGGACAAGACCAACTGGAAGCACATTTTGATCGACAGCGGTTACTACACCGAAGCACAGGTCAAGTAACCGGGTTCTGCGAAGGGGGTCCGGCCGGACGGCGCCGCAGGGTGCCGACCGGCCGGATATTGTCCGGGACTACAATTGCGCTCGATCATGTCCGAAACGATCCTCGAGATGCGCGGTATCGGCAAGACGTTTCCCGGCGTTCATGCGCTGGCCGACGTCAATCTCGTCGTGAACAGCGGCGAGATCCATGGCGTAGTCGGCGAAAACGGCGCCGGCAAATCGACGTTGATGAAAGTTTTGTCCGGGGTTTACCCGTATCCCGATTACACCGGCAGGATCGTCTTTCAGGGCCAGGAGCGCCGCTTCAGGGGCATCCACGACAGCGAAAAGCTCGGCATCATCATCATCCACCAGGAGCTGGCGCTCGTGCCGCTGCTGTCGATTGCGGAGAACATCTTCCTCGGCAACGAGCCGTCGCAGTTCGGCATCATCGATTGGAACAAGGCTTTCACGCGAACGCGCGAGTTGCTCGCCAAGGTGGGCCTGGATGAATCGCCCGCAACACGCGTCACCGACCTTGGCGTGGGCAAGCAGCAGTTGGTCGAAATCGCGAAGGCGTTGTCCAAAGAGGTCAAGCTGCTGATCCTGGACGAGCCCACGGCGAGCCTGAACGAGACCGACTCGGATGCGCTGCTCGAACTCCTGCAAGGGCTCAAAGCGCAAGGCATAAGCTGCATCCTGATTTCGCACAAGCTCAACGAAGTGGCGCGGGTGGCCGACTCGATCACCGTATTGCGTGACGGCTCGACCATCGAGACCATCGATTGCCGCCAGGGCCCCGCAAGCGAAAGCCGCATGATCAAGGCGATGGTCGGGCGCGAGATGGATGAGCGTTTCCCGCCGCGCTCGGCGAAAATCGGCGAGGTCGTGTTCGAAGTCGACGACTGGCATGCGCACCATCCGATCCACCACGAGCGCGAGGTCATCAAGGGCGTGTCGCTGGCCGTGCGGCGCGGGGAGATCTTCGGCATCGCCGGCCTGATGGGCGCCGGGCGGACCGAGTTTGCGATGAGCCTATTCGGTCGTGCATGGGGCCGCGGCGTCAGTGGCCGCGTGCGTTTGCACGGCCGGGAGATCGACGTCAGTTCGGTGGCGCGCGCAGTGGAAGCGGGCCTTGCCTACGTTACCGAAGACCGCAAGGCGCTCGGCCTGGTCCTTGGCAGCGAAGTGCGGCGTAACGTGTCGTTGGCCAACCTGCCGGCCGTGGCTTCGGCCGGGGTGATCGACGACGGCCGGGAGTATGCCGTGGCCGGCGACTTCCGCAAGCGTCTGCGCATCCGCTGTTCCAGCGTCTTCCAGCCGGTGGTCAACCTGTCGGGCGGCAACCAGCAGAAAGTCGTGCTGAGCAAGTGGCTGTTCGCCGACCCGGAGGTGCTGATCCTGGACGAACCCACGCGCGGCATCGACGTCGGCGCCAAGTACGAAATCTACACACTGATCAACGCCCTCGCGGACGAAGGCAAGTGCATTATCATGATCTCGTCGGAAATGCCGGAACTGCTGGGCATGTGCGATCGCATCGCCGTGATGAACAACGGCCGCTTCGTCGCCGAGTTCGACCGCGCCGGATCCGGCCCCGGCGAAGCGACACAGGAGAAGATCATGCAGGCCATCGTCCGCGATCAACTCAACTGACGCATCGACCCACCATGCAAAACGAAACCGCCGCCGCGACCGATACGACGCCAAAATCCCAACAACCCGCTGCTGGCGGAGCCGGATGGATGCGCGGCCATTTGCGCGAATACGGCCTGCTGCTCTCGCTGATCGCGATCATGGTGTTCTTCCAGGTCATGACCGACGGCACCTTAATGCAGCCGCTGAACCTGACCAATCTGGTACTGCAGAACAGCTACATCGTCATCATGGCGCTGGGCATGCTGCTGGTGATCGTTGCCGGACACATCGACCTGTCGGTGGGTTCGGTCAGCGGGTTCGTCGGCGCGCTCGCGG
>JANXVW010000078.1 GCA_025351455.1 Betaproteobacteria bacterium | reverse complement strand
GATCGAGCGCACACCGGACGCCATCCGCAAATACCTGACTGCGGATCAGGCGGCACTCTACGAAATGATCTGGAAGCGCACGCTTTCCTGCCAGATGACGCCTGCCAAATACGATACAACCTCGGTGGATCTGGCTGCCGGCCGCGCAGATACGCTATTTCGCGCAAGCGGGCAAATCCTGGTCTTCCCTGGTTTCATGGCTGTCTATCTGGAGGATGCGGACGACACCGAGCAGGAACAGGAAGTCCGGTTGCCGCTGCTCGAAGAGAAAGAGTCCGTGCCGGTCGATCGCATATTCGGCGAGCAGCATTTCACGCAACCCCCCCCGCGCTACACGGAGGCAAGCCTGGTGAAGACGCTGGAAGAATACGGCATCGGCAGGCCGTCGACGTACGCGAACATCATTTCGACGCTGCAGGACCGTGGCTATTCCTTGCTCGAGAAGAAGCGTTTCATGCCCACCGATATTGGCCGGCTGGTCAACGGTTTTTTGACGTCTCACTTCAATCACTACGTCGATTACGGATTTACCGCGCGCCTGGAAGAAGAACTCGACGAGATATCTAATGGCGACCGCGAATGGGTGCCGGTGCTCAAAGAGTTCTGGAAGGACTTCGCGCGCACCCTGAAATCCAAGGAGAAAGTCGCACGGGGAAGCCCGCTCGAAGAAGCCTGCCCAAAGTGCGCCAAACAATTATTCCTGCAGAACAGCCGCCGCGGCCTGTTCGTCGGCTGCAGCGGTTATCCGGATTGCGATTACACGCGTCCGTGGGGAGATCAGCCCGCGGGACCAGTCGTGGTCGGCAAAGATCCGGTCACCGATCTGGACATCTTACTCATGAAGGGTCCATACGGCTTCTACGTGCAGCTGGGACCGACGCCGGAAGACAAGACGATCAAACCCAAGCGTGCTGCCTGGCCGAAGAATATCCCCGTCGCTTCAGCCGATCTGGATACCGCGCTGAAAATGCTCGCCTTGCCGCGCAAGCTTGGCGACCATCCTGACTCCGGCAAGGGGGTCGAGGCAAATATCGGCCGTTTCGGACCGTATGTAAAACATGACGGCATGTTCAAATCCATCCCGAAGGCCGAGAGCGTGCACGACATCACGCTGACCCGCGCCGTCGAACTGCTGGCGGAAAAGAAAGCGGCGGGCGGTGGAGGCAGATCGCTGGGGGCGCATCCGGAGGACAACCGGTCCGTGGCGGTCCACAGCGGCCGCTACGGTCCCTATGTGAAATACGGCAAGGTCAACGCGACCATTCCCCCGTCGATCGATCCGGAAAAGATCACGCTCGAGGAAGCCCTCGAATTGCTTTCGGCGAAGGCAGCGAAATCCGGGAAACCAGTCAAAGCGGGGAAGGCGGGAAAGCCGGCCAAGCCGGCAAAAGCAGCAAAACCGGATGAACCCGCGAAGCTTGCAAAGACCGCGAAGACCAAGGCGAAGAAGCAACCGGCCGCCAAAGGCGGCAAACGCAAGGCCGCCTGAGGCCAAGTTTACACGTCGAGGTTACGTACCCCGAGCGCGTTGGTTTCGATGAACGCACGCCGCGGTTCGACCATGTCGCCCATCAGCGTGGTGAATATCTCGTCTGCGGTAATGGCGTCCTCGATCTGCGTGCGCAACAGACGCCGTGACGCGGGATCCATGGTGGTCTCCCACAACTGCTCCGGATTCATTTCTCCCAACCCCTTGTAGCGCTGGATCGACACGCCTTTCTTCACTTCGTCGAGCAACCAGTCCAGTCCTTCCTTGAACTCGTTAATCCGGTGTTCATGCTCGCCGCGTTTGACAAAGGCACCCGGGTTGAGCAGCCCTTGAAGAACATGCGCGGTCTGCTTGATCTGGGTGTAGTCGCCGCTTCCGAGGAAGTCGTTGTCCAGATAGCCAACTCGCAGATTGCCGTGTTGCATGCGCTTGATCGCGAGAACCTGTGCCTCGTTCTTCTGGTCGTAGCGGGGCTCGATTACCAGCCCCGGAACACGGCAAAGCAGCATCAGCCGCTGTGCCGATTGCTCTGCGGCGGCGGCGTCCGCGAGACTGACAATTTCTGGATCTCTAAGCAAGGCGGCCAAGACAATCGGATCAATACGCTTCGCGAGCCTCTCAATGACCGCTTCCGCGAGGATGTAGGAACGGGCGACTTCTTCCAGCGCCTCATTGGCGAGCGGCGGGCGAGCGCCGCCCGGATGAAGTTCGGCATCCTTCAGCGCCAGTCGCAGCAGGTACTCCTTCAACTCGTGATCATCCTTGAGATAGCGTTCTTCCTTGCCATGCTTGATTTTGTATAGGGGCGGTTGCGCAATATAGATGTGGCCGCGCTCGACAAGGTCGGGCATCTGCCGGTAGAAGAATGTCAGTAGCAACGTGCGGATGTGAGATCCATCCACGTCGGCGTCGGTCATGATGATGATGCGGTGGTAGCGCAATTTCTCGGGCTTGTAGTCGTCCTTGCCGATGCTCGTACCCAGCGCCGTAATCAGGGTGGCGATTTCTTGCGACGACACCAGTTTGTCGAAGCGGGCGCGTTCGACGTTCAGGATTTTGCCCTTGAGTGGCAGGATCGCCTGGAATTTGCGGTCGCGGCCCTGCTTCGCCGAGCCGCCGGCCGAGTCCCCTTCCACCAGGTAGAGCTCGCATAACGCTGGGTCTTTTTCCTGGCAATCGGCCAGTTTGCCGGGCAGCCCGAAACCTTCGAGGACGCCTTTGCGGCGGGTCATTTCTCGCGCCTTGCGCGCGGCCTCCCGTGCGCGTGCCGCATCGATGATCTTGCTGACGATCACTTTGGCATCGGCCGGCCTTTCGAGCAGCCAGTCATGCAGCGTCTTCGATATCGCGTCCTCGACGACCGGACGCACTTCGGAGGAAACCAGTTTGTCTTTTGTCTGTGACGAAAACTTCGGATCCGGCAACTTCACCGAAAGTATGCAGGTAAGCCCTTCGCGCATGTCGTCGCCGGTCGTCTCCACCTTCGCTTTTTTGGCCA
>JANXVW010000071.1 GCA_025351455.1 Betaproteobacteria bacterium | reverse complement strand
GTTCGTGCGCGCCGTCACGCAGAATCGCGCGATGGCGTCCTGCGTCGGGGTGCCCACTGCGCGCATCGATCTGATGGCGTTCGGCCTGGGTTCCGGCATCGCGGGCCTGGCCGGCGTCGCTCTTTCGCAGATCGGCAATGTCGGTCCCGACATGGGGCAGGGCTACATCATCGATTCCTTCATGGTCGTGGTCACCGGGGGGGTTGGCCAGCTTGCCGGTACCGTCTACGCGGCGCTCGGGCTCGGCGTGCTGTCGAAATTCCTCGAACCGCACATCGGCGCGGTGCTGACCAAGATCCTGGTGCTGGTGTTGATCATCGCCTTCATCCAGAAGCGGCCGCAGGGATTGTTCGCATTGAAGGGGCGGGCGATTGAAAACTGAAAATCCCGTCTTGCGCTACGTGCCTCGCAGCGAGCCGTTCTTCACTCGCGGCGGCTGGATCGCGCTGCTGGCATTCGCGTTCATCGCGCTGGTATTGCTGCCGTGCCTGTACGTCTTCGTCCCGGAAGGCAGTGCATTTCACGTATCGGCCTACACCGTCACGCTCGTCGGCAAAATCATGTGCTATGCCATCGTGGCGATGGCGATGAACCTGATCTGGGGCTATACCGGCATTCTTTCGCTCGGCCACGGCGTCTTCTTCGCGCTCGGTGGTTACGCGTTCGGCATGTACCTGATGCGCCAGATCGGGCGCGAAGGCCAGTACCAATCCGATCTGCCGGACTTCATGGTGTTTCTCGACTGGAAGAAATTTCCCTGGTACTGGACCAATTCCGACAGCTTCCTCTGGTGCGCGGCACTCGTCGTCATCGTGCCGGCTCTGCTGGCCCTTGTGTTCGGCTTCTTCGCATTCCGCTCGCGCATCAAGGGCGTTTATTTCTCGATCATCACGCAGGCGATGACCTTTGCGTTCATGCTGCTGTTCTTCCGTAACGATACCGGCTTCGGCGGCAACAACGGCTTCACGGATTTCAAGCGCGTTCTCGGTTATCCAATTACCGTGCCGTCGACGCGCGCAACGATCTTTGCGATTACCGCGCTGGCGGTGATCGGCACCATTGTCCTGACCCGCTACCTGATCCGTTCCAAGATCGGCCGCGTGCTGACGGCCATCCGCGATTCTGAAAGCAGGCTGATGTTCTCGGGCTACAACCCGCTGGGCTACAAGCTTTTCATCTGGACGCTGTCGGCGGTGCTGTGCGGCATAGCCGGCGCGCTGTACGTGCCGCAGGTGGGCATCATCAACCCGAGCGAGATGTCTCCGGCCAATTCGATCGAGATCGCGGTCTGGGTCGCGGTCGGCGGGCGTGGCACGCTGATCGGGCCGCTGCTGGGCGCGGGTGTAGTCAACGGCGCGAAGAGTTTCTTCACGCAAGCCTTCCCTGAGTATTGGTTGTTCTTCCTGGGGCTGCTGTTCATCCTGGTGACGCTGTTCTTGCCCAAGGGCATCGTCGGCGCGATCAATCTCGCGAAATGGAGGCGTAAATGAGCGAGACGGAAGGTCAGATCAACGTCAGCGGGGACGCTACGGGGGCGGGCCTGCATGTGATGGGCGAGGGCGTCGACTTGAGCCACGGCCCCATCCTCTATCTCGACGACATTACGGTCAGCTTCGATGGCTTCAAGGCGCTGAACAAACTGACGCTGACCGTAGAAGCCGGCGAGCTGCGCTGCGTGATCGGTCCAAACGGGGCCGGCAAGACCACCATGATGGACGTCATCACCGGCAAGACCCGGCCCGACCTGGGCACCGCATTTTTCGGGCAGACCATCGACCTGACGCGGCTGACCGAACCGCAGATCGCGCACCAGGGCATCGGCCGCAAATTCCAGAAGCCCACGGTATTCGAGAACCACTCGGTGTTCGAAAACCTCGAACTGGCGATGAAGACGGACAAGACGGTATGGGCCAGCATGCGGGCGAAGCGGTCCTCGGAACAACTCGATCGTATCGCCCAGACGCTGGAGCTGATCGAGCTGCACGGTGAAGCGGACCGCCAGGCCGGACTACTGTCGCATGGCCAGAAGCAGTGGCTTGAGATTGGCATGCTGCTGATGCAGGAACCGAGGCTGCTGCTGCTCGACGAGCCCGTGGCTGGCATGACGGACGAGGAAACCGAACGCACCGCGGAATTGTTCAAATCCCTTGCGGGCGAGCATTCCGTGGTGGTGGTCGAGCACGACATGGAGTTCATCGAGTCGATCGCCAACGTGGTCACGGTGCTGCACGAAGGCAGCGTGCTCGCGGAAGGCACGATGGACATGGTGCAAAACGACGAACGCGTGATCGAAGTTTATCTGGGACGTTAATGTGCTGCAGGTCAAGGAACTGAACCAATACTACGGCGGCAGCCATACGCTGAGGAACGTCGACATCGACGTGCCGAGTGGTGCCGTGACCGCCTTGCTGGGCCGTAACGGCGTGGGCAAGACGACGCTGCTAAAATGCCTCATGGGCGTGCTGCCCGTCGCGGGCGGAAGCGTCACGCTCGACGGCCAGAATGTCACCAAACTGCCGCCGTATGCGCGCGTACGCCTGGGGATGGGATACGTGCCGCAGGGGCGGGAAATTTTTCTGCGGCTGACGGTGGAAGAAAACCTGATGATGGGGCTTGCCAGCAAGGCGGAGGGCGGAGCGCAGAACATACCGGCGGAAATCTTCGAGATGTTCCCGGTGCTCAAATCGATGAAGGGGCGGCGCGGTGGCGACTTGTCGGGCGGGCAGCAGCAACAGCTTGCCATCGGCCGCGCGCTGGCGATGAAACCGAAGGTGCTGATCCTGGATGAGCCTACGGAAGGCATCCAGCCGTCGATCATCAAGGACATCGAGCGCGTCATCAAGACGCTGGCCGGACGCGGCGACATGGCGATCCTGCTGGTGGAACAGTATTACGATTTCGCCCTGGAACTGGCGGACCATTACGTGGTGCTCCAGCGCGGCGAAGTGGTCAAGAGCGGCCTGGGTGAGGACATGGAAAAGGACAATGTGCGCAGCTTCATGGCGGTATGAAGCCGGTCGAAGCTGTCGTGCGGCGCGGCTGGCAAGCCGGGCTGCAACTGGTGTTTCAACGCCGCGGCGAGCGCTCCGTGCTGGCGAGGCGATCGAGCTACGGTCCGCTCGCGGTGCAGAAAGCGCTATATCCCGAGGGGGATCTCGTCTGCCATGCGATTCTTTTGCATCCGCCGGGCGGCATCGCCGGCGGTGACCGCCTCGAAATTGACATCGAGGTCGAGACCGGTGCGCACGCGCTGCTGACCACGCCGGGGGCGACCAAATGGTATCGTTCGGCCGGCACCGAAGCCTCGCAATCCGTCGGCCTCTCCATCGGGCGCGACGCGGTCTGCGAGTGGATGCCGCAGGAGAACATTTTCTTCGATGCTGCCTGCGCGAAGAACGCGCTGTCCGTTGACCTTCAGGACGGCGCGGTGTTCTGCGGCTGGGACGTGATGTGCCTGGGCCGCACGGCCAGCGGCGAACGCCTGAAGACGGGGACAATCCGCCAGCGTCTGCGGGTGACGCGCGGCACGAAACCGTTATTTGAAGAACTGGGGATGCTCGAAGGCGGCAGCGCTTTGCTTGGTTCGCCGGTCGGCATGGCGGGCTATCCGATTTGCGCCACGTTCATCCTGGCCGGCGCCGTGATCAGCGGCGATGCGCTGGATTTCTGCCGGACCGTCGCGCCGGCCGGCGACTGCAAGTGGGGAGTGAGCGCCATGGGTGAGGTGTTCATCGCCCGTTGTCTGGCCAGAACGTCCGAAGTGGCGCGCGCATACTTCCTGAGGATGTGGGAACATCTGCGGCCGCAGTATGCAAAGGTGCCGGCACGCGTTCCGCGGATCTGGGCGACATAAAAATCAGGGACGCCCCGCGTTGCGGGATACCGGTCTGCGACCATAAGAGATGAGGAACGAGGAACGACGGGAGAGCCAAAGCGAATCATGGAACTGACACCGAGAGAAAAAGACAAGCTGCTGATTTTCACCGCGGCTCTGGTCGCAGAGCGGCGCAAGGCAAGGGGACTGAAACTCAACTATCCGGAATCGGTTGCGTTCATATCGGCCGCGATCATGGAAGGTGCCCGCGATGGCAGGACGGTCGCCGAACTGATGAGCTATGGCACCACGTTGCTGTCGCGTTCAGATGTAATGGACGGCATCGCCGAATTGATCCCGGAAATCCAGATCGAGGCGACGTTTCCCGACGGTACCAAGCTCGTCACGGTCCATCATCCTATTGTCTAAAACATATCACTCACCGCAAAGACGCAAAGGGGCGCAAAGGTACGCAAAATAAGTAGGACAGGCAGAAACTGCAAGATGAGCGTAGAGGGTGAACGCGCAGAATTTAAGTGTTTGATATGCACAACTTCACCAGCCTTTCTTCGCGTTCTTTGCGTCTTTGCGGTGAAAGAGATACGTGGTGAAAATTGAGGGAGGTAAGCGTGATTCCAGGTGAGATAAAAACAAAAGACGGCGAGATCGAGATCAACGTCGGGCGCAAGACGATCACCGTGAAAGTGGCCAACAGCGGCGACAGGCCGATCCAGGTGGGGTCGCACTATCATTTCTTCGAGACCAACGAGGCGTTGAAATTCGACCGCGATATCGCGCGCGGTTTCCGGCTCAACATTGCCGCCGGCACAGCGGTGCGCTTCGAGCCCGGGCAGGAGCGCACGGTCGAACTGGTCGAGCTGAGCGGCGCGAAAGTCGTGTACGGGTTTCAGGCAAAAATCATGGGGAAACTTTGATGGCACGCTCGATCGGAAGGCAGGCTTATGCCGAGATGTTCGGCCCGACCACGGGCGATCGCGTGCGGCTGGCGGATACCGAATTGTGGATCGAGGTGGAGAAAGACCACACCATCTACGGCGAGGAAGTGAAGTTCGGCGGCGGCAAGGTCATCCGCGACGGCATGGGCCAGAGCCAGCGCCGCGCGCATGAAGTGGCGGACACCGTCATCACTAATGCGCTGATTGTCGATTACCTCGGCATCGTCAAGGCCGACATCGGCATCAAGAACGGCCGCATTTGCGGCATCGGCAAGGCGGGTAATCCGGACATCCAGCCCGGCGTCAACATTATCATCGGCGCGGCGACCGAAATCATCGCCGGCGAAGGTTCGATCGTCACGGCCGGCGCCATTGACTGCCATATCCATTTCATTTGCCCGCAGCAGATCGAGGAGGCATTGATGTCCGGCGTCACGACCATGATCGGCGGCGGGACAGGGCCGGCCACTGGCACGGCTGCAACGACTTGCAGCCCGGGGCCGTGGCATATCGGGCGCATGCTGCAGGCGCTGGACGTCTTCCCGATGAATTTCGGCTTGCTGGGCAAGGGCAACGCCAGCCTGCGCCTGCCGTTGCGCGAGCAGGTGGCTGCTGGTGTCATCGGCTTGAAACTGCACGAGGACTGGGGCACCACGCCGGCGGCGATCGACAATTGCCTTGCGGTCGCGGACGAAATGGATGTACAGGTTGCGATTCATACGGACACGTTGAACGAATCGGGTTTCGTCGAAACCACCCTGGCCGCATTCAAGGGCCGCACCATTCATACCTATCACACCGAAGGCGCGGGAGGCGGCCATGCGCCGGACATCATCAAGGCCTGCGGCCAAGCCAACGTGTTGCCGTCGTCGACAAATCCTACGCGTCCCTATACCGTGAATACCATCGACGAGCATCTCGACATGCTGATGGTCTGCCACCATCTCGATGCGGCGATTGCCGAGGACGTCGCCTTCGCCGAGTCGCGCATCCGCCGCGAGACCATTGCCGCGGAAGACATCCTCCACGACCTCGGCGCGTTCAGCATGATTTCATCCGATTCGCAGGCCATGGGGCGGGTGGGCGAGGTGGTTATGCGGACCTGGCAAACGGCGCACAAAATGAAAGTCCAGTTCGGTAAACTGGAAGGGCCGGGCCACCCCGCAGCAGACAATTTCCGTGCGCTCCGCTACGTGGCGAAATATACGATTTGCCCCGCAATCACTCACGGCATTTCCCACGAGGTCGGCAGTATCGAAATCGGGAAACTCGCAGATATGGTGTTGTGGAAGCCTGCATTTTTCGGAGTCAAACCGGAAACCATTCTCAAAGGTGGCCTGATCGCTTGGGCTAACATGGGCGACCCAAATGCCTCCATTCCCACACCACAGCCGACGATGTATCGCCCTCAGTT